>CANPWO010000024.1 GCA_947584535.1 uncultured Clostridia bacterium
AACCGCCGTATACCGAACGGTACGTACGGTGGTGTGAGAGGGACAAATTTACAATTGTAAATTTTCTCTACTCGATTTCTTGTTTAATGTAAATATATATTGTATAATAAGTTTAAAGAGGGAAGATATATGAAATCTTTTTTTAAGTTTTTAAAATATATATTAATAATTTTAGTTGTAATTTTAATTGTTTTCTCGGTAAAAGTATTTAATGATGGAAAGAAATTATATAAAAAGAAAATAGAAGAAGTGCCAATTACAACTAAAGTTGAAGAAATTAGAAGTAAAGAAAACTATATTACTTATGAAAATATACCAAAATCATATATAAATGCTTTAGTTTCGATAGAGGATAGTAGATTCTATAAACATAAGGGTATAGATATACAGTCGATTCTTAGAGCTGTAGTAACTGATATAGCAAATATGAGTTTAGTTGAAGGTGGAAGTACACTTACACAGCAACTTGCTAAAAATATGTATTATTCACAGGAGAAAAGCTTTGTAAGAAAAGTTGCTGAGGCTATTACTGCAATTGAACTTGAGAAAAAATATTCTAAAGAAGAAATACTTGAGTTATACGCAAATATAGTATATTTTGGCTCTGGTTATTATGGTATTTATGATGCTTCAATGGGATATTTTGATAAAGAACCAAGCAAGCTTACTCTTGATGAGATAACAATGCTTGCAGGACTTCCAAATGCTCCAAGTGTATATTCGTTAAAAAACAAGACTGATTTATCTATACAGAGACAAAATATGGTGATTGATGCTATGGTTAAGAATGATTATTTAAGTAAAGAGGAAGCAGATAATTTAAAAAGTGGTAATTAATTTTAGATTATATTGTTTATTATATAAAGAATAGATTTTTAGAAATCTATTCTTTTTTTGGCTATATTTAGGGTTTTTTAGAAGAAAAGCAAAAAAATTTTTATTAAATTTATGTCGTACCATTGCAAGTAGTTTTTCTTTGTGTTACAATTACAGTAGTTATATATTTTGTATAGATTAATTTTCTTTAGAATAATTATTTTAAACAGTTAATTTATCAAGTATATGGCTAGTGTATGAGTGTATATGAGGGATGAGTGATATTCATGAAAAAAAGAAATAATGGAATATCATTACTAGTATTGATTATAACAATAATAGTAATGATTATATTGGCGAGCGCTGTAATCTTGTCAATAACAAGTAATAATCCAATATCAAAAGCAAATGAAACTAAGGTAAAAACAGATTTAACAGCATTAAAAGATGAGTATAATAATTTTTACTCAAGTGCCTTGTTTGATAATGTATCAAATACAAAAGGATACTATACAGATAAGATGAATATAACAAAAGAAGGAAATATAATATATAAAGGAAAAATAGTAAACGAGGGTGAAAATAACAGTCTCGCTTCTATCATGCCAAGTATAGTAGGAACAGAATATGAAGGAAAAGTATTTGTAGCAGATGGCAAGATATATATAGATAACAGAGATAATTTTTTAAGTGAAGAACAACAAGAATGGGCAAAAGAAGTAGGAATAAATGTATTAAATGAGGGAGAAGTACTAGTATTAAGTACAGAGGAAGTAAGCTTAAAGATAAGTCAAAAAGAAAGAATATATGCAACAGTAATGCCAGATACAGATAGTCAAGTAGAGTTTGACATAGATGCAAAAACATTAGTAAGACAATTACAAGAAGAAACAAATACAATAGATATACAAGGAATAAGTGATGGAGTAGCAATATTAACAGCAAAAGTAACAGCAAAAGATGGAACAGAAATAGAAAAGAAAGTAACAATAAAAGTAAATGTAGGAGACTATATAAAAGTAGAAAGAATAACAATAGATCCAAGTAGTGTAGTACTTGGATTAGATGAACATGCCCAGTTAAAAGCAATAATAACACCAGAAACAGCAGATAACCAAGAAATAGAATGGAAAACAGAAGATGATAATATTGCATCAGTAAGTGAGATAGGAAATATAACAGGAGAAAATGTAGGAAGCACAACAATAACAGCAATAGGAGAATATGGACATATAACAGGAGAATGTAGTGTAAATGTAATAGATAGAACAATAATTACATTAGATAAGAAAAGCATAACAAGAAGAAAAGGGGAAACAGAGCAAATAACTGCAACAGTAGAACATAATACAAGAGAAGATAAAGTAAAATGGGAAAGTCAAAATAAAGATATAGCAGATGTAGATGAAAATGGACTTGTAATATTTAAAGAAGTAGGAAGTACAACAATAACAGCAACATGTCAAACAAAGAGTGTAACATGTAATATACAAGTACTAGAACCACTAGAATTAAAAGCAAGTTCAGTTGAAGCAAGAGGAACAAAAGCAAAAATAAAAATAGATGCAGATACAACATATTCAACAATAACAAAGATAGAAGTAAAATACAAAGAACAAGGAACAGAAAATTGGACAACAAAAGAAATACCAGTAAATGCTAAAAACTACAATAAGGAATATGAAATAGATGGACTTACAGCAGAGATGGAATATAGTGTAGAAGTAACAGCACATATAGCAGATGGAAATAGCAAAACAGTTAGCTTTACATTAACACCAGATAAAATACCAGTAACAAATTTAACATTAAATCAATCAAGTATAAGTATACCACTAGGAAATACAGAACAATTAACAGCAACAATATCACCAGATGATGCAACATATAAAGGAATAGACTGGAAAAGTGATGATGGTACAAAAGCAACAGTAGATGCAAATGGACTAGTAACAGCAAAGGGACTTGGAAGTACAAGAGTAACAGCAACATCACAAGATAATGCCCAAGCAACAGCTGATTGCCAAGTAGAAATAACAGAGCCAATATCACTTGAAGCACAAGTATTATCAGGAGAAATAACAGATGAAATAATACCTATAAGTATTAAAACATCAACATTACATGGAACAATTAGCAGTATAGAAGTAAGTTTTAAGAAAGAGTTAGAACAAGAATATGAAACAAGACAAGTAGAAATAACTCCAAATCAAACAAAATATGAGGATACATACCAAATAACAGGGCTAACACCAAATACAAAATACGATATACAAGTAAAAGTAACAATATCAAGTGAAATAATACCATCACATAGTAAGTCAATAAATGAATTAAAAGGAACTACATTAAAAAGAAAAGTAACAAGTTTAAAATTAAATGAAAATAAATTAGAAATACCACTTGGAGATACAAGAACATTAACAGCAACAATTTCACCAGACGATGCAACATTTAAAGAAGTAGATTGGCAAAGTAGTGAAGAAAGTATAGCAACAGTAGAAGGTGGAACAATAACAACAAGAGAAATAGGTCAAACCGAAATAACAGCAACATCACATGATAACAAAGAGGCAAAAGATACTTGTATAGTAGATGTAATAGAGCCTATAACACTTGAAACAAGCATAGATGACACAACATTTGATAAAATACCAGTAAATATAAAAGCTTCAACAAAGTTTGGAACAATAACAAAAATAGAAGTAAAATATAAAGAAAGTAATACATCAGGAGATTGGAAAACAGAAAATGTAAATGATATAGGAACAAGTGCAAAAGAATATAACAAAACATATACTTTAAGTAATGGATTAAAGCCTGATACAACATATAATATACAAGTAATAGTAACAATATCAACAGATCATTCATTAACAAATAAAGAAAAATTAACAGCAATAACAAAGAAAATAGATGTAACAAAAATATCAGTAAATCCAACAAGTAAAACAATAGTAAAAGGAAATGAACAATCATTTGAAATAACAGCAACAATAGAACCAACTGATGCAACAAACCAAGGAATAGATTGGTCAACGAGTAATGGTAGTGTAGCAACAGTAACAAGTAATGGAGTAGATGGAAAAAATGCAACAGTAAATATAATAGGAATAGGAACAGCAACAATAACAGCAAAATCACAAGATGATTCAAGTAAAACAGCAACATGTACAATAACAGTACAAGACCCAGTAGCAAGAGTAGATACAAAATATTATACATCACTTCAGAGTGCATTTAATAATGTAACAGGAAATCCAAACTCATACAATGAAGTAGAGATATTAAAAGATATAACAAATGAAACATCAGCATTAGCTAATAATAAATATGCTAAATTAAATTTAGGAACACACAAAATAACAAACACATCAGATAAAGCAACAATAACAAATGAAGGAAATATGGAGATAATAGGAGAAGGAAATTCAACTATATCAAATACAGGTGGAAATGCGATAGAAAATATGAATACATTAACAATAAATACAAGTGGAACAATAACATCTGATAAAAATACAATAAATAATACAGGAACATTGTCTATATATGCTGGAACAATAACATCATCAACAGGAAGTGATAGTAATAATAGCCATGGAATAAATAATAGTGCAACAACTGCTAATTTAAGTATAACAGGAGGAAAAGTTGAGGGAAATGACGGAATAAGAAATAGTGGAACATTAACAATAGCAGGAGGAGAAGTAAAATCAAATAATGATGATGCAATAGAGTTTGCAAATGGAAAAATAGATATAACAGGAGGAAGTGTAACAGGAACTAATGGAATATATAATTCAAATGGAGGAACAGCATCAAGTAAAGTATTAACAATAGGAAATAATAGTGATGGTAAAGAACCAAGTACAACATCTCCAGAAATAAAAGGAAGTAAAATAGGCATATATAATGGAAGTAGTACATTTACAGCGAACTTTTATGATGGCTCAGTAACAGGGGAAACACAATTTAATGATGAAAATGAAGTAAATATACCAAAAGGATATGGAATTGTATTAAACGAAAAAACGGAAACATTAAAAAAAGCAGCTGTAGTAAATGAGCCAAAGATATTAGAAGGAATGACACCAATAACATTTGATAAAGATGGAAAAGAAAAAGAAATAAAAGATACAAACTCAAATTGGTATTCATATGTAGATCAGGGAGAATATAAACATGATGGAAGGAAAAGTCATTGGGCAAATGCGAAAACAGCAGATGGAAGCCAGTGGGTATGGATACCAAGGTATGCATACAAGATAGTAAAAGAACCAGAATATACAGGAAGTGGAAGTTCGCTAAAAACAACCGAAGGTAGAGAAATAGACATTAAATTTATGAGTGGAACTAGTTATGATAAATATATAGACGAAAATGGAGAAGTACAAACATTACCATCAGACTACATAGTACATCCAGCGTTTGTAAATGAGAGTAATACAAGTCCAAAGTTTAAAAATGGTGGATGGGATAGTGAACTAACAGGAATATGGGTAGCAAAATACGAAGCAGGACAAGGAGGAACTAGAACAGAAAATACATCAAAACAAACATATCCAAAATTTGTACCAAATGTAACTTCATATGGAAATCTTACAATAGGAGATATGTTTACATTATGCAAAAATTTAGCAACAAATAGTAGTAACCCATACGGATTTTCTTCTTCAACAGTGGATACACATCAAATGAAGAATAGTGAATGGGGAGCAGTAGCGTACCTAACACAAAGTAAATATGGAAGAAATGGAGTAGAGGTAACGCAAAACAAATATAATGGAAGTAGTGCAAAAACAGGATATGGAGAAAATGAATCAGCTACATACAATACAATGGAAGGACAGAAAGCATCAACAACAGGAAACATATATGGAATATATGATATGAGTGGAGGAGCAAATGAATATACAGCAGGATATCTAAATAATGGTAAAAGTTTGTTAAAAAGCTATGGACAATCACTATTAGACGAAACAAATAATAAGAATGGCGAAAAAAATAAAGGAATATCGACAAAATACGTATCGGTATATAACGTAGGAACAAGTGATAGTAATGATAACAATTATAATGAATCAACAAATAGTACAAGAAAAGGAGAAGCAATATGGGAGACATCAAAAAGTGGAAGTGGCTATACAAGTTGGTTTGGCGACTATTCATATTTCTCTAACACGTCGGATCCGTTCTTGTATCGTGGAGGCAGTTACCGTAGTAGTGGTGCTTATGCGGGGCTGTTCGACTTCTACAGCAGCTATGGCTATGCGGGCAGTTTCAACGGGTTCCGCGCGGTGTGTGTCCAAAAATAAGTGGCACTGATACACTGTACACTTTTTTGTAGATAAAGTAGTTAAATAGATAAAGAATAATAACCGAGGTAAACTTAATATTTTGGTAGGGGAACGGCAATGCGTATGAAGGATGAAATCCTGCGTGCGCTTTGTCGTGGGTTTTAACCAAGGTATTAATTAATAATTTCAAACCGTTAACATAATAAAAAATAAAGAATAAGAGTAAAAAAGAAAAATGTAAATGAATGGAATTACTTAAATAAATTTTTGAATACTTTGATGTTATGCAAAAAAAACTTTAGTTATATATTAAAAAAGTGTTATAAATAAATTAATTTGAATGCAACAAATTTGTTTTCATATATTACTAGGCATTGTATGTACTTTTGTATATACAATGCCTCACACATTATATAATTTATTTTTTTTGTATAAAAATGTTGTATTGTTTATTTGTATATAATATAATTGTTACTATAGAAATGAGGTTAACTATGAATAGAACAAAACTTGCAGATAGAATTCTACCAAACTATACAAAGGGAGAAGAAATATTTAATATGACTTCTCATATAGTAGGTGGAGCACTTGGAATAGTAACACTGACTTTATGTGTGATAATGGCAGCAATACATGGTAATGTTTATGGCGTAATTAGTGGCGCTATTTTTGGTACATCAATGACAGTACTTTATACAATGTCAAGTATATATCATGGTTTAAGTCCAAAGCTTAAAGCGAAAAAAGTAATGCAGATACTTGACCATTGCTCTATTTTTCTTCTTATTGCTGGCTCATATACGCCACTTTGTCTTTGTACATTAAGAGAATATAATACAGCACTTGGTTGGACTTTATTTGGTATTATATGGTTTTTTGCAATTTTAGGAATTGTGTTTAATTCAATTGATTTAAAAAAATATGATAAAGCTTGTGTTGTATGTTATGTTGTAATGGGATGGTGTATAATAGTAAAAGCAAATATACTTCCTAAGTTACTTGGTATAGGTGGTGTAGTTTTTCTTGTTACAGGAGGTGTGTTATATACAATTGGAGCAATACTTTATGTACTAGGAAAAAAACATAAATATATACACTCATTATTTCATTTATTTGTATTTGCAGGTAGTTTACTACATTTCTTTTGTATTTTGTTTTACGTGATGTAAAACATGTAAAAAAATGTAAAAAAATCATATTGACTTTATGAATTTTGTATAATAAAATATATTTAAATAGTAGTTGTACTATTTTGTTTTTAAACATTGTATTATAGATTAAAGGAGGAATTATAATGGATTTAAAAGGTTCAAAAACAGAAGCAAATTTAATGGCTGCATTTGCAGGTGAGTCACAAGCAAGAAATAAATATACATATTATGCTTCACAAGCTAAAAAGGAAGGATATGAGCAAATAGCTGCTATATTTGAAGAAACAGCTGGAAATGAGAAAGAGCATGCAAAAATGTGGTTTAAATTATTACATGATGGAAAAGTACCATCAACTGTAGAAAATTTAAAAGATGCTGCATCTGGTGAAAACTTTGAATGGACAGATATGTATGCAGATTTTGCTAAAGTAGCAAAAGAAGAAGGATTTGACCATATTGCATTTTTATTTGAAGAAGTTGGTAAAATTGAAAAAGAGCATGAAGAAAGATATAATAAACTTCTTGCAAATATAGAAGAAGGAAAAGTATTTGAATGTGGAGAAGTTAAAATATGGAAATGTAGAAATTGTGGACATATTCATATTGCAACTGAAGCACCAAAGGTATGTCCTGTTTGTGCACATCCACAAGCATATTTTGAGATTAAAGCAGAAAATTATTAATTTTCTTATGGAGGATAAAATATGAATATAGATTTTTATTATTCTAAAGAACAAAACAATTTAATAGAAGTTTTAAATAGTAGTCAAGAAATAAATCTAGACGGATATGAAAGACTTATACCAAATACAGTAGATGCTGCACAAGAAAAGCATGTACCTGTTGTAAAAATAGAAGATGACAATATGCTGTTTATACAAGTTGGAGAAGTATCACATCCAATGACAGAAGAACATTTAATATCTGCTATATATGTTTTAACAGATGATGGTAATATGTATAAAAAAATATTAACTAAAAATGATATGCCAGAATATACAGTAGATATTGGTTCTGCTAAAAAAGTAGATGTATACGCATATTGCAATTTACATGGTGTATGGAAAACTAGAGTAGAAAGATAAAAAAAGTAATAGGCAAGTTGTTAAACGTGTTAATTTAACAACTTGTTTTTTCTTTGCAAAAAGTATTTTTAATATATTGAAAAATGTTTTTGTTTAGTATATAATTTTTTGTATAAGAGGTAAAAGATGGAGAATTTAGTAGTAAAAAAATTAGCTTTAGAGCTTAATATAAAAGAAAAACAAGTTGAAAATACTATTAATTTGATAAATGAAGGTAATACTATTCCTTTTATTGCAAGATATAGAAAAGAAGTAACAGGAAATTTAGATGATGAAACATTAAGAAATTTAAATGATAGATTAAATTATTTAAATAATCTTGAAGCAAGAAAAAAAGAGGTTATACATCTAATTGAAGAACAAGGGAAACTAACTGAAGAATTAAGGAAAAGTATTAATGAGGCAAATATATTAACAGAAGTTGAAGATTTGTATATGCCATATAAACAAAAGAAAAGAACTAGAGCAACTATTGCAAAAGAAAAAGGACTAGAAGAGCTAGCAAGTATAATAATAAAGCAGAAAAAAGAGGAAAAATCACTTGAAGAAATTGCAAAAGCATATATATCAGATGAGAAAAATGTAACTAGTGTTGAGGAAGCAATAGCTGGTGCATGTGATATTATAGCTGAAGATATAGCAGAAAACGCTGTTTATAGGAAACAAATAAGAAGAATATCATATATAACTGGGAAAATAGTATCATCTGCTATAAAGCCTGATGAAAAAACAACTTACGATATGTATTATAATTTTTCTGAAGAAGTAAATAAAATTCCTTCACATAGAGTACTAGCAATAAATAGAGGAGAAAAGGAAGGAATACTTAAGGTAAAACTTGAAGTAGATGAAGAAAGAATACTTGGGTTTTTAACAAATAAAATAATAAGAAAAGAAAGTCCATATGAAGAAATTTTAATAGAAACAATAAAAGACTCATATAAAAGATTGATTAAACCGTCTATAGAAAGAGAAATAAGAGCTGATAAATTTGAAGAAGCTTCACTTAAAGCAATAAAAGTATTTGGAGTAAATGTTAAAAACTTACTTATGTCAGCACCACTTAAAGGTATGACAATAATGGGATTTGACCCAGCATATAGGACTGGTTGCAAAATTGCAGTAATAGATGAAACAGGTAAGTTACTAGATTATACAACAATTTATCCAACAGAACCACAAAATGATATAGAAGGCTCTACAAAAAAATTACTTGAGCTTATAGAAAAATATAATATTAATATGATATCTATTGGTAATGGAACTGCATCAAGAGAATCAGAAAGTTTTGTAGCTAGTGTTATAAAGCAGGCAAAATCAAAATTAAAGAAAGATGTATACTATACTATTGTAAGTGAAGCAGGTGCTTCTGTATATTCAGCTTCAAAACTTGCAACAAAAGAATATCCAGATATTAATGTATCAATTAGAGGTGCAATATCTATTGCAAGAAGACTGCAAGATCCAATGGCAGAGCTTGTAAAAATTGATCCTAAAAGTATAGGTGTAGGACAGTATCAACATGATGTAAATCAAAAGAAACTATCTGAAACATTAACTGGTGTAGTGGAGGACTCAGTTAATAGTGTCGGAGTAGATATAAATACAGCAACACCATCACTTCTATCTTATGTATCAGGAATAAATGCATCTGTATCTGAAAATATTGTTAAGTATAGGGAAGAAAATGGAAAATTTAAATCAAGAAAGGATATATTAAAAGTTCCAAAACTAGGAAAAACTGCATTTGTACAATGCGCAGGTTTTTTAAAAATTCCTGAATCAGATAATATACTAGATAATACAATGGTGCATCCAGAGTCATATGATATTGCTAAAAAATTATTAGAAAAGTTAGGTATTAATTTAAAAGATTACTCAAAAGATACACTAAATGAAATAAATAGAAAATTAGAAGGAATTAATGTAAAAGAATATGCTAAAGAACTAAATATTGGTGAGTTAACTTTGCAAGATATAGTTAATGAGCTAAAAAAGCCAGGAAGAGATCCAAGAGATGAATTACCAAAGCCAATACTAAAAAGTGATGTATTAAAAATAGAAGATTTAAAAGAAGGTATGATTTTAAATGGTACAGTTAGAAATGTTACAGCATTTGGAGCATTTGTAGATATAGGAATAAAAGGAGATGGCTTGGTACATATATCTGAGCTTAGCGATAAATATGTAAGAGACCCTATGGAAGAAGTAACAGTTGGTGATATTGTAAAAGTAAGAGTTATAGGAATTGATAGAGAAAAAGGTAAAGTAAAATTAAGTATGAAAAATACAAGTATTGCTTAAAAGATAAGAGGTGAAGAATATGTTAGATGGAATATTTAATTGGTTTAAGGAAACATTTAGTTTTGTTGATGCAGAATTACTTATGATGGTAGGCATAGTAATAATGGGAATAATACTTATTATTGTATTATTTAAAGTGCTATATAGATATAGGGTACTAAAACTTTTAGCTGCTGTAGTAATCTTTGGTGGTATGTTATATATGGCATTAAATTATGTAGAAAGTCATAAATACTTATTTACTAATAATTCTAGTTATTATGTATATGGAAGGGCTGGTTTTGTTAGTACTACAGTAAGAACACTTGAACTAGACTCTACAAAATCAAATTTATATAAAGGTGGAGAAGGTAGAGTAGTTGTAAAAATACCTAATGGAACAAAAATAATGACATCAGGTGTAAAAAATAAAAATATAAAATTAGAGGATATTAAGTCAGGTGATGTTTTGCAAGTATACTGTAAAGAAAATACGTTAAAAGATGGAGAAGATGAGGTAACTGCAGTAAGAATTGTAAAGATTTATTCTGATTAAATATAAAAAAAATAGGAGGTATATATGGAAAAGGTAAAAGAAAGTATTTATTTTAAATTACTAATTACTATTAGTAGTATTTTACTATTTGTAATATGCTTTTCAAGTATTAATGCTTCGTCTTATTATATTGAAGATTATAAAATAGATGCTAAAGTTCTAACAAATGGAAATATGCATGTTGTAGAATATTTAAAATATAATTTTAGCGAAAGCATGAATGGACTTCTTAGAGATTTGATGTATAAATATGAATTTAAAGATCAACAAGATAATCTTGAAGCTACATCTTCAAGATACCAAGCAAGTAATATATCAAATATTAACGTTTTTGTTTCAAATCAAAACTTTAATAATACTGTACAATATACTATTGCAGATAGTGCCACAAATGGAATGGATGGAGTATACACATTAAATGACACTATAAGTGATGGATATAGAAAAAATATAAAAGTATATTCTCCTGTTAATTCAGGTAACTCAAAATATGTAAAATACGAATATGATGTTGAAGATGTGGCTGTAAAGTATAATGATGTAGGTGAAATATATTGGAATTTTATAGGTAAAGATTGGCAATGCGATATAGATAATTTTACTTTAAATATAACTTTTGAAGGTACACCACAAGAAAACTCAACATATAGAGTATATCCACATTCATATAATAATGAAATGAACTATGAAGTATCAGGTGATAATATAATTGTAAAAGCAAGAAATATAAATCCACAAATTTCACTTGATACAAGAATAGTATTTCCAACAGAACTATTAGTATCTTCAACAAAGACATATAATGAAAATTATAATTTTGAAGAATTAGAAAAAATTGAAAAAAAAGAAAGTTTTGGAAGAACTAGGTATTTAATAGCAAATAATATATCTGCTATTGTATTTGTAGGTGGAATAATTGGACTTATAGTAATAATTATTGAAACAAACAAAATGGCAAATAAAGGTAAGAAAAAGGGTAAAAATATTGAAATATGCACAGAAATATTAGATAAATATTCTCTTGGTGAATATAGTGCTATGTTAAATCCATATGGAGCTTATACAAATAATGAGATAATACTTGCTACAATTTTAGATTTATCTAATAGAGAGTTCATTATAATGGAACCACAAAAGAAACTTGAAAAAGAAATATTTAGTAAGATAGAATATAACTATATGATGAAGTTAAATCCTGATAAAGATTATTCTACTTTAAATGAATATGAAATTAATTTAATTAATTACTTATTTAATGGTAAAGTAGGAGATTTAACTAATATAACTAATTTTGAAAAACAAAGTATTGAATTAAATGATAGATTAAAAGAAATTTCTAAAAGCTATACTAATAAAGTAATATATGCTAAGGAATGTGATTTACTTGATAAAAAACAAATAGATACAATGTACGAGAAAAAATCAAAGAGCCTTACAAAAGGTGTTGTAGCATTTATCTTAATATATTTTGCAGTAATAGCAATTAATTTATTTGTTATATCTCCGGTTGTATCAGAATTAGGTACTGCATTAGCTGTATTTAGCTTTATTATTGGAATATTTGCTATTATATTTTCAACTACTGCAAAAAGTTTAAAAGCAGAATATATTGATGAATATAACAGACTTGTAGGACTTAAAAAATACTTAACTGAGTATAGTATGATGAAAGAAAGATATCCAATTGAGATGGCACTTTGGGATAAATATTTAGTATTTGCATCATTATTTGGTGTTGCAAAGACAGTTGCAAAAGAGTTTAAAGAAGAATTAATTGCAAAAGGATATGATGACGATTATATTTATGCAAATTACTTCTATTTAAATTTATCAATGCACTCAGTTGAGATGGCAAGATCATTTGGATCTTCTATGGGTACAGGTTCTTCATCTTCAGGTGGTTACTCTGGAAGTGGCTCAGGCGGCGGAGGCGGCCGGAGGTGGAGGCGGAGGAGCCTTCTAAAAAATATAACTTAAAAATAGTATCTAGATTATATTCTAGGTACTATTTTTATATTATCATAATTTTTATGTTATTTTTTGATTTTTTATAAATTTAGTTGAATTGTTAACATAACTGTGATATAATAGTTACATAAAAATTATAAACCAAGTTAAATTTAAGGAGGAATATAAAATGAATAAGAAAATTACCAAAACAAAAGCAAGACGGTTAATAATAAAGAAAACAGTAAATTTTAAAATATGCTTAATAACTTGTATAATTGCACTTGTTGTTATGCTTGGATTTGACATTTTTAATTTTATCGATTGTCATATCGATAATTCATTTTCGTTACGGTCAGATATAACGAATTATCATGAATTATATTATGAGACAAAAGATTTAAGGACATTGCAAGAACTTGAAGATTATTTGCAGTTAAATCAAATGCCATATACCATAAAAAACAACAAACTTTCTACTGATTTATTTGATTTTGATGTTACAGATACAAATAACATTAATCAGTTAATTAAATCTGACTTTGTAGAAATTTTTAATAATATTGATGATAAAAGTGAAAATACTAAAGTAGCAGTAGATTTTAAAGATGGCAAAATGATAGAAAAGGTAAGTTATAATAATATTGAAAAAGAAAATATGACATACTATCAAGATTTTCATAGTTATTTAAAAAGTAGTATATTAATGATAATAACTTTGGCCATTGTATTTTTTATTGTACTTTTATTATTTGGAACTAAGATAACGATTATTAAAAAAAATAAGCATGAAAATGGCTTAAATAAAGAGGAGCATTCTTAATTGAATGCTTCTTTTTTTAAATATAAATTTTTAATATAAAAATATATTGACAAACAAGCGTTCTAAATGGTATAATGATTATATTGAGTGATTTGGAGTTGGTAATATAATGAATGATAAATTAATAATTAAAGGGGCAAAGGAACATAATCTAAAAAATGTAGATTTAGAAATACCTAGAGATAAATTAGTTGTATTTACTGGACTATCAGGTTCAGGTAAATCATCTCTTGCTTTTGATACAATTTATGCTGAGGGGCAACGCAGATACGTTGAATCACTTTCTTCTTATGCAAGACAATTTTTAGGGCTAATGGAAAAACCTGATGTAGAGTTAATAGAAGGATTATCTCCTGCTATATCAATAGACCAAAAAACTACTTCTAAAAATCCACGTTCAACAGTAGGTACAGTTACAGAAATATATGATTATTTAAGACTTTTGTATGCAAGGGTAGGTGTACCACATTGTCCAAATTGTGGAAAAAGAATAAGGAAACAAAGTATTGATGAGATAGTTGATCAAATCATGGAAATGGAGGAAGGAACTAAAATACTTGTTCTTGCTCCAATAATTAGAGGAAAAAAAGGAGAACACGTAAAACTATTAGAGCAAACACTTAAAGAAGGCTTTGTTAGATGTAGAATAGATGGGCAAATGTATGATTTATCTGATGAAATACCAAGTTTAAATAGAAAACAAAAACATACTATAGAAATTGTAGTAGATAGATTAGTAATATCAGTTGATATTACTAAAAGACTAACTGATTCTGTAGAACTTGCATTAAATCATGCAAATGATTTAGTTATAATAGCTAAACTTGACGGAGAAGAAACATTATTTTCTCAGAATTATTCTTGTCCTGATTGTGGAATTAGTTTAGAAGAGCTAACTCCTAGGATGTTTTCTTTTAACAGTCCATTTGGAGCTTGTCCTGAATGTACAGGGCTTGGTGAACTTTTAAAGATAGATTTAGATAAAATTATGCCAGATAAAGAAAAAAGGCTTAATCAATATGGCTCTATAAAAGGCTGGTCTGGTGGTGGCACTATAATTGATAGTATAAGTGGAATGTATATTGAAGGTTTGTGTAAACATTATGGCATAGATCCAAATACTAAACTTAAAGATTTACCAGATTATTTTATGAATATATTAATGTATGGTAGCGGTAGTGAAGAAATTAAATTTAGACATGAAAGCAGAACTGTATCAAGAGATTTTAAAGCACCATTTGAAGGTGTAGTTAATACACTAGAAAGAAGATTTGCAGAAACTAAATCACAAGCTATGAAAGGTTATTATGAGACTTTAATGTCTACTTCACATTGTCATACATGTAATGGTGCAAGACTAAAAAAAGAAGTATTAGCTGTAACTATTGGTGGACTTAATATTAATGAATTATGTAATAAAAATGTGCTATCTATAAAAGAGTTTATTAATAAAATATATAATGAAAAGATGTCTAAAAAAGCAAAAATGATTTCTGAACAAATAATAAAAGAACTAAATAGTAGATTGCAGTTTTTAATTGATGTAGGACTTGATTATCTGACTTTAGCAAGGTCTGCTGGAACTTTATCAGGTGGAGAGGCACAAAGAATAAGACTTGCAACTCAAATTGGCTCAGGTCTTACAGGAGTACTATACATACTTGATGAGCCAAGTATTGGACTTCATCAAAGAGATAATGAAAAACTACTTAATTCACTTAAGAAAATGAGAGATTTAGGAAATACATTAATTGTTGTAGAACATGACGAAGATACAATGAGAGAGGCAGACCATATTGTAGATATTGGTCCTGGTCCTGGTGTTCATGGTGGAAATGTAATATTTTCAGGTAAGCCAAGTGATATAGTTAATTGTGAAGAATCTATTACAGGAAAATATTTAAGTGGTAAATTAAAGATTGAAGTACCTAAAACAAGAAGAACTACATCAAATGGATATATTGAAATAAAGGGAGCAAAAGAGCATAATCTAAAAAATATAAATGTAAAAATTCCAACACAGACTTTTACTTGCGTAACTGGTGTTTCTGGAAGTGGTAAGTCAACACTTGTTAATGAAATATTATATAAAGCAGTAGCTAATAAATTAAATAGAACTAGTTATGTACCAGGTAAACATAGTAAAATTTTGGGATTAGATAAAATTGATAAGATAATAAATATAGACCAGTCTCCAATTGGTAGAACACCTCGTTCAAATCCTGCTACATATACTGGAATGTTTGATGCAATAAGAGATATATTTGCAACAACAAATGAAGCTAAACTTAGAGGATATAAAAAGGGAAGATTTAGCTTTAATGTACAAGGTGGAAGATGTGAAGCCTGCTCTGGTGATGGTATAATAAAAATTGAAATGCACTTTTTACCTGATATATATGTGCCTTGTGAAGTATGTAAAGGAAAGAGATATAATAGAGAGACATTAGAAGTAAAATATAAAGGGAAAAGCATAAGTGATGTACTTAATATGACAGTTGAAGAAGCATTAGATTTTTTCAAGAATATTACTACTATAAAAAATAAATTACAGACATTAATGGATGTAGGCCTTGGGTATATAACACTTGGACAACCTTCAACTACACTTTCTGGTGGTGAAGCACAAAGAATAAAACTTGCAACAGAGCTTTCTAAAAAGTCTACTGGTAAAACACTATATATACTAGATGAACCAACAACAGGACTTCATATGGCAGATGTACATAGATTAATAAATATATTGCAGAGATTAACAGATGCAAATAACACTTTAGTTGTAATAGAACATAATCTTGATGTTATAAAAAGTGCTGACTATATAGTAGATTTAGGACCTGAAGGTGGAGATAGGGGTGGCACATTAGTTGCTACTGGTACACCTGAGGAAATTGCAAAATGTAAAGAAAGTTATACAGGACAATTTTTAAAGAAAATACTTAAATAATATATAAAGAAGGAAGCAAATATATAAGCTTCCTTCTTTATATTTAAGTCTATAATTTAGACTATGTAGTTAATATGTGCTACTTATTAGTTACAGCAACAACAAAGAACTATGATTATTAAGATAATCCATATGCAGCAACAGTTTCCACCGCCGAATAATCCGTTATTGCAACCACATCCGCATCCACAGTTATTATTGCATCCGCATCCGCATCTTTCATCCATCATTTAATTCACCCCTTTGCATGTTGCTCCTATTAAAAAATAGGAGATGAACTGTCGAGCTCAAAAAAAGTATCGACGTTCAATGGTGTAGATGAATTATCTCTAAAGCTATTACAATTAAAGAAAATTGCAAGTAATAATACTAACCATATACAAGAGTTATCATTGCACATATATAACACTCCTTTTAATTAGAAATCTTGTTATTTCTAATCTAATATACTATATTCATATTTTATTTAAATGGTTACTTTTAATTTATATTTTTAAATATAAACTGTTATATATTTATTTACTAATTAAAACTTAAATGATATAATATAGCCATATAGAAAAGGAGAAAAAACATTTGAATAAAAACGATATAGTACATTTAGAGATAATAGATAACGGAATGAATTTTGAGGGGATTGCAAGGAAAGATAATTTAGTTGTATTTGTCCCTGGAGCAATAATTGGCGAAAGTATATATGCTAAAGTTATAAAGATTAATAAAAACTATGCCATAGCTAAAATAGACGAAATGGAAACACAAAGTAGATATAGAGTAAAACCATTTTGCGAAGTGTTTGGAAAATGTGGTGGTTGTAGTGCACAGCATATAGAATATGATATGCAACTTTTACTAAAAAACAAGTTAGTTAAGAATTTGCTTGATAAACAAAAGTTAGAAGTTGGAAAAGTAGAAAATACTATTGGTATGGGACTTCCATATTACTACAGAAATAAGGTACAATATCCTGTAAGAAGTAGTAATGATGGTAATACTAAAGTAGGATTTTATTTAAAAAGAAGTCATAACGTTATTGAAAATAATTGTTGTTATATACAAAATAGAGTAATAGATATGCTTGCAAAAGATATAGCACAGTATTTAATTAAAGAAGGGTTTTTAGGATATAACGAAGAAGATGGCACAGGAGATATACGTCATATACTAGTTAGAAGGGGGTATCATACAGCTGAAGTTTTAGTATGTATAATTGTAAATAAAGAAGAACTTGTATATGATAGTAAACTTAGAGATGTACTAAAAAAGTTTGCTAAAGAAAATGAGAATATTGTTAGTTGTTATATAAATGTAAATGAAAACAGAACAAATGAAATTCTTGGAAGTAAATTAGAACTTGTATATGGAGCAGAATATATAACAGATTTAATAGGAAAATATAAATATTGTATTTCACCTAAATCATTTTTCCAGGTAAATACACTTCAAGCAGAGGCACTTTATTTAGTATTAAAAAATAGACTTAATTTAAATGGAAATGAAGTTCTATTTGATCTATACAGTGGTGTAGGCTCTATAGGTATATTTTTAAGTGAAAATGTAAGTAAAGTATATGGAATAGAGATTGAAGAAGATGCTGTAAAAATGGCAAATATTAATATTATAGAGAATAATGTTAAAAATGCAGAGTATATTGCAGGTAGTGTAGAAGATAAGATAGTAGAATTTGAAAAAAGAAATATAAAACCTGATGTTATTGTAGTAGATCCGCCTAGGAAAGGATTAGATGAAAAAAGTATAGAGTATATACTAAAATTTAGTCCTAAAAAAATAGGTTATGTAAGTTGTAACCCTGCTACACTTGCAAGAGATTTGAAAATGTTAAGTGTCAAGTATAATATACAAACTGTTACACCTGTAGATATGTTTCCACATACAGATAACATTGAATGTGTAAGTGTCCTAAAACTTAAATAAAGTTTTATATTTTAGCGAAAATCAACTATACATTGAATATAAAAAATATACTATTTTAGGTTGTCTGTGAATGATATGTTTCCACATACCACCCAATGTTGTATGTGATGTATAATTGAAGTATATAAATATTTTAACTATAATTTGTATTTTTTATTATGCTATTATAGTTTAAAGAAAGATGTTTCTAAAACTTAGAGCATCTTTTTATTTTTGTACAAATTATTTAATACGATTTAAATATATTAGAATCTAGTAATTTATATGATACTATAGTAAGTATAAATATTAGCTTAATTTAAAGAAAGTTATATATAATAGTGAAATCAAGTGTTTAAAGTGAATAAGATATAAAAGAGATTATATAAGAAACTATTTATTATTGCTTTAAAAATATAAGAAAATTAAAAGATAAGAATAAATTTAATCCATAGATAAGTAATATACTAATAAATAATTATAATTTATTTTATAAAAATAAAAAAATAGTGATTGTTATATTTAATGAACAATATACTAGTAACTTAAAGGATAAAAATAATATTAAAAGTTTAAATAAAAATATTGACTTTTATAAAAACAATGTTATAATAATATGTAAACCAATTATATATAGTTTTAAGGAGGAAATAAATATGAAAAAATCAAATATATTAAAAATGGTAGTTAGTATGTCATTGTCTGTATTTTTAATTTTCATTGGTATGACAAATGTTAATGCTAAAACAACTAGAACAGAAACTTTGGATTTAACTAACCAAAATACTGAAGATAAATTAGATGAAGAGGGTTGGGCATGGAATAATGAAACTAAAACATTAACTTTAAAAGATGCTAATTTTGAAATAACTGATACAGATACAAAAAATCCTTGTATTAAATTTTCAGAATCTGATAATATAACTGTTATTTTTGAAGGGACAAATAATTTAACCGCAGATAAAGAGAGTGTTTTTGATGGAATTGGTGAAAAAAATGGATCATTAACATTTCAAAGTACAAATAATGGAATATTAAATCTTAAAATAAAAACTTATCATACACAAGATGGAGGCAACTGTGGTAATGCTATTAATTATCCTTATAATTTAAATATAAAATCAGGTACTATTAATAGTAATGGAGGTTTTCTTGTTGATGGAGTTGTAAGTATAAGTGGAGGAAATCTTAATATAGATTCTCGAAATTTTCCAAAAAATAAAGGTATTTATGCTTTAAGGCAAGTAAATATTACTGGAGGTAATATTGATGTAAAATCTAGTGGTTCTGCCATTATGGTTACGGGAACATCAGGAGAAAATGATTATCCAGATGGAATAATTATTAGTGGTGGAAATATAAATTTAACTGCAACTGATGCAAGAAATCCTTCAATTTATGCTGGTACATTGCAACATAAGAATATTATTATTAATGGTGGAAATATAACTTTAAATAGTGACTTTGGTATTTATACTGCCAAAGGTGTTATTTCAGTAAATGATTTTGATAGTTTTAATGTTGATAATGTAAGTTTAGACGTTTTTAAAATTGGTGAAGTAGAGGGAAATGAAATTAAAATTCAAAATGCTGATTACAGTAAGGTAGATGAAGCGATTAATAAAGCTAAAAAATTAAACAAAAATGACTATGTAGATTTTAGTGCAGTTGAAAAAGCAATTGCATCCGTTGTTAGAGGTAAAACTATCCTTGATCAAAGTGAAGTAGATGCTATGGGTGATGCTATTAATAATGCAATTGCTTCTCTTAAGTTAAAAGCAAAAGACATTAAAGATGACACACCAAAAACTGGTATAGAAAACGAATATTCAGTTATACCAACTATTGTAACTATAGTTTTTTTAGCAGGATTTATATTATTAAATGTAAAAAATTATTATAAAAGAAATAAGCTAAAAGAAGATAATAATTAATGTTCACTTTATAAAAAAGGATTTTTATTATAAAATAACATCTCAGAAAGTGAGATGTTATTTTTTGCTTTAAATAACAAAAATTTAATGAAACTTATAGAAAATATTTTAAATAATAATAATTTGATAGATAATGATGGTGATTTTATAAATATTTTAGATTTTTATAATAATCAAGAATTGTACTTGTTTTATAAAGATGATGATAGTAAAATATATATAGAATAAGAAATAACTGCTAATTTTATAAAAAATAAACAAATGTTTGACAAATAAGAAAAAGTGTTATATAATATCAAGAAATAATTAAGGATGTGATATTATGAAAGAAAACAAATTAGCAATATTTGAGGAAAAAGTAATAAGGAGAAAATGGTACAAGGATGATTGGTACTTTTCAGTGGAAGATGTTGTTCAAGTTTTAACAGATTCTGTTGATGTCAAACAGTATATAAAAAAGCTTAAAGCTAGAGATGAAGAGCTAAACAATAACTGGGGTACAATTTGTACCCTAGTTGAAATGATTGCTAAAGATGGAAAAAAGAGGAAGATAAGAACTGCAAATACAAAAGGAATATTTAGAATTATTCAATCAATACCTTCACCAAAAGCAGAACCTTTTAAATTGTGGTTAGCGCAAGTAGGTAGTGAAAGATTAGATGAAATTGTAAATCCAGAACTTGCAATTAATAGAGCAAAAGAAACTTATATAAGAAAAGGTTATGAAGATGCCTGGATTGCGCAAAGACTAAAATCAATAGATAGCAGAAAAGAACTTACAGATAACTGGAAACAAAGAGGAGCTAAAGATAGAGATTACGCAATACTAACAGATGAAATATATAAAAGTACATTTGATATGAGTACATCACAGTATAAAGAATTAAAAGGAATAAATAATACAAAAAGAAATTTAAGAGATAGTATGGGAAATTTGGAATTAGCTATTACAAATTTAGCAGAAGTAACTGCAAGTGAAATGCATAATACAAATAATAGTTTTGGATTACAAGAATTAAAAGATGATGTAAAGGAAGCGGGAAAAATTACAGGAAAGGCTAGAAAAGAGATTGAAGAAAAGATTGGAAGAAAAGTTGCTGAAAAAACGAATTATAAAAGTTTAACTAATAATATTGAGATAGTACATGCAATTGATAAGAAAAAGTCAAATAGTGAAAATAAAAATTAGTTATCTTTTATATATTAATTAAAATATAAATTATTTATAAATTAATAAATGAAATGGAGGAAAAAATTATGGAGTTAATTTGTAAAATAATGGATGAAGATATAGGAGAAGTATCAGTAAAAATGGATAATCCTAGATTAAGATTAGGTGCAAGAGGAATAGTTGTAAGAGAGGATGGAAAAATTGCAGTTTTTAATAAAAGCAACAAAAATGAATATAAATTACCTGGTGGTGGAATAGAAGGAGAGGAAAGACCAGAAGAAAACATATTAATAGTTACACATAATGGTGTATGTAGAGCTATTAATATATATTTTAATGGGATTCCAAAAGATAAAAATATAATTAATCTAGGAATTAAAAATTGTGAAGTTATTAATTATAGATGTGGGAGTTAGATTATGGGGAATTAAAAATGAAGAAGTTATGAAATAAGTATGTGACTTAAATATTGAAGAAATCACAGTAAATTTTTCAGATAAAAAATAGAAAGAATTTTAAAATAATAAGGAGTAAAACAATGAAAGATATATTTATTTTCGGAGTTCCAAGATCAGGTAAAACAACATTATCAAATATGCTTATAAAAAAGTTATATAATTATCAGATTTTATCAATAGATGCTATTAGAAATTCTTTTGGGGATATATTTCCTGAATTAGAAATTAACGATCAAGGTGGTAAGAATAATGAAATTTTATTGCCAAACTATATAACAAGATTATTGTATTGGAATCATAGAATATTAAGAAATAGTCAAGGATATATTGTTGAAGGTTGTCAGATATTACCAGATAAAGCTAAAGAAGTATTAGATCTTAATAATTCTATTGTTATTTATTTAGGACATGGTTCATTATTACCTGAGCAAATTGTTAGTAATATAAGAAAGTATGATACACCAAGAGATTATTCATATAGAAAAAGCGACAGTATATTGTTACGAGACTGTGAAAAATATTATAAATTAAATAAGATTATTATGAAAAAATGTGAAGAATATGATTTTAAATATATAGATACTTCTATTAATAGAGAGAAAGTACTGTATGATACAATGCAAAAAATTATAGATTCTATCTAAAAAATATAAAAGCAATGCTATCGAATGAAAATTGATAACATTGCTTTTTTTAAATTATCTTTAAACTTATTTATTAAACTTGATTTAAGTGATTTAATTTACTTCATCAAGTTTTTTTATACTTAAAGCTGCAGTTATACCTGAGCCAAAAGTTACTGTAACATTATCTTCTGTAGCAGATAATGCAATATCTAGTGTATCATCAGCAGAAAGAGATGTAATTGTACTAATAGAGAAAATAGTAGATTCATTTTCCTTAATTTGTTTAGTTAGTACAGTTTCAGGTATCATAACAGAATTTTTCCTTACCATTATAGTTACTGTAGCTGCTTTATTTACACTAAAATTAAGTAAGTAATTTAGTTCATATACCCCGTCTTGTTCTAATTCAATTGTGTTAGGTGTTGTTTCAACAATATTTATATTATCCATAGTTTCTACAAGAGGAACTTGCGTCCAAGTACCAGCTCCAAGAGTATCTAAAGTTCTGCCTATGTTGTTATATTTTCCACCATAAGCACTTATTAAGGCAGCACCAGGAGGGCCTGCTGGTCCTATTGGGCCTTGCGGTCCAATTTCTCCTTGATCTCCTTTTAGTCCTTGGATTCCTTGTTCACCTTGTATGCCAGGAACGCCTTGAGGACCGGTATCGCCTTTTTCTCCTTGAGGTCCCATAGGACCTTGAATACCTTGTTCTCCAGTATCACCCTTTTCACCTTTTGGACCTGCCGGTCCTTGCAAACCTTGAAGTCCTTGTTCACCTTTTTCTCCTTGTGGTCCAGTATCACCTTTTATTCCTTGAATTCCTCTTATACCTGGAATTCCTTGAGGTCCAGTTGGTCCCATAGGGCCCTGCATGCCTTGAACACCCTGAGGCCCCATAGGCCCAGTTACACCTTGAATTCCTTGAGAACCAGTAGGGCCAATTGGTCCTCTAACTCCTTGTATACCTTGTATTCCTTGTGGTCCTGTTGCACCCATTGGACCAGGAATACCTGGAATGCCTTGTGGTCCTACAGGACCCATAGGGCCTGTTACTCCTCGTGGGCCTTGAAATACTATGTTTGAAGTAGGGATACAACATGAATTATTACAACAGTTAAAATTACTGTCACAGCATGGTATATTATTTGTAAAATTACATTTTGATGTACTCATTTTTTACCTCCTTGTATAATATTGTTAATAATATAATATGAAAAAACACTATATAATGATACTTTAAGTAATTTAATAAGTATAAAACTTAAATATATAAATAAGATAACAAAAAACTAGTAAATGTAACTAAATAAGATTGAAAAAAAGGATAAAAAGAAGTAAAATATATATATAATCTCAACTTAAACACTTTTAAAAGAGTAAAACTCTCCAATCCATTGAAAATCAAGGCTTTGGAGAGTTGAT
>CANPWO010000025.1 GCA_947584535.1 uncultured Clostridia bacterium
AGAACAGCCAAGAAGAAGTTCAATTTATACATTTCTTTCATTGACAAATTTTAATTTTGTAAAAATCTAATTGCCCCATTTATATTATTCTTGGGCATTTAACTTTTTATTTAACATAATTTACATATAATACATTTTTAAGTACATTTTTTATTGATTTTAAAATATATTATATAGTTATATTTTAAATTTTCTTTTTTTTATGCTATTTATTGTCAAAATTTACAACAAATGATATAATAGCATTAGTTATTATTACGAGGAGAAATATTATGAAGTTTGTACAGAAAAATAAAATGGAACTTGGTGATACTTTAATCCCTGATTTATTTATTTTAAATAATATGCCTACATTAAATGAAATAGATTTAAAGTTATATATTTATATGTTATTTTTATCAAAAATTTCTAAGGAAGCAGATAAAGCAGAACTTGCCAAAAAACTAAATGTTACTGAGCAAGATATAACTTTTTCAATTGAAAGGTTACAAGGTGAAGATTTAATTATAAAAACTTCATCTGGATATAATTTAGTAGATTTAAAAGATGCTGAAATAAATAAATCATATATACCTAAAGTAGAATCAAAAAGAAGTAAGACACAAACTGAAAAAGAAAGAAAAAGAATAGCTGCAGCCTCTGCTATAAATGAAAGTTATTTTCAAGGTGTAATGTCACTTAGTTGGTATACAGATATAGGTTCAATGTTTGAAAATTATTCTTTTGATGAAGAAGTTATGATAGCGTTATTTCATCATTGTCAAGAACAAAAATCTTTAAATAAAAATTATGTTCATGCAGTAGCAGAAAACTGGTATAAAGGTGGAGTAAAAACTTTTGAAGATTTAGAAGAATATATGGAAAATTATACTGTAGTACAAAAAATAAAGCAAAAAATCAAGAAAAGTTTAAGACTTAATAGAAACTTTACAAAGTATGAAGAACAGTATATTGATACATGGATAAAAGATTATAACTATGATTTTAGTGTTATAGAAGAAGCTTTGAAATTAACAGTTTCAAAGCCAAATCCTTCATTAAACTATGTTAATGGAATTCTTAGTAACTGGCATAAAAAAGGTTTTAAAACAGTTAAAGATATTGAAGAAGGAGAAAAAAATAGAGTTAATACAAGTAAAAATCAGTATATAAGTAAAATGCAGTCAAATAAATCTAAATATCAAAATTATGAACAAAGAGATTATGCAGATTTAGAATCATTTTACGATAATATGTAATTTATTTACTAAAAAGCCTAAAAAGTAGGAGATGATGTAGCAGTTGAATAATGATATATATGCAAAAATAAAAAGAGAATATGATTTAAAAAGACAAACAAAAATTGATAATGCGAATAGAAAAAAGCAAGAAATATATGAAAAATATCCAGAGTTAGCAAAAATAGAAGAGGAAATAAATAATTTAGCTTTAAGTATTACTAGAAATATACTAAATTCTGATGATATTACTCGTCAAGTTGAAGAAGAAAATATGAAAGCAAAACTTGATAAACTTAAAGTTAAATATGAAAATGAAGTTAAAAGATTAAATATAGATAGTTCTATATTTTTACCTGAGTTTGATTGTAAAATATGTAATGATACAGGTATAGTACAAAAAGACGGCATTGTAGAAACCTGTAAATGCTTTAAACAAGCATTAATAAATGAAAGCTATAAACAGTCAAATATTAATAAACTTGAAGAAGAAAATTTTGAAACTTTTGATATAGGTTTTTATTCAAATAAAAGAGATAAAGAAAAATATGGCATAGAAAAATCTCCACTTGAAAATATTGAACATATAAGAAATATAGCATATATTTTTGCTGAACATATAGATGATAAAGACCAGAAAAATCTACTTTTTGTTGGTAATACTGGACTTGGTAAAACATTCCTTGCAAATGCAATTGCTAAGAAAGTTTTAGAAAATGGAAAAACTGTAGTTTATCAAACAGCACCTGTTCTAATGGACAAAGTTATTGAATATAAATTCTCATATGATAAAACTGGAAAGCAAAAGGAACAATATAACGATATTTTTGATGTAGATTTATTGATAATTGATGATTTAGGTACAGAAACAATGAGTAATAATAAATTTACTGAACTATTTAATATTATAAATACAAGGTTGCTAAATAACAAAAAGATAGTAATTTCTACTAATCTTACACTAAATGAGTTATATAAACAGTATGACGAAAGAGTAATGTCAAGACTTATTGGAAATTTTACTATTTGTAAATTTGTAGGAGAAGATATAAGGCTTAAAAAGAAAAGAATAAACTAAAAAAATAAGGGGAAATATATGGGGTTATTTAATAATATAAAAACTTTTTTTACTAATACAAAGTTAAAAAGTTTAAAAAATAAATATATACAAGAATATAAAAAAAATGGGAAATTACCAGATATATCAGAAATTCAAGATTTTGTTTCAAAAAATGGAATTAATGTTATATCAGATAAGAAATATGGCGATAAACTTGATACAGTTGAAGAAATATTTTTTGATAGTGATGAAATTAAGCAAGCAATAGAAAAAGAAAGAAAAGGAGCAATAGTAAAAAGAATAAAAGATTTTAGCAAACATGAAGCAGAAAGCATAAGAGAAAATAAACCAATTTATGAATTGGACTCTTTTAAATCATTAAAAGATGAATTAAGTAGGTTTGAAAGTAAATATCTAAATGAAACAGAGCAGAAAAAATTAGATATGAGAGATGATTTTACTAAAAATATTGATAGCTTTAAGAAAATGGTAGATATAGCAAAAAAAGTTATGGCACAAGAAGATGCTTTTGATATGCATATGTTTACAGTAGATATGTGTAATTTAACAAAAAATTATTCTTTAAGTAAGATAAATGAAACAGAAGACTTTGTAGATAAACAAGATATAGTTATAAAAGCACAAGATGCATTAGATGAAATAAGTAATAGTAAAAATGATAGTAAAGCTGATAGAGATGAAGGAAGTTTCTTTAATTATATTAAAAATTCAAATATAGAAAGTACAAGATATTTTGTAGATAGAGTTGAAAGTTTAGAAAAATTAAGTAAAAAAGGTATAGATGTAGGCCTAAATGATACTTCTATTTTATATATTGATGCTACTGATAAAGATAGGGTTAGTTCAATGTATGATAAGTTAAGAAAACAAAAAGAGGATTTAGTCCCTGAAGAAATGACAGCTAATGACTTTGCTATGGTAAGAACTACTGAATATTTTCCAAATGATCATGAAATGGAAACTATTGATGAGCTAAATAGTAGAGTATATATAAATAATTTTTTAAGTGAGAAATTAGCAAATGATGAAATAGCTCAAAAATTTGGAGAAAACTGGTTTGATGTGATAATGCTGAATGCTCAAGAAGATGATGAAAGAGTAAAAGCAATAAAAGAAATACAAAATAAATATTCTACATTATCTACTATACAAAGAAGCACTAAGCATTTTACTCTAAATGGACTAGTTTCTTCACATGAATATGGTGATTTTTCAAATAATCCATATATAATTATTGATCCACTAGAAGAACATATTAATGATGAAAATATGCTAAGTATAAATGAGGCTGATACATATTTTAAGATAAGTAGAGATAAGCCTATGAAATTATCTAAAAAAGCTGAACTTATGATGCCAATAGATGAATACTTAAAAATAAAAGATAATAAAGAAATTATGAGTCAAATTAATGAATATAAAAGTTTAACTTTATTTTCTGGAGATGAAAAAGTGGCAGTTGATATGAAACTTATTTCACTAGGCTATATACCAGAAGATATTGGAAAATGGGGCTATGAAATAGGAACAAAAATGGATGATGCAATTTCGGTATTGGCAGAAAAGTATGACAAACCTATTAGTGTTCATTTCTATAGTGATGTAAAAAAAGAAGATGATGAAATTTGTTTTAATATGACACAAAGTACGCAAAAGAGATTTGTAGACGAAATATTTGAAAAGTTTTCAATAGATGAAAAGTACAAAGAAAAAGCTATTACTTCTAGATTAAGCGATGAAGATTTAAATGAGATAATTACTCAATGTGGAAAACAAAATTTAAAAGATTTTATAACAGAATTTAATGAAAAAAGAAGAAATGAATTAGATAAAAAAAGAGATGAGTATTTCAAAGAAAGAGATACAAAAAATAAAACGCAATCAGAAGAACAACCTATTATTTAAGGTAAATAAAAATATATAAAAAATAAGGAGGTATTTATGGGACATTGTCAAGGATGTGATGGATGTAAAATTGATCCTAAATTAGAAAAAATCGCACAAAGATATAAAGGAGTAAAAGGTGGGGTAATTGGAGCACTTCATGAAGTACAAGATACTTATGGGTATATATCAACTACTGCACAAAAATATTTATCTAAAGAGCTAGATGTACCTATGTCAGAAATCTATGGAATAATAACTTTTTATTCTAGATTCTCACTTGCACCAAAGGGAAAATATAATATACAAGTATGTATGGGAACTGCCTGTTATGTAAAAGGTTCTGAAAAAGTACTTAATAGATTTAAAGAAAAACTTGGTATTGAAGAAGGACAAACAACAAAAGATGGTAAGTTTTCACTTGAATCTGTAAGATGTATAGGAGCTTGTGGACTTGCACCAGCTATTGTAATCAATAAAGAAGTATATGGCAAAATGGATGTAAAAAAAGTTGATGAGCTTATAGAAGAATATAGTAAAAAGTAGGTGAAAATATGGATATAAAAGAGTTAAATAAATTAAAAGAAAAAAATAGTGCAGTATTAAAAAAGAAAAGAATAATGGTATGCTCTGGTACAGGATGCACTTCTTCAAAGAGTGATGTTCTACTTTCTAATCTTAAGAAAATCGTTAAAGATAAAAATATAAAAGATATATTAGTTGAAAAGACAGGCTGTTTTGGATTTTGTGCAAAAGGGCCAATTGTTGTAATAGATCCTGATGAAATATTTTATGAGATGGTAAAACCAGAGGATGCAGAAGATATTGTAGCTTCAGTTGTAGATAAAAAGCCACTTGAAAGATTACTTGCAAAAGAAGAAGATAAGTATGTAAAAAAATGGCATGAACTTAATTTCTATAATAAGCAAAAAAGAATTGCACTTAAAAATTGTGGTACAATTAATCCAGAAAAAATAGAAGAATATATCGCAGTTGATGGTTATCAAGCGTTATATAAAGCTTTAAATATGACAAGAGATGAAGTAATTGAAGAAATTAATATATCAGGTTTAAGAGGTAGAGGTGGAGCAGGATTCCCAACAGGTAAAAAATGGCTATTTACTAAAAACTCTGAGGCTGATCAAAAATATGTATGCTGTAATGCTGATGAAGGAGATCCAGGAGCTTTCATGGATAGAAGTATATTAGAAGGAGATCCTCATTCTGTAATTGAGGCTATGGCAATTGCAGCATATGCAGTTGGTGCTACACAAGGATATATATATGTGCGTGCAGAGTACCCTATTGCAGTTGAAAGACTAAATATTGCTATTAAACAAGCTAAAGAAAAAGGACTTCTAGGTAAAAATATATTTGGAAAAGGACTTGATTTTGAACTTGAATTAAGACTTGGCGCTGGAGCATTTGTATGCGGTGAGGAAACTGCACTTATGAACTCAATTGAAGGTAAAAGAGGAGAGCCAAGACCTAGACCACCTTTTCCTGCAGTAAAAGGATTATTTGAAAAGCCAACATTACTTAATAATGTTGAAACTTATGCAAATGTACCTAAAATAATACTTAATGGTGGTAAATGGTATAAGTCTATTGGAACAGAAAATTCAAAGGGTACAAAAGTATTTGCACTTGGTGGAAATATAAATAATGTTGGACTTGTTGAAGTACCAATGGGAACTACACTAAGAGAGATAGTATATGATATTGGTGGCGGAGTACCAGGTGGCAAAAGATTTAAAGCAGCTCAAACTGGTGGACCAAGTGGAGGTTGCATACCTGCTAAATATATTGATACACCAATTGATTATGAATCACTTTCAAGTATTGGTTCAATGATGGGCTCTGGTGGATTAATCGTAATGGATGAAAGTAAATGTATGGTTAATCTAGCTAAATTTTTCTTAGAATTTACTGTTGATGAGTCTTGTGGAAAATGTCCTCCTTGTAGAATTGGTACAAAGAGAATGCTTGAAATTCTTACAAGAATTACAGAAGGAAAAGGTAAAGAGGGCGATATAGAAAAACTTGAAAGACTTGCAAAGAATATAAAAAGTGCATCTCTTTGTGGACTTGGTCAAACTGCACCAAATCCTGTACTTAGTACATTAAAATATTTTAGAGATGAGTATGAAGCGCATATAAAAGAAAAAAGATGTCCAGCAGGTGAGTGTAAGGCATTAACACAAGTACATATTGATCCTGAAAAATGTAAACAATGTGGAATTTGTGCAAAAAATTGCCCAGTTGGTGCAATTGAAGGTGAAGTTAGAAAAGGACCATTTAAAATTAATCAAGATAAATGTATAAAATGTGGTGTATGTATTACAAAGTGTCCATTTAAAGCAATAAGTAAATAATCTTTGGAGGTATTTTATGAAAAAAGAAATGATAACCTTAACCATTGATGGTAAGGAAGTTACAGTAGAAAAAGGAACTACTGTCCTTGAAGCAGCAAGAAAAATAAATATTGATATACCAACACTTTGTTATTTAAAAGAAATAAATGAAGTTGGAAATTGTAGAATGTGTCTTGTAGAAATAGAAGGTGTTAAAGGTTTTAAAGCATCTTGTGTTTATCCAGCAGAAGATGGTATGGTAGTTAGAACAAACACTAAAGAACTACTTGATACTAAAAGAACTATACTTGAATTACTTTTATCAAGTCATGAGAAAAAGTGCCTTACTTGTGTAAGAAGTACAAATTGTAGATTACAAGACTTAAGTCGTAGATTTGGTATAGAAGATTTGCCTTATGAAGGAGAAATGCCAAAGTCTGATTTTGACGATTCTTCTGATTGTATTGTAAGAAATACAGCAAAATGTATTTTGTGTAGAAGATGTGTTAATGTCTGCAAGAAAGTTCAAGGAGTCTCAGCAATTAATACTTTAAATAGAGGCTTTAACTCTAAAATCGGTGTTGCACTAAATATGGGAATAAGACAATCAACTTGCGTTGGCTGTGGACAATGCGTAATACATTGCCCAGTTGGTGCATTAACTGAAAAAAGTAATATAAAAGATTTAAAGAAAGTTTTAGCTGATCCTACTAAACATGTTGTTATTCAAACTGCACCAGCTGTTCGTGCTACAATTGGAGAAGAATTCGGTATGGAAATAGGAACACTTGCACAAGGAAAAATGGTAGCAGCTTTAAGAAGACTTGGTTTTGATAAAGTATTTGATACAGATTTAGGCGCTGATGTAACTATAATGGAAGAAGCAACTGAGTTTATCTCAAGACTTAAAGAAAATAGGAATTTACCAATGATTACATCTTGTAGTAGTGGTTGGATAACATTTGCAGAAAAGTTTTATCCTGAGTGCTTAGAACATTTATCTACAACTAAGTCACCTATGGAGATACTTGGTACTTTAATAAAGACATATTATGCTAAAAAAGAGAAAATTAATCCTAAGGATATATATTCAGTAGCACTTATGCCTTGCTCTGCAAAGAAAGCAGAAATTATTAGAGATGAACTAAAACTTGAAGATGAACTTCAAGCAGTTGACTGTGTTATTACAACAAGAGAAATGGCTAGACTTTTAAGAGAGTCAAATATAAATCTTGCAACACTTGATGATGAGGAATATGACGTACCACTTGGTATTGCAACAGGTGCTGGACATATATTTGGTACAACTGGTGGCGTAATGGAAGCAGCTTTAAGAAGTGTATCATATTTACTTGATGGTACTGAACTTAAAGAAGTAGAGTTTAAAAATTTAAGAGGTAAAAAGGGAATTAAAGAGGCAGAGATAAATATTCAAGGTAAGACTCATAAAATAGCTATTTCACAAGGACTTGCTAATGCATCTAAATTACTAGATGAAATAAAAGATGGTACATCTAAGTATAGCTTTATAGAGATAATGACTTGTCCTGGTGGCTGTATAAATGGTGGAGGTCAACCAATTGTTGAGGAATTTAAAGCAAGTAAAATAGATGTTTTAGGACTAAGGGCAAAAGCATTATATAATGCTGATAAAAAAGCTAAATATAGAAAATCACATCAAAATCCTGAGGTTAAAGAATTATACAAAGATTTCTTAGGTGAGCCAAATGGAAAGAAGTCACATAAATTACTACATACACATTATAATAAGCAAGAAGTATATGTAGAAAGCAAATAAGTAGAATTTAAAAGCCAATATGTTTATATTAAGCATATTGACTTTTTTTTGTAAAAATGGTATAATTAAAATGTCGTAATAATAAATATTCTGAATAAAATATTCAGAAGGGAGCTTTTAGGAGGTTTAATATGGGAAACATGAATTATGCAAATGAAATTGAAGCCAAGTGCTTAAAAGCATTTGATGATTGCCCTTTTACAATTGCTGATATTGCAATGGGTAAAAATTTAGGCTGGTCTGATGATGATTTTCTGTTTGAGGCGGCTCGGCGAATCTGTCAAAATGTAGAGGATGAGTTTGTAAAGGCAATGTACGATTGGATGAACGGTAACAAGCTTAAAATCACAAAAAAACAGGCTGAGGAAAGAAATGCTTATTTCAAAAATGTACTTGCATATCTTCAAGTAAGAAGTACATTTTATATAACAAAAGTAGTCGATTGGATGACTTTTATAAAAGATGATCCTACAATAGCTTTAAAAAAGGGCTATGCTTTCGATGAAGAATTTTGCACTTGGGCAAAAAATTACAAAAAGTAATAAGAAAAGCAGTTTAGGAGATTTCCTAAACTGCTTTTTTTACTTCTTTCTCTCATTTCTTTTTCTTTCATATTTTAGTAATTGCTCGTATAGTTTTTCTTCTCTTTCGGTTAATTCTGTTGGTAAATCAATATGTACTTTTAAGAATAAATCTCCTCTTTTTTCATCTTCTGAAATATATCCTTTTTGAGATATAGTAACAAGTTCATTATCATGTAAATGTTTTGGCAAAGTAACTTTAATTTTTTCACCTAAAACTTCAGTATAATAATTTCCTCCAACAACTGCAAGAGCTGGTGTAATAGTTATATCTTTGTATAAATCTATGCCATCTAATTTGCATTCTTTATCTTCAAGTAGTTTAACATGAATTATTAAATCACCATTTTTTCCACCATTTTTTCCAGGATTTCCAAGTGCTGCAAGTCTAATTTTATCACCATTTTTTATACCAACTGGTACTTTAACAGAAAAAGTTTTCATTCCTGATTTGTGAGCTTTTATAGCAATTTTTTTCTCAGCTCCAAGTAGCCCTTCTTCTAAAGTAACATCTATATGTGTGATAATATCTTTTCCTTTTTCTTGTTTTTGCTTTGGTTTCTTTTCACTTTGTGGTGCATTATCTATATCACCAAAATTTTGTGCATCATCTTTTTTAAAGCCAAGTATTGTAGTAAGTAAATCGTTTATAACATTAACACCTGATTTAAATTCATATTTGACATTTGAAAGGCTAGATTCACTATCAACTATACCAAATCCAAATCTATTTGTTTGTCTATCGTATTTTCTTCTTTTTTCTACATTAGTAAGTACATCATAAGCTTCATTTACATCTTTAAACATAGTTTCAGACTCTGCTGTTTTATTTGTATCAGGATGATATTTTTTTGCTAGTTTTCTATATGATGCCCTAATTTCTTCTTTAGAACTTTTTCTATTTACACCTAATATTTCATAGTAATTTTTATATTTCATATATTGCTCCTTCTATGTTACATTATTTTCTACATTATATCATATTTTACACTTTTTTCAAGAATTTTAGCTTGCTTTTTTATTTTTTTTAATGTATAATGAAAGAGCTAATATATGGAGGGATATATAATGGACATAAATGATGAAAACTTTTTAGATGCACAAAAAATAATACCTGTAAAAATAGAAGAGGAAATGCAAAAATCATATATAGATTATGCAATGAGTGTAATTGTATCTCGTGCACTTCCAGATGTAAGGGATGGTATGAAACCAGTACATAGAAGAATATTGTATGTAATGAATGAATTATCTCTATGGCCTGAGAAACCATTTAGAAAATCAGCAAGTATTGTCGGAGATGTTATGGGTAATTATCACCCACATGGAGATGCGGCAATTTATGATGCTTTAGTACGTTTATCACAAGATTTTTCTTTAAGATACCCACTTGTAAATGGACATGGTAACTTTGGATCAGTAGATAATGATCCACCTGCCGCAATGAGATATACAGAAGCTAAGCTTCATAAAATTGCACTTGAGATGTTAGCTGATTTAGATAAAGAAACAGTTGATTTTGTTCCAAATTATGATGATAGATTAAAAGAACCATCAGTATTACCTGCAAAACTTCCAGCATTATTAATAAATGGTGCATATGGTATTGCAGTTGGTATGGCTTGTAATATACCACCTCATAATTTAACAGAAGTAGTAAATGGAACAATTGCACAACTTGAAAACCCAGATATTACAAACGAAGAATTAATGGCATATATTAAAGGACCAGACTTCCCAACTGCTGGTATAATAGTTGGAAAAGAAGGTATAAAGAATGCCTATACAACAGGTCGTGGTAAAGTTTGTGTAAGAGCAAAAGCTGAAATAGAAGAAGATAGTCGTGGCAGATATAGAATAATTGTATCTGAAATACCTTATCAAGTAAATAAAGCAGCACTTGTTGAAAATATAGCTAAACTTGTACAGTTAAAAACCATAGAAGGTATCTCTGATTTAAGAGATGAATCAGATAGAGAAGGATTAAGAATAGTAATAGAATTGAAAAGAGATGCAAATCCAAATGTTGTACTTAAATTGTTATATAAACATACACAACTTCAAACTACTCAAAGTATGTTAATGCTTGCACTTGTTGATGGACAACCTAAAGTATTAAAACTAAATGAAATACTAGCAGAATATATAAAACATAGAGAAAGTGTTGTAGTTAGAAGAACAAAATTTGATTTAGCAAAGGCAGAAGCAAGACTTCATATTTTAGAAGGACTAAGAATTGCGATTGATAATATAGACGAAGTAATAAAAATTATTCGTGAGTCTTATGATGATGCTCAAGAAAGACTTATGACTACATTTGGACTTTCAGAAATTCAAGCTAATTCAATACTAGAAATGAGACTTAGAACTTTGCAAGGTTTACAAAGAGAGAAAATTGAAAATGAGTATAATTCTTTAATTGAATTAATCGCTCATTTAAAAGAAATACTTGGTAGTGAACAACTTGTAAAAGATATTATAAAAGAAGAACTTCTAGAATTAAAAGAAAAATATGGTGATGAAAGATTAACAACTATAACACATGGAGAAAGTGATATTGATATAGAAAGCCTTATTAAAGAGGAAACAAATGTAGTTACATTAACTCATTTTGGCTATATCAAAAGAGTTTCAGCAGATACTTATCGCTCTCAAAAGAGAGGTGGTAAGGGACTTACTGCAATGAACACTCGTGAGGATGATTTTGTAGAGCATTTATTTGTTACATCAACTCATGATTATATGATGTTCTTTACTACTACTGGTAGAGCATTTAGACTTAAAGCATATGAGATTCCTGAAGCAAGTAGAACAGCTAAAGGAACAGCTATAGTTAATTTATTACAACTTGCACAAGGTGAAAAAATAGCTGCAGTAATTCCTGTTAAAGATTATAGTGAAGAACTATATGTACTTATGGCTACTAAAAATGGCCTTATAAAGAAAACAAAACTTGCAGAATATAGTAATATTCGTAAAACTGGAATTCAAGGAATAACTTTAAAAGAAGATGATGAATTAATTGATGTAAGACTTACTGATGGAAACAGTAGTATAGTAATGGTAACAGCAAAAGGACTTTCAATAAGATTTAATGAAGAAGAAGTAAGAGCTGTTGGAAGAACATCTATGGGAGTTAAAGGTATTAATCTTGCAAATGATGATAAAGTTATTGGTATGGAACCAATAGAAAATGAAAAAGATTATATCTTAGCTATTACAGAAAATGGTTTTGGAAAGAGAACTGAGGTAGAAGAATATAGACAACAAGCAAGAGCTGGAAAAGGAATTCTAACATACAAGACTACTGCAAAAACAGGACATATTATTGGAATAAAGATTGTAAATGATGAAGATGATATTATGCTTATAACAGATACAGGTGTTATAATTAGATTAAATGTAAAAGATATTTCAATACTTGGAAGAAATACACAAGGTGTAACACTTATGAGAACATCAGATGGTGGTAAAGTTATAAACATTGCTAAAATTATTCCAGAAGATGAAGTACAAAATCAAACTGACGAAAAATAATAAATTGCAAAAATTAAAAGTACACTAAAATTAATTACAATTTAGTGTACTTTTTTCTATGTTATTTATTTATAAAATCAAAAAACTGTTGTATTGATTTTACTATATTATAATGTGTTTCGTCATCAATATTTTCAGTTTTAGGGGGCATTTCTCCCTTTATGATAGTCTCGACAGCTTCTTTGTAAAATTCACATAGCTTCTTAATTTTAAATATAAAATTTAGATAATCGTATGTAACTTCAAAAACTGTAAGACTATTGAAATAACCATCCAAGTAATCAAACTCAATATAATATAGGAGGTTATCTTTCTTATACTTAAAATCTTGATATACTACATCCCCATCATATATAATATTTCCGCAAACACCTCTTGATTTACTAACAAATACAGAATGAAGTTGGCTAGAAGTCATTATTGGATTCCGAAAGCCTCTTTCTAAATTATATTGTGGGCGTATATAAATTGTTTTATTTCTTATAAAGTCCATAGTTAGCACTCTCCTTTCATAAATTTTGTTATAGTATATCATGGGAATTGCATTATGTCAATATAGATAATTTAAAATTTATATAATACTATACTTATTTAAAAAAATATGGTATAATAAATATAGAGTATTAGAAATAGTCGCTTGGAGTTTTGCTTCAAGAGGAAAGTCCGGACACCGTAGGGCAATGGTGCTAGATAACGTCTAGTGGGAGTAATCCTAAGGAAAGTGCAACAGAAAATTACCGCCACTTATTGTGGTAAGGGTGAAAACGTAAGGTAAGAGCTTACGAAAAATTATGGTGACATAGTTTTTGTGTAAACCCCACCTGGTGCAACACCATAAATAAGAAGGTTAAGACTGCCCGTCAACTTCTGTGGTTGGTGGCTTGAGGTATATAGTGATATATATCCTAGATAAATGACTATTTAAAACAGAATCCGGCTTATAGAATGCTCTTTAGACTACCTTTTTTGGTAGTCTACTTTTTTGGATATGAAAACCCTAGGTTATACCTAGGGTTCAAAAAAAGCAGTAGCGTCGAGTAGATTTATTCCCCCTTTTTTGATAATATATATATGTCCGACCAAAGACATATAAAATAAAAAAGGGGGAATAAATTATGTCTAAAAAAAATTATATAGACTACAACAGTCTATCACATACTAAATGGGAATGCAAGTATCATATAGTATTTGCGCCAAAGTATAGAAGGCAAATAATATATGGAAAAATAAAAAGTGAGATAGGAAAAATTTTAAGAAAATTGTGTGAACATAAAGGAGTAGAAATAATAGAAGCAGAATTATGCCAAGATCATATTCATATGTTAGTATCAATACCACCCAAAATAAGTGTATCAAGTTTTATGGGATATTTAAAAGGAAAAAGTACATTAATGATATTTGATAAATTTGCAAATTTAAAGTATAAATATGGAAGAAGAAGTTTTTGGGCAGATGGTTATTTTGTTAGTACAGTAGGAAAAAACGAAAAGAAAATAAAAGAATATATAAGGAATCAATTACAAGAAGATATAGCATCTGACCAAATAACAATAAAAGAAGTAATAGATCCATTTGCACAGGAGGAAAAAGCAGGAAAGAAAGGTGTGTTTAGGAAATAAACCACTTGAGTGGTAGCAGGTAAAAATTAAGCAATGGTCGGACAAAAAATAGAGTGCCTTAAGGCACTTGCGAGTAACAGGCCCTTATAGGGCAGAGCAAACCACCCGTTGAACGGGTGGTTTTGATTGCTTTTATATCATTGAAAAAAAGTATAATTTTATTTATACTTTTTGACTTAAATTATTGACAATAGCTTGATTTTGTAATATACTTTTTATGTATTTAGGAATAAGAAAGAAGCGTGTAAATTATGGAGTTTAAGGCGAATGAAGGAAAAAAAGTAGAAATAGAAGTAAATGATGAAAAATATTTAAGACATGCAATAGAAACTCACTATGTAAAAATAGGTGAAAGTTATATTGATATAATGGAAAAATATGTTAAGCCAATATATGAAGAAGGTGACATTATATCTATAAGTGAGAAGATTATTGGACTATGTCAAGAAAGAGTTGTATATAAAAAAGATGTAAAAGTAGGACCACTTGCAAAATTCTTATCAAAATTTGCTATGAGAAGTGATGCGGGAGTTGGAGTTGATAATCCATACAAAATGCAATTTGCGATAAATATTTGTGGTAGACTAAAAGTAATATGGGCTGCAATAGCAGGTGGATTTTGCAAAATATTTGGAAAGCATGGAGTATTCTATGAAATAGTCGGACCAGAAATAAGTGGTTTAGATGGTTTTTATGGAGAAGTATTTGAAGATTATGCTGATTTTGGTATAAGAATTCCAGAAAATCCAACTAGAGTATGTAATGAAATGTATGAAAAATTAGGCATAAAAGCAATGATAGTAGATGCAAATGATTTTAATGTAGAAATACTTGGTAAAGCAGATAGCATTGAACTTGATGAAGCTACATTAAAAGCATTAATAAAAGATAACCCTGCAGGGCAGGCAAAAACATTAACACCTATTATTCTTATAAGAAAAGCAAATGAAAAAGATTTACAAGAAGTTGTAAATGAAGAAAAAACTAATGATGAAGATAATAATGAAAAAGTAGAGAAAGAAAAAGAAGTAGAAGAAATAGAAAAAGATGAAACTTTAGATGAAGAAAAAGAGGCTGAAAAAATAGAATCAAATGAAACTATTGATGAATAATATTTTATGTTATGGAGGAAAATATGTCTAAAGAAGTAAATAAGGATGAAAAAGTAGAAGAAGTAACTACTGATGAAGTAAAGGAAGTTACAAATGAAACTTCACAGGAATTGACAGTAAAAGATGAAAAGAAAGAAATTGAAACTAAGAACGAAAATGATAATAAGATAACTGTAGGTGTTAAGGAAGATTCTTTAACAAAAGTAAAAAAAATAAATAAAAAAAGTTTAAAAACTTTAATTATATGTGGAAGTATATTATTATTTTTTGTTATTGTATTTGGAATAATTGTTTGTGTTAATAAACTAAATTCAAAAGTATATAAAAATGTGTATTTAGAAGGCCAAAATTTAAGTGGAATGACAAAAGACGAAGTAAGTGCACTAATTAAAGAAAAAAATGATAAAATAAAAAACAAGGCTATTGTAGTTTATCAAGACTCAGATGAACTATATACTGTAAATGCTGAAGAACTTGATTTTAGTATAGATAGTGCAAAAACATTAACAAATATTATGGGCTTTGGAAGAAGCAATAATATTTTTAAAGATAATTTTAATATAATAAAAGCTCTATTTAGTAAAGTTGATATGGATTTAGTATATTCATATGATGAAGAAAAATTTGATGGAATACTAAAAAATATAGATTTAACCATAAAAAATAGAGCTGTAGACGATACATATAGTGTAGATGATAAAGAAGGCCTTTTAATAATTACTAGAGGAAAAACTGGTAATGCAATTGATTATAACAAAGAAAAAGAAAATATTATAGAAGCTTTAAAAAATTCTGAAGATAACAAACTTAAATTAAATATTATATCAAAAGTACCACAAGAATTAGATATTGATAAAGTATATAGTGAAGTAAAAAGAGAAGCTAAAGATGCTTATGTTGATGAAAATGTTAAACCAATTAAATTTGTATCAGAAGTAGTTGGTTTAGACTTTGATATTAACGAATTAAAAAATGTATTAAATAATGCTGAGAATAAACAAGAAGGTAAGGTTATTGAATTTAAACTTAAAGTAACAAATCCTAAAGTTAAATTAGCAGATTTAACAAGTAAATACTATAATGATAAATTAGCTGGCAAGACAACATATTTTAATGCGTCACAAACAGCAAGAGCAAATAATTTAAGAATAGCACTTGATTATTTAAATGGAACAATAATAATGCCCGGTGAAACTTTTTCATATAATGCAACAATTGGAGATACCACAGCAGCAAAAGGGTATATGGCTGCTGCGACATTTAAAGGTGGTACAGTTGTAAATGAAATGGGTGGAGGAATATGTCAAACTACTTCAACATTATATAATGCAGCATTAATGGCAAATTTGCAAATAGTAGAAAGACATCAACATGGACTTCCAGTAGGTTATGTACAACCAAGCTTAGATGCTACTGTATATTCTCCTATGCTTGACTTTAAATTTAAAAACACAAGAAATTACCCAATAAAGATTGTTACATCATTTAGTGCTGGCGGTAGTTTAAATGTTAGTATATATGGTACAAAAGAAGATAATGAATGTGAGGTAACTTTATCTAGTAGAACATTAAGTACAATACCATATACAACAAAATATATTTATGATAACAGTATGGCTGATGGCAAACAAGTAGTTGTTCAAAATGGAGTTAACGGATATGTATCTGAAGGATATATAACTAAAACTCAAAATGGTAAAGTAATTGAATCAAGGATGCTTTCAAAAGATACATATAATCCTGAACAACAAGTAGTTAAAGTAGGAACAAAAAAATCTGCAAGTTAATTTATAATAAATATATAAATAAACATTGTAATTTACATAAAAGTATGCTATAATAATATTATAAGGTTTTTTATATAAATAAGAAAGAGGTAAAATTATGGAACCTATAGTACAAATGAATAAGTTTGAGATTATAGATATGCCAGGAATGAATACATTAGCATTCCTAGTAGAAAAAAATGAGAGTGAAAAAAACAAAGGGAATGCTTATCTTTCTTTGCAAAAGATACAATGTATAGATACACAAGAAGAAGGAAAGATAAAAAAAGTATTTAATGTTATAAAAAATGGCGAAGATACTCAATTAATAGTACTTTTAACTTTAACAAATAATAAGGCAATACTTAGTACAGGTGAGTTAAGTAATAAGGGATTTATGGCTACTGAGACAAATGTACCACTTAGTTATGGAACAATCTATAATCAAGAAGGTGTAGAATATAAAGAAATTGAATATACACCAAATATGAAAAGACACTTCTCTATAATAGATACTCAAACAGGAGAAGAAATAAAACCAGTACTTTATACAGATGAGATGACTGGAGAAATTAAAGGTAGATGTAAACTTCTACCAAATAAACCTTACATTGTTTTAGAACTTAGATTTGAATAAATTTAACGAAAATGTATTAAAAAATGTAGTTTAAATGTAGTAAAAAAAGTAGTAAAAAGGGAGGAATTTTTAATATGACAGGAAATTATAAAATTAAAGTATCAGCTGTTACTTGTAAATTTGGGGGAGACAGATTAGAGATACTAGATAGTAAAATGTTAAATATTAATGCACCTGTAAGAGAAGAAAGAGAAACAATTAAGCAAGAAAAATTACATGGTGAAGATGATATGATAGTATAAATGTAGTTTAAAATTTTGAGAGGTTGAACATATGAAAAGTAATTTTAATAAGCTAAAAAGAGAAATAATGCCATTTTTAATTGCCTACGTATTATTTGATATAATAATCGTAGGCACGATTTGTTGGGGGATACATAATGTGCCAGCTGGAACTGACTCATATCATTCATTGATGAAAGTTTTAGATGGATTTTTTACAAATATAATAACATTTAAGTTTTTTGGTGGAATATTTTTAGAAATAGGCACATTTTTAAATTGGTCTTTTTGGACATTACTTGTATTTGGAGCATTATTCATAGCATGGAAAATCAAATTTGCTAAAACATCTGAATATGATGGAAAAGAAAGTGGTTCAAGTCAGTGGAGTAAACATGGCGAAGAATTTGATAAGCTTTCTGATGGTAGAGAAATTTTAAATAGAAAAGAAGGTTTTATACTTAGTAAAGACCATTATTTAGGAACAGATTTAAGGAAAGTATTAATTAATAAAAACGTATTAGTTGTTGGACGGATCTGGTGCTGGTAAATCTGCTTGTTATATTAAACCTAACATATTACAGTTACTAGGCTCTTATGTAATAACTGATCCAAAAGGTGAGTTATATAGAGATACATCAGGTTTCTTGAAAGCTAACGGATATAATGTAAGAGTACTAAATCTTGTTAACCCTGATTATAGTGATAGATACAATCCTTTAGCTCATATTATAGACCATACAAGTGTTGATATAATAGCACATACAATAGTAGTAGGAGCAACTAAAGGACAACCTACAAATGATCCATTTTGGGATAATACAGCTAAGATGCTTCTTAAAGCATGTATTTACTATGTAATATCAGTTCTTCCAGTTGAAGAACAAAATTTATCAAGCTGTTTAAGTATAATTAGAGCTGGTGGTAGTGATGATACGCTATTTGATAAATTATTTATTGATGAATTAAAACCTGAGCATCCAGGTCGTGTTCAATATGAAAACTTTAAAACTGCGGCAGATAAAACAATGCAAAGTATTATAATATCTACAATTTCTAAAGTTGAAACATTTGATACACCATCTATGCAAAGAATTACAACTTCAAATAACTTTGATTTTGAAGAACTTGGTAGAAGAAAAACTGCAATATTTGTTATAACATCTGCAGCTGATAGTACCTATGATTTCATATCTACAATATTCTTTAGTCAGATGCTACAAAAATTATATGCACAAGCAGATGCAAGAGGTGGAACACTTGATAATCAAGTATATTTCTTGTTAGATGAATTTGCAAATATTGGTCAAATACCAGACTTTAACAAAAAACTTAGTACTACAAGAAGTTTAGGTATAAGTATATCAATAGTTGTACAGAGTTTAGACCAACTTGAAGCGTTATATAAAGATAATTATGAGAATATAATTGGTAACTGTGATACAAAAGTATTCCTTGGAAGTTCATCACTTAAAACTTGTGAGTATTTTCAAAAGAGTATGGGACAAACTACAATTAATGTAAGAAATAGATCTGTAAGTAAAGATAAAGATGAATTATCTAAACAAGGTGTCTCAATAAGTATGCAAAAACAAGCAAGAGATTTAATGACAGTAGATGAATTAACTCGTCTTGATCCAAACGAAGAAATTATACTTGTTAGAACTCTAAAACCAATAAAAGCAAAAAAAGCTTGGTTCTATAAATATCATCCAATGAGAGATATAGCAAAACAATATGAAATAAAGGATTTATCAACAATGCCAAAAACTGATGATGTACCAGTTAAGGTAATGGATGTAAGAGAACATATAGCAAAAAGAGAGAGACTTGCAAGAGAAAGAATGAATGCAAGAAATGTAGAAATAGATGAAATACCAAATAATGTTGTGCAAACTAACCAAATGCCACAACCACAAGTAGAAACTCAGCCACCAAAAATTGAGTCAGCTCCAATAATACAAAATAAACCAGAAAATACAAATAAACAGGAAGAAAATACATTTGATTTGCAAGCAGAACTTGAGAAAAAATTTGACGAGTTATTTGGTACAACTTCAAACCATTAATATAACAAAAAAACTACTGGTTATTAAGTTCAGTAGTTTTTTTATATCCTTTTATTTATTAAGATTTTTTTATTTTTACCAAATATAATATTACACTTTTACAATATTTAAAATTAAAGATTAAGATATAACATTAACTTGTTTTTGTCATTTTTTAGGAAAAACTTTCTCTTGACAAGCAGTATTGTGTTAAAGTATACTTTAATATATATGGAGGATGTAATGAAAAAAAGGACTAAAAAAAATTTAATTAAAATATTAGGAGTAATAGTATTTTTAATATTTACAGCTATAGTTTCGTATTATCTAGATTTTGCAAATGAAGAAAAAGAACAAGATACTAATACTTACAAAGTAGCTGAAAAGCAAAATTTTAACTTGGATATAGAAGGGAAATTACAAATTCATTTTATTGATGTAGGGCAAGCTGATGCAATTCTTATAAAACAAGATGAACATTATATGCTAATTGACGCTGGTAAAAATGATTCAGAAGAAAGATTAGTTAACTACCTAAAAGAACAGAAAATAACTAAATTTGACTATATTATTGGAACACATGCACATGAAGATCATATAGGTGGTATGGATAAGGTAATTGACTCTTTTGAAGTAGATAATATATTCTTTCCAAAACAAACAGCAACAACGAAAACCTTTGAGAGTTTTGTTAAATCTGTAAAAAGCAAGGATAAAAAACTATATGCTCCAAATTCAGGTGAAAGTTTTAATTTTGGTGATGCTACTTTTAAAGTACTTGCACCTAATTTACAAAAATATGATGAATCAAATAATTATTCAATAGTAATAAAATTAACATATAAAAATAAATCATTTTTATTTATGGGAGATGCTGAAGAATTATCAGAAAATGAGATACTTAAAAATAACTACGATTTAAAATGTGATGTTATAAAACTTGGACATCATGGTTCTCGTTCCTCTACATCAACTAAATTTTTAAATGAAGTTATGCCATCTGCAGCAGTTATATCTGCAGGTAAAGATAATGACTACGGGCATCCACATAAAGAGACAATGATAAAATTACAAAGAGCAAATATACCAGTATATAGAACTGACGAAAGCGGTACAATTATACTTTTCTCAGATGGAGATAATATATCTTTTAATGTTAAGGAGGGAACATACAATTATGGAAGATAAACACACATATATAATAGATAGATTTGAAGGAAAATATGCAGTATGTGAACGAGATGATTTAAAATTTGTAAATATTTTATTAAAAAAATTACCAAATGAGGTTAAAGAAGGAGATACTATACGTTTTGATGGTAAAAATTATATAATAGATATTAGTAAAACAAAGGATAGACAAAAAGAAATAGAAGAACTTACCAAAGATTTATGGATTTAATTACAATTTTTTCTTGACTAAAAAAAAATGCCATGATATAATTGTGTAACCAATTAAAAAAAGGAGGAATAAATATGATTATATTTATTAATGACAACAGGCGAAATAGTGAGTTTAAATTTAAAAAGAAAAAGGGAGAAGGAATGCAAATGCTAATTCCCTCGACTGTTGATAATACGCAGTTACGGGTTAAGTTTGATTTCAATGAAAATATAAAAGGCGTATATGGAGATATAGAAATACATGGGTATGATATAATTGAAGAACATGACCTAATTACATGTTCAAAATTAACTAATTATACAAAAGATGAAGATGTGGAAAAGGTGTATGCTATATTAAATTCAAGAAGTATTGTACCTGGAGATATTTTGATTCCTGAAAGCTTAAAGGGTAAGATAAACCTAATAAAAGTAATTGAAAACTACGATGTGGAATCTGATTATAGTTCGTTTATATCTAAGAAGTATTTGATATCTTTTTCAATAAAAAAAGGAGAAGAAATTACGCTATATAAAGGATATGCACATTCGTCATCTCCAGTTGAAGCTCTTACTTTTAAATGGTATAATAATGATGGACAATTCCATTGCGAGATAGGAAAACCGCAAAAACCTTATGCTAAAAATTTGGTATCATTACATTGCTTAAAAGCGTAAATAACACAATCACTGGTAAAATATTACCAGTGATTTATGTTATTTATGTCGAAATTTGCGACCGAAATTTCTTGACACTTATATAAACGACATGTATAATTATGTTGTATTAAATCAAATTATTTATTTATTCAATTTTTTTAATCTGTATAATTCTTATACAAGTTTTCAGTTTTTATTTTATATTTTAGTTAGATGGGAGGAAAATGAAATTATTTAAAAAGATAGTAATAGTTTTAGTTGTTGCTATATTAGTACTTTTAACTTTGTTTATTCTTTATTTTAATCATACATATACTTTAAATATTTTTAAAGATAATAATGGAAAACATAGTAATGATAATAAATATAATAAATATAATAAAGATAATGTACAGATAGTGCCAACTAACAAATTAAAAACAAAAGAAATGGTGGGATATTTAACAATAGAAAAAATTAATATATACAATGAAGTTATTAAAGAAGGAACTCAAGATAATATATTAAAAAATAACATTGGACATTTTAGTAATACATCTAGATTTAATGGAAATGTATGTATTGCAGCACACAATTATGGTATAAGAAACTCAAATTTATTTAAAGATTTAGATAAGTTGAAAATTGGTGATATTATTATATACAAGACAGATTATGGTCAAAAAAAATATAAAGTGTCAAAAATAACTGAAATAAAAAGCACTGATTTTTCAGTATTAGATAATACAAATGAAAATATTATAACGTTAATTACTTGTATTAAAACTAGAAAAGATATTAGGTTATGCGTAAAAGCTAACGAATTAAAGGAGGAATAAATGAAAAAGAAAAAGTTGATTTTTTGTAGTATATTATTTAGTATACTAAGTGTTTTTGGAAATTTTAATATTATATTTGCAAATTATGCCAATAGTAATATAGAACTTGGTGATATAACGATAAAATATGAAAATGTAGATGAAAAGTATATAACTTATGATACAAGACCACAAAAATTTTATAAATATTATTATACAGATAAATCAGGAGATAGATGGCCTGCATATTGCTTGAAATTAGGCTTAGAAGGTGCAGATATTGAAGAGTATAATGTAGATGTTAATAAAGAATTAGATGATAAAAAAATAGCTAATATTGTATTTAACGGATATCCATATCAAGATTGTGTTGAATATAATTTATATACAAATGATGAAAAACAATTTGCAACACAATTTGCAGTTTGGGCATATACTGAAGGCCTAAATCTAAATTTAATAAAACCAATAAAAAGTGATTATCAAAGAGTAGTAGATGCTATAAAAAAGATATATGAAAGAGGGATGAGCGGTAATATTCCAAGTAATACTATAAAATTTAAGCCTGTTGATGAAGAATTTAAAATTGATGATATAGATAATAGATATTATAGCAAAAGATTTATACCAGAATTAAATGTAGAGATGATTACAGATTATAGACCACAAAGTACAGATTATGATATAAAAATGACAGATAAATATAATCGTGATTTAGGCAAATATTCAAGAGAAGATATGATAAAGATATTAGTACCAAGAGATAAAATAACGCAAGATATGAATATTACATTTAATATTTTAGCAAATATTAAACAAAATGCCGTTTTATTTGGTGACTCTAATAATGCTAAAAAACAGAATGTTGCTATAGCATTAAGACCAGATAGACAAGATATACTTAACTTAAATCTTAATATTAACTATCATCCTACAAATTTAAAGATAGTAAAGAAAGATAAAGAGAATAATGAAATAGCTATTCCAAATACTAAATTTAGAATTTTAGATAAAACAAAAGAAAAAACATTAGGAGAGTATGTAACTGATGAAAATGGTGAAATATTTATTGATGTAAAAAAAGAATTTAATATGTTATATGATGATGAGATAGTAGTACAGGAAATTGAGTCAAATAAAGAGTATTATCTAGATAAAGAAAATAACGAATATATTGTAAATATAGTATCTGACCAAGATAATGTACTTAATGTTGAAAATGAAAAAATAAAAGGAAAAATAAAGATATATAAGACAAGTAAAGAATATAATAAACTTTCTAAATTAGATAAAGGAAGTCCGCTTGAAGGAACACAGTTTAATATATTTGATGAAAACGGTAATATAGTAGATTCTGTTATTACAAACAAAGAAGGAATCGCTATTACTAAAGAACTTTTAAAGGGAAAGTATTATATTAAAGAAACAAAGTCTACTAATTATTATGTATTAAGTAGCAATATATATGAAGTTGAAATAAAAGAACATAATAAGGAAGTAGAAGTTAATATAACAAATGATAATGTAGAATATACTGAAGAATTGCCAAATACGGGTATGTAATATGATAACTGGTTTTACTTTTGTAAAACCAGTTTATTATATATAATTAAGTTACTATTCAGACTAGGAAATAAAATTTTAGTAACAGAATTATGTATTTTGTGGATAAATATTGTATAAAATAA
>CANPWO010000026.1 GCA_947584535.1 uncultured Clostridia bacterium
TGGAATAAAATAGGTTGTATGTCTTTTTTAAATCAACCAATACTTGCATATAGCAACGAAATAAGAAGTGCTGTTTTAATGATACATGGTGAAAAAGCTCATTCTTGTTATTTTAGTAAAGATGCATATAAAAATATGATTGCAAATAATAAATATACTGATAATAAAGAATTAATGATTATCAAAGATGCTGTACATACTGATTTATATGATAATATAAATATAATACCTTTTGATAAAATTGATAACTTTTTTAAAAAATATTTAAATTAGGAAAGTGATAATATGAAAAAAATTATTTTATTTATTATAGTTATATTATTTGTTTTTGCTATAATAATTACTTGCTATTTAACTAAAAAATACAATAAGGAAGAAAATAAACAAACAATGTATACTAAGCAACAAACAACAGATAATAAAATACCTGAATTTAATTTTAATACAAAAACAGTTAAATTAAATAGTGGTTATGAAATGCCATTAAATGGAATTGGAACATATAGTTTAACAGGAGATACTTGTTATAATGCTATTACTGATGCATTAAATGCAGGAGTGAGACTTATAGATACAGCATATATGTATTCAAATGAGGAAGAAATTGGTAAAGCTATAAAAGATTCAAATGTTCCAAGAGAAGAAATATTTGTAATTACCAAAATATACCCTACTCAGTATGACAATCCAGATGAAGCAATTGAAATGGCTTTTGATAAATTAGGTTTAGAATATATTGATATGGTGCTTCTTCATCATCCAGGAGAAAATGATGTTACAGCATATAAAGCGTTAGAAAAATATGTTGAAAAAGGTAGAATTAAATCTATTGGTTTATCAAATTGGTATATTAAAGAATTACAAGAGTTTTTACCACAGGTTACAATTACTCCTGCATTAATACAAAATGAAATTCATCCATATTATCAAGAAAATGATGTTATACCGTACGTTCAAAATCTAGGAATAGTAATGCAGGGCTGGTATCCTTTTGGTGGTAGAGGCCACACTCAAGAATTATTAGGAGATGAAACTATATCAAGTATTGCTAAAGCTCATAATGTAACTTCTGCACAGGTTATACTAAGATGGAATTTGCAAAAAGGTGTTGTAGTAATACCTGGCTCAAGTAATAAAGAACATATTAAAGAAAATACTGATATTTATAACTTTAAGTTAACAGATGAAGAAATGGATAATATAAATTCATTAGACCGTAATGAAAAACATGATTGGTATTAAAAAAAGGAGGATACAAATGAATAATAAAATAATAATAATTATAATTTGTTTATTAATTGTAGTATTAGGGATAGTTGGTTGTGTTAAAATGTTAAACAAAGGTGAAACTACTACAAATGAAAAAAATAATACTGTAAATGATATAATTACTAATACAAATAATACCAATATATCTAATACATCAAATACTGCTATTATCTATTTTTCAGCAACTGGTAATACCAAGAAAATTGCTGAATATATAAAAAATACTACTAATGGAGATTTATTAGAAATTATACCAAAAGAAAAATACACAGATGAAGACTTAGCATATAATTATGATTGTAGAGCAAATAGAGAGCAACAAGATAATAATGCAAGACCTGAAATTTCAAATAATATTGATACTAGTAAATATGATACTATTTTTTTAGGTTACCCAATTTGGTGGAGTGATGTTCCAAAAATAATGTTATCGTTTATAGATACAAATAAATTAGATGGAAAAAATGTTATTTTATTTTGCACATCAGGCTCAACAGATATAACTCAGAGTGAAAATACATTAAAGTCATATAATACAAAATTAAATATATTAGCTGGAAAAAGATTTTCCTCATCAACAAGTCAAGATGAAGTAAATACTTGGATAAAAGAAATAAAATTGTAAAATGCATTTTATATAAAAATAGTCCCTTCAAAAACTAATATAGTTTTTGAAGGGATATAATTTAATTATAATATATCAGTGCTTCCGTAAGTGGTATCATTTCTCTATGACGCCATAAAAATACCTTAGCATATTTATAATCTTTAACATTTTGAAAATCAAATGATTTAAGTACATTTTGTCCACTAATTAATGAAGTCTGCTGTACTTTAACATCAATTAATTTATTATCTTCTGAATAAATTGCCGAAATAATATCAGCTTCAACATCTTCAGTTGTATTTAAAATATTTACTATAAATGATAACGCATCACCAGAAGTTACAGGAACTCCAACAAGTTCCATACTTATATCACCAATTTTAAATTCATTTTGGTTATAAGCATAATCTGTAACAACAAACTTGAGATTATTCACATCTTCTGCATCAGTAATATCAAGTACAACATCTGTTTTATTTAATGCCTTTATGGGTACAGCTGCAATTTCGTTATCATCTTCAAAAGCCTGTGCCCCCATTAAATAACGATTATCACTTGCTGTAAAAGAAGCATATTTTCTTCCATTTTCCTCATAAATTTTTGGAACACTTATCTGAGGTGGTGTTGTATCGACATAGAATTTATACGATTTTTCAATTGATACATTCCTTTCACTTTCAAAGTCTAAATTACCTCTAAAAGTTATAGTATAATCTCCCTCTAATAAAATAGATGTAATATCAATTGGTGTTGGGTCACTTCCATGTCGTCCAACTCCGTTAGGATTATCTACGCTATCAATCACATTGTTTTTATTGTCATATATTATTACTCCTGTGTTGATTAAATCTCTAAACGGATATAGTTCTAGACAAATAGTGTCAAACATACCGTCAAAGTTTGGTGAATAACCAACATAGTCTTCGGATGCATACTCTTCTGTTTTATAGTCACTATCTGAAACTTTACCTGAAGAAATTAAATCTAATAATATTTGATTTTGTCCAAGAAGATATTTATCGCCACTATTTACATCATTTACTACAAGGCCACCCAAGCCACCGTTTTGTTCATAATATGAAGGTTCTAACGCTTCAAACGCTGTCCAATCTCCATAAAAACCTGTAAAAGGCATACTTGTTTTTGAAACTTTACCTTCCTTATTATTTAAAACAACAAAACCGTCAACAAAAAAGCCATTTTCGAAAATATTTAGATTATCTCTAACTTGATTTTCGTCAAGTTCAAATGTAACTGTTATTTCTTTAGAACTATTTGCTGGAATAGTATAACTTTCATTTTCTACATTTAATGTTGTAAACTTAAGTGGGACAGAATCTGTTATATAATTTATTCCATTTACTGTTTCATAATTATCTGTAAATACGTACAATTTTACATCATCATATTCAACTTCCTGATTAGTCAAATTTTCTGCTGTAAATGTAAGATCTATATCAGTTCCAAGCATATCTCCTAAAGAAAGCTTTGATTTTCCTTCATCACCTTTTAGTATAACAGGCAATTCTGCAGCAGCCTTAAGATCTACAAGACCGGCACCTTGACGACGAGGAGATTCTGGCAAAGTTTCTTCATCATCCTGGAAAATTATATCTGCAGAACTCATTAAAAGGTTTTCCATCAATTTTGCTTTTTGTTCTCCAACAACTGTTGGAAAATTATCATCCATATAACCATTAAAAAGTGCTATTGCACCTGTCATATGGGGAGCAGCCATTGATGTTCCACTTTTATTCTCATATTGGTCATTTATAACTGATGACATTATTGTTCCACCAGGTGCCGTTATTTCCGGCTTTAAGTTTAGATTAGTAGTTGTTCCCCAGCTAGTAAAGTCTGACATAATCGGCTTATCTTCTACTTTTTTATGCTCTTTATCATTTATCGTTTGCAACGTTTTTTTATTACAATTTGCAAACTGTTCTTTTGTAGAACTATTGATAAAGATTAAAGGAATATCACCTGGTAAAAGTGTTCCTTTATAATCTTGATTATATAATATGATTATACCAGTAAGATTATATTCTTTTAAGCTACCTAAACTTAGCAAAGTATCTGAATCGCATATCAAAATTTTGCCTGTTATATCTTCTACAACTCCTTGTTCTTCATCTATTAATACATATTCATAGGGTTTATCCGAGAATTTTTCAAAGAATCCAATTCCGTCCTCCTCATTATATGTGACAGTTTCACCGTTACCCAATGTCATCTTTTGAGTTGTAACCCAAATTTCATTTGCATTTATCGAAGCAATGGATGTAGATTCACTATAAATAGCAGGATGACTTGGAAAAACATAGTCTGGATGATTAGCAGTTTCGGTAGCTCTACCAGAATTTCCTGCAGCACAAATTATTAATTTACCACTTTCTCTTATAGTTTTAAATAAATCTTCATATAAAGGTGCATCTACCATTTGACTACCAGCACTTAAATTAATAGCACACACATCCATCTTAGAAGCATCATCAAATGCAGCTAAAAGAGTTTCATCAGCTAGGTGTCCATCATCATCTCCACATTTCATTAATATTAGCTGTGCTTCAGGTGCAACACCAGAAAAATAGTTCCCATAATAATCACCATTTTTTCCAGCTACAATACCAGCAACGTGAGTACCGTGAACAGCTACTGTTGAAAATGTATCTGCATCATTTTCCGCATAATCATAAGCAAACGGTATTTTTTCGTTTTTATATACCTGGTTTGCTGAAATACTAACATTTAATTCTGTATTGCTTATAAAGTTCCTTATATCATCCTTGGAGAACTTTGGCTCATCAATACTAGAAGAAAAGAACTCATGTCCAACATCAAACTCTGAGTCTATTATTGCTACTGCCTGTCCTTTACCATTATAGCCTTGAGCGTACATATATTGAGAATTCATCATTGAGGCTCCTACTCCAGGCTCAGGCTGTTCTACTGAACATAAACTAATTGGACTAACAGGCTCTATGTCATATGAATTAGATATATAGACATTTTTTACTCCATCTAATGCCTTTATTTTTTCAATATCTGATTCATGTGCCTTCATAGAAAAGCCATTAAAAGCTCCTGTGTAAATAAACCCATCATTTGTATCTGCTTTTATATTCCGATTAATATCTTCCTTTACTTCCTCTTGTACTGATAACAAGTGCACTTCAGTTGTTTTTGCCTCTTCTGTATTTAAAAACTCAGCTGCTCCTAAACTAGCCGCCTCTTTAGTTTGCAATAAAGATGGTTCTTCCATCTCAACAATTAAAGTTACTTCTTTTGAATTTTCCTTGTGTTCATTTGCTGAAACGGGAACAATTGCTAATGCAAAAAGCATTGCAACAGATATAACTACACTAACAACTCTTTTAATTTTCATGATAGTATTCTTCCTTTCTTTTATTATTTTCTTATTTAGTTCCTATGTGTTCTATCCTTTTTACCTCCGTTACAATTTATTCACTCCTTCCAAAAATTCCTTATCCAAAATTGTTTGAATAATTATTAATATAATACATTTTTATTGTATCAAATTTTTTACAAAAAGTCAAGTCTTATGTAACCTTTTAAATAATTTTAAAAGGGATTATAACTACAAATAAGTTATGTACTATTTGTAGTATACTTAATCAACACTTGGAACATTCTTTAATGGAGAAAAAAGAGTATTAAAAGTTTAAGTTATCTATAATATATATAGTGGAATAGGTATAACTTTAAATTTTTTTAAATAGTATTTATTAATTTATAAAAAAAGATTAAATTAGAAATTACATATGTAGTTTTTCTAATTTAATCTTTTTGTTCTACAATATGTTTATTTTATTCAAATCTTATTGTATTAATTCACAATCTACCCAATTACCAGCATCTAAACATTTACCTTCAAAAGTGATGGTATCTCCTACTTTTATAGTTTTTAATACACTTTCTTGTTCTTTTTCAAATTCTGCATAAAAAAATACAATAGTATTATCTACTTTAAGTTCCATTGTTAGTGTTGCACCACCTGTAATATTATACAAACCATCATTCGTCATTCCATTTACTTTTGCTGTAATTCTATAACGCTTATTTTTATATAAATCATCTGCTTTTAGTTCATTTTCTTTATAAGCTTTATATATTTCAGGAAATTCAACTCCTTCAATATATGTAATAGTATTTTTTTGTAATTCAGGATTTTTTACTGGCTCTACTGTAATATCTACAAAAAAACAAATTATACACATAAAAGATATAGCAAATCCTAAAACACATCCTACTTGCTTTTTTAATAATCCTGAAATTATACCTAATATTATTCCAAAAACAATACCTCCAAGCATTATCCATAAGAATCCAGTCATTTCATTATCCCCCCTTTTTTTTATATAATTAATTATTTATATAAAAGTATTTTATCAAATATATTATATTAATTCAATCCAAGTATAATATTTATAATTCTATTTTATTTTGAATAGGTTTAACTCTTTTTAGTTTCTATAAAGCCTTGTATAAATTAAAAAACCTTAAATTATTTTTTAGAAATTTTTTACCAGTTTTTTATAGAATTATTGTATTATAAAAAGTAGACACGGATAGTTAGAAAAAAGTTTTAAAAAGAATTAGAAAATCTAAAAAGATTTTATTAAATAATAATAAATGAATAATTTTATCTCATTTTTGTAATAATATTTGTATTTCGCAAAAGCAAAAAAATTAATTTTTGCGAAATAGTATGCTATAATATTTTGAGATGTGAAAATATTGAAATTAAGCGAAACAATGAAAAAAAGAATTGTACAACTTTATGATGAAAAAAATATAACCATAAATAAGTTATATACTATTTGTAGTATTACTTAATCAACACTTGGAACATTCTTTAATGAAGAAAATAGAGTATTAAAGTAAGAGTCATCTATAATATATGTAATGGAATAGGTATAACTTTAAAAGATTTTTTTGATTCCGATTTATTTATTAATTTAGATGAAGAAGATTAAAGTAGTTTTTCTATTATGGAATTTCTACTTTATTTTCTTTATTAATAACTTTATCTGCAAACAAAAATAGGAGAGAACTTTTTTAATTCTCTCTTAAAACATTATAATAATACTACTAATTCTAAAACTCACATAAATTGTAATTTGTATGATATATTTTTTATAGGATACTTCTAATCAAAAAGAGGATTTTTGTAATCCTCAAATTATTTTCTGTTACTTTTTAAATAAGAATATATTGGATAGTTAAGCACACATACAAGTAGACCAACTATACCTGTTACAATACCAATTATTAAGTCAGTTTTAGATGAATTACCAATCATTACTTTACTCATACCAAATCCCATTACTAATGCTCCAACTATTCCTACTAACCAAGTAATAACAATTCCCCAATTTATAGGTGCGTGTTCTTTTTTAGGATGATTACTTTTATAAACAGGTATAATACAAAGTAGAACTATAAAACCTAAAATTGCTACAACAACACCTGCTTTAAATAAATCCCACTCTGGTATTAAGCACATACACATACCTATTGCAAATACTAAACCACCAATAGTTCCTAATATAATTTCTAATAAAGTTTCTTTCTTCATTTTACTTTCCACCTTTACTTATTTAATTTTTCTTTAATTTCTGCTTGTATTTCTTCAGTTGTTTTTGTATATTTTTTATTTTTTTCTTGCTGTTCTTTTTGTTCTTTTTTTATTCTTTCTTTAGCTTCTTCAATGGTTTCTCCATCTTTTTTAAGGAATTTATCTACAAACTTATCTTCAACTTTTTTATAACCTCCAACAACTCCTTCTTCAATTTTTTTATAGCCATCTACGACACCTTTTTCTATTGCTTTGTGTCCTTTTACTACCTTTTCTGCAATTTTTTCATTTGCTTTTACAAATTTTGAATCTGACATTTTAATTTCTCCTTTCTTTTATTACAACACTTGTTGTTTTTCTTTAATTATAGTATAATATCATTGAAGTAAAAAAACAATCATCAATTTATAGACTTTTGTTGGAATAATGGAGGAAATGATATGAATACACCTAATAATAAGCGAAGAAAGGCATCACAAGAAAAGATAGAGAAGGTTTTTGTTCAGTTAATCCAAACTAAAGAACTATCTAATATTTCTGTTACAGATATCTGTAAGAAAACTGGTTTAAATCGTTCTACTTTTTATGCAAATTATCTTGATGTAGAAGATTTAGCTGATAAAATTGCTAAAAAATTAGAAGAAGATGTTGCTTTTCTATATCAAGAAGAACGAGAAACAAAAAATAATTCAAATAATTTTTTAAAGATACTCCATCACATTAAAGAAAATCAAATATTTTACAAAACTTATTTTAAGTTAAATAAGGATAAAAATACTATTATTATTCAATATGAATATGATACTAATTTATCTAAATTATTATATGATGATAAATATATTGAATATCACATTGAATTTTTTAAAGCAGGATTTAATGCTATAATCCAAAAATGGTTAGAGAATAATTGCAAAGAAACTCCAGAAGAAATAGAGAGTATATTAAAAAGCGAATATGCAAATAAAAATAATACCAAGAATTAAACTTGATATTATTTTTTTATACAAATTACTATTTATATGATTGATTATATCAAATATAGTATATTAATTCAAGCTAAATATAATAGTATATTTTTATAGCTCCATTTCAAAATCTTCTTTTTCAACAGTTTGATATGTTGGTCTAATTTCATTTATAATATCAACCTCTACATTTTTTTCTTCTTTAAATTGCTTTATTAGAGTGTTTTCTGTTTCATTTGATAATTTACTTGCCACCCACGAAAAAAATGCCTTAAATGTGTTTTTAAGCTGTTCAAATTTTTTTGTTATGCAATTTATATTTTCTTTTAAAGTATTTATTCTTTTTTTCATATTTGATGTTTCAATATTATATTTACTTTTTAATTTTTCATAATTAGAAGATAACTCACTATTCTCTTTTTTCAAAATTGTATTTTCTCTTTGATAATCTTCAGCTTTAGAAACTAAATTTACTTGTTTTGATAATTCTTGCGTTAAAACTTTATTTTTACAAGCTAATATTCCAATTAAATTATCTCTAGGCTTTATAATTTCCTGCTCTATTTTATAATCTCTGTTTAACATTACTTTTTTTATATCTTTTAAATCAGGTGTATCAGGCAATTCAACTTTTAATTCTTTTAATGATTTTTTCGTATTTTCAAAATTTGTTATTTGTTTATATTCTTTAATAGATAAATGTTCTCTGTCAGTAATTTCAACTGCTTGTCCTCTTTCTAAATTAAAACCTTTTGAAGTAATATATTTATGATAACTATCTTGTAACTTTCTATAACTGTCTTTTCCTTTCCAAAATTCTCTACAAGATACTTTATCTATATCATTTCCTTTATTATCTTTTGTATGAATAACTGGTATATATAATAAGTGCATATGTGGTGTATCTTCATCTAAATGTACGACTGCTGATACTATATTTTTACTTCCTAGATTTTTATAATTACATATAAAATTATAGCTTTCTCTAAAATATCTTTTTGTTTCTTCAAAGCCTATTTCATCAAAAAAATTTTGGTCAGATGTAAAAATCATTTCACACATTATATTGCTCGTTACCTTTATCTGTCCCTTTAAATTACATTCTTCTTTTATTTTATCAAATTCTTTTATATAACTTAATTTGTTTTTCTTTAAATAATAATTTTGATATGTTTTGGTATTGTCTATATTTTTATTAGAGTGATTTTTTGTTTTTCGTTCATTATGATTATATATGCCTATACATTTTGCTCTAGTCAATTTTTCATTTCTAATTATTGCATAGCTCATATAATTTTGCTCCTTGATTAAAAAGATAAGTTATACTTGTCTAACACACTAGACAAGTTTTTTTAAAACTTATCGTGTGGTGGGGATTTGTCCCCTACACCCCTACCTAAAAATTTATTATTATAAATAAATTTTTAGGTTTCAATAAAAAGCTATCGCAATTTATTGAAAATAAAGCTACATATTAAAAATTGTATTTACAATTTTTAATACTTGCTTTTATGAAACCTTGCTGGTTTCATACTTCCAGCTATGCGAAAGTTATATTATCATATAAACTTTCCAAAAAATCCTCTGAATAATTGCGACCTACATATCTGTTATTTGATTTTTTGCTATTTACTGATTTATTTATATTAGTATTTCCTAAATTATTATATAAACAAATCATCAAATAATTTACTATATTTTTTATATTACAACTATCTTTACGAATATTTAAAAGTTGAATTAAGTTATCTTTTTTTATTAATTTTAATTTATCTAATATTTTTGAATTCTCTACTTTTGTTGTTCCAATTTTTAAAAAAGTAGAATTATATAATCTATCAATTACATCTTCTAAAATATATTTATCTTCTTTTTCAAATTCTTCTAATTTGCATTTTGCTTTTATATCTTTCAAAGCAATATCATCTTCTTTATTAGTATTGATATTATAAGTATTGATTGCTTGTACATTTTCCACTTCTTGAACTGTATTTTTTACATCTCTTGAAGTGTAATTTTTACACTTCTGTAAATGTTTATTTTCTTGTTCAAAAAAATCTTCAATATTTTGATGAACTATTTTTCCTACAAATATCAAATTAGGTTTCCCCAATCCTTGCCTTTTTTCCTTAACTAATTTTATTTCTGTTAATTGTTTAAATGCTTTTATAACTGTTTTAGAAGATAGATTTAATTTATTTTGGACTTCTTCTCTTGTAAAAATCAAATATATATTATTTTCTTCATCATACCAGTTATTCTTTATAGAAAGAGTTAATCTATCTAATAAAAAAGCATATAAAACTTTACTTTCTAAACTTAAATTATCTTTATAATATGGATTAGTAAATAATTCTTGTGGTATTTGATAATATTTATGTTCTAATGTTTCATTTATTTTATAATACTCTATTTTTTCACTTTGCATATTTTTTTCACTCCTTTAAATTTTTAAAAAGCCTTATATAAGTGAAAAAACATTGATTTTTTTTTTAGAAATTTTTTAGAAATTTTTTTTTTGCTAAAAAACCATTTTAGAAATTTTTTTAGAAATTTTTTACCAGTTTTTAGAGAATTTTAAAAGACTACATAAAAAAATAGTGTCAATCAAATGCTTGATTTAACACTATTTCACTCCTTTTGAATTTTATGCAATTCTATAAAAATTGCAAAAAAATGGTCGGAGTGACACGGCTTGAACGTGCGACCTCATGGTCCCAAACCACGCGCTCTCCCAACTGAGCTACACCCCGATTTATTAACCAAAAGATATTATAACATTTTATTTACAAAAAATCAAGTATTTTTATAAATTTAGTGATCATGCATAAAAAAATGTATATATAATACTATATTAGTATTTTGCATTCATTGTTACAAATAGCATTATTGGTGTTGATTATAACACACTCTAATTGTTTATTTTATATTGACTATAGTATATATTATAGCTAATAGGGGGTATCATAATGGCTACTAAAAATATAATTAATAAAATTGCATTTGGTAAGAAAATAAAAATTGCAAGAGAAAAAATGGGACTAACTCAATTCCAGTTAGCTGAAAAAATTGATGTATCACCTAATTTTCTAGGTGATATTGAAAGAGGTATTAAATTACCTAGTCTTAATAAACTAATACTATTATCTAATACTTTAAAGCTTAGTCTAGATGCAATGTTCTCAGATTCACTAGATAATATGCTATATGAACCAGGAAGTATTTATTACACAGACAGGCAACTTGCACTAATTAAACAAGTTATCTCAACTATAAATGACAACTTTTAAAATAACACCCTAAAAAATATTAGGGTGTTATTTTAAAAAACTTTAATGAATTATTATATACAATATTTGCTACATTTTCTTCATCCATATTTTTATATTCAGCAAGCTTTCTACAAATTATAGGAAGTCTTGATGAATTATTAGTAGTTCCTCTATATGGTTCAGGAGATAAATATGGACTATCTGTCTCAATAACTATTTGCTCTATTGGTATTTTCTCAATATAGTTTTTAAACGAAGCATTTCTTTTAAAAGTTATATTCCCACCAAATGCTACAAAATATCCGATTTTGTATTACAAGTCTTACTAAATCATCACTTGGTTGAAAACAGTGAAACAAAGTTCCGTGCTTCAGCTCTCTTCTCTTTTAATGTATTATACGTTTCTAAAGAAGCATCTCTTGAGTGAATAAGTATTGGCAACTTTAGCGTATTAGCTAGTTCTATTTGTTCTATAAATAATTTTTTTTGGTTATCTTTATTATCTTTTACATAAGCAAAATCAAAGCCTATTTCACCAATAGCAACTATCTTTTTACCTTTATTCTTGCTATATATATCATATATATCTTGTGCTGTATCATTATCAACATCATGTGGATGAACACCTATTGCAGCATAAAAATCATCATACTTATCAGCTAATTCAATAGACTTAATTGAAGCCTCTTTATTATATCCAACATTTACAAATTTATCTACATTTACGTCTCTTGCCTTTTTTAACACTTCTTCTAAATTATCTTTATACACATCTTCATTATAATGTGTATGAGTTTCAAAATATCTCATATATTATCTATCCTTTTTTTAAGCTTTCACTTTAGTAGGTAATGTTATAATTACCTCAGTTCCTTTATTTACTTCACTTCTAATATCTATAGTACCATCATTGCCATCAATAATTTCTTTAACAATAGAAAGTCCAAGTCCAGTACCGCCCATTTTTCTTGAACGAGCTTTATCAACTCTATAAAATCTTTCAAATATTCTATTTAAATCTTGTGGAGGGATACCTATACCATTATCAATAACTTTTATATATACATTTCCATTAATTGAACCAACATATACTGTAATTGTTCCACCTTCTCTAGTATATTTAATACTATTACTTACTATATTCATAATAACTTGTTCTATTGCATCTCTATCAGCATATACATTTGGTGGCTCAACAGTCACAATACATTCAAGATGATGATTTTTTTCCTTAGCAGCATACTGCATTTTCTCACATACACTTTGTGCTAAATCAACGATAGAGAACATCATCTTTTTCCAACTAACCTTTTTATAATCAAAACGTGAAAGTTGTAGTAAATCAGCAACTAATCTATCCATTCTATTTGCTTCTTGATTTATAACCTTAGCAAATCTTGTTATCTCAGCGAATGTTAAATCACCTGTCATCATTGTCTCCGAATACCCTTTTATAGAAGTAAGAGGTGTTTTAAGTTCATGTGATACGTTAGCTACAAATTCTTTACGCATATTATCAAGCTTAACACTTTCAGTAATATTTCTAATTACCATTATTACGCCCATAGGACTTAGTCTATCACTAAAAAACGGTACAAATACAATATTTAAAGCATTTTCACCAACTGTTATTTTAGTTTCAATACTCTTGTAATTTGGTAAATACATAATTTTATCAAAGTCTAATTCTATTTTAAGTTTACTTGTAATTTTATCAAATGTATCATAACTTTTTTCAATATTTAAAAGTCGCATTGCTGACTTGTTCATATGAACTACCTGCTTAGAAATAGAAAAAGCTACAACACCATCTGCCATATGTTCAAGTATAATTTCAGTTTTACTTTGCTGACTATTTAAATCAAAACTATTTTTCTTTATAAGCTCCATCATAGAAGTATAGGATTCAATAAGTTCCTTAATTTCTGTTAAAGATGTATAATCTTTTAAATGCTTAGTATCAATAAATTTTCCTTCAGATACACTTTTCATTCCCTTTTCCATTTTTTTAAGTGGAAAAATTATTAAATTAGCATTTATAGTACCTGCAATAAAAGCTATAACAAGAAGAACAACTAATACGATTATATTAGTAACAGAAAATATATTATTCTTATCTACAAAATTAATAGATAGAATTATAGTAGTTATAAAAGCTATAACTACCATTATCATACTTAAAAATCTTATACTTGTTTTAATAGACTTTTTCATATCATATTATTCTCCTTTCTTTAAAATTAGAAAATAAATAATATTAATTGATACTAGTCTGAAACGTAATATCCCATTCCTCTTTTTGTTTGTACATATTGAGGATCAGCAGAATTTCTCTCTATTTTTTCTCTTAAACGTCTAACAGTTACATCAACAGTACGAGCGTCTCCATAGAAATCATATCCCCAAACACCTCTTAAAATCTGCTCTCTTGTAAATACTTGGTTTGGAGCAGTAGAAAGCATTTTTAAAAGTTCAAATTCTTTTATTGTTAAATCAATTGTTTTATTACCAACAATCGCTATATATCTTTCAGGATCAATAACCATATCTTTTATTTTTATTTTGCTTTTCTCTGATTTTTGCTCTTCATTATCAGGTAACACATGTTTTCTTAGATTAGCCTTTATTCTTGCTATTACTTCTCTAACACTAAAAGGTTTAGTCATATAATCATCTGCACCTAGTTCTAAGCCTATTATTTTATCAACTACTTCCTCTTTTGCAGTAAGCATGATTATTGGACAAACAAGACTTTTTCTAAGTTCTTTACATACATTTAAACCATCTATTTTAGGAAGCATTAAATCAAGAAGTATTAAATCAGGCTTTACTGTAAGTGCTATATTTATAGCTTCCTCTCCATCATATGCAGCTATAGTTGAAAATCCCTCTTTTTCAAGATTAAATTTTAGTATATCTACTATAGGTCTTTCGTCATCTACAATTAATATTTTCTTTTCATTCATATATATAACACCTCAACTTACGATATTTAAATTATATCATGTATGTATTTTTTTTGCTACATTTTTTTGAAATATTTTTAATTTTTTTGTAACTTTTTTGTAATCAATGTAATAAAGTTGTTATATTGTTTTACTACCGCTTAATTATCTTATATATTATTCCCATACGAATCAGTCTGATGAAAGCAGTATATTGACATACTATTATTTTTCTGATATACTAACTTTAAATATTTTTTTAACTTGAGTAACAAAGTTTTCTCATATATTTTAATGAAAAGGGGTTTTTAACATGAAATTTAAGCGGTTAATCTTTATGGTATTAATGGTATTAATAATTTTGCTTCCTGTGGCACATGCAAAAGAGGATTTATCACAATATTTACATTACACGATGCTTGAAAACGGTGATATACTGATTATAAACGACTACAACAAATATCTAAATTCAGATATTACCTTTATAACCAAAGGATATAATGACACAGTAATGTCCAAAGTTACATTAAACAAAATAATTGAAAAAAACGGAACAAAAATAGTACATATTGACGAGTATAATCCAACTGAAACAAAACTCGAAATAATATTTACTAATACAAATGTAACAAATGATCCTAATATCTCTATTGTTACTCTTGCAATATTAATTTTAATCTGCTTTATTATTATCATACCACTTTACTCTAACAACAAATCTCAAAGTTAAATACTTTGAGATTTGTTGCTACTACATTATTTCAACTTCAAAATCACTTATCTTAGAAATGTTCCTAAAATTTGATCTAAATACATCACTTGGTTTAGTCATTATTAATTTGCATGAAAAATCACTTTCTTTTAAATTTTTTTCATTCACTTTTTTATTTATATTTTTTAATATTCCATTACTTCCATCAACTAAATGTATATGACTTGGAAGTATTTTTCTAAATGTATCTGTAAAAAGTGGAAAATGTGTACAACCTAAAACCAAATGACTAAACTCATTTAAGTTATAACAACCAAATTTTGTATTTATATACTCCTCTACTTCTTTTCCGTTAAATATTCCTTGTTCTGCAAACTCAACAAGTTTATCAAGTGCTATTTTCTCTACTATATCTTCTACCTCTAAATCTTTTATCAAGTTATTAAGTTTTTCTTGATTAATTGTCATAGTAGTAGCACTCACAAATATTTTCTTAGTTAAATAATGTTCATCAACTGCAACTTTTAATGCAGGCTCTGTTCCAATAATACAAACATCTTTGTATTTATCTCTTAGTTCATTTATAGCTATACTTGTGGCACTATTACATGCTATAACAATAATATCACATCTTATTTCTACTAATTTTTTAATACATTTATCTATATATTCTAAAACTTGTTTTTTCTCCTTTATTCCATATGGTGCATTTTTATTATCTGCAAGATAAAAATACTCTGCTGATATTTCCTTTATAACTTTATTAAATACAGTAAGTCCTCCAAGTCCTGAATCAAAAAAACCTATTTTCATTTATTATCTCCTTAAAAAACAAAAGTAGAGATAGTAACTCGTACTTCCTCTACTTAATTATTACATTTCTCTTCTTCCTTCTAATGCTTTAATTAATGTTATCTCATCTGTATATTCTAAGTCGCCTCCAACTGGAATTCCATGTGCTATTCTAGTAACAGAAATTCCAAGAGGTTTAATTAAACGAGAAATATACATAGCTGTTGCTTCACCTTCTATTGTAGGATTAGTAGCCAATATTACCTCTTTAATTTTATCATCTTTTAATCTTTCCAAAAGTTCTTTTATTTTTATATCGCCAGCTGTAATATTATTCATTGGAGAAATTGAACCATGTAGTACATGATAAAGTCCTTTGTATTCATGTGTTTTTTCCATAGCTACAACATCTTTTACATTTTCAACTACACAAATAACACTATCATCTCTTTTTTTATTAGAACAAATATCACATGGATCATTTTCTGTTATATTATAACAAATAGAACAAAATCTTACTTTATTCTTTGCATCTATTATAGTACTTGCCATATTTTGTGCCACATCAAGCGGTGACTCTAATATATAAAAAGCAAGTCTAACTGCAGATTTGTGCCCTATTCCTGGCAATTTTTCAAACTCATTTATTAATTTATTTACAGTTTGTGAATACATATTTTACTTCCTAAAACATACCTGGTATATTGAATTGTCCAAGCTCTGATTGCATCATAGAATCAGCTTTATTTAATGCTTCATTTACAGCTGTTAAAACTAAATCTTGTAACATTTCTACATCATCTGGATCAACTACATCTTTTTTTATGATTATCTCTTTAATTACTTTATCTCCTGTGGCTTTTACAGTAACAGCTCCACCACCTGCTGAAGTTTCAATCTCCATTGAAGCAACTGATTTTTGCTTTTCTTCCATTTCTTTTTGCATTTTTTGTGCTTGTTTTAATATATTTTGCATGTTTCCCATGCCACCGCCTGGAAATCCTCCAAATTTTGCCATAAATATCAATCCTTTCTAAAACACAATTAATTATATTATAATTTTAATAATATTTCAATCTAAATCAGTATAATTTATATTATTTTGTTTAAATACTTTTTCTATAGAAGAAACATCTTTCTCCTTTTCATCTTCCTCTTTAAGTTCTACACGTATATCCTTGTCTATTGAGTAATTTTCTAACATTATATCTCTAATTGTTTCGATACTTTCATCCATTTTCAAAATATTATATGCAAATGAATTATTTGTAATAACTAATATATAACTATCAGTTAAATAAACTCTTGAATTTGCAAGAGCAGAAAACAACTTTAATTTTCCATGTGAGGCAACAATTTTATTAAATTCTTCAAGTTCATTAAATTCTGTCATTTCAACTTCTTCAGCTTCATTATTTTCTTCTTTAACATCTTTTTTTGCAGGTCTTGCTATACTTGATGCTTTAACAGTAGTAAACTTAGATTTATTACTTAAATTACTCTTTAAACTTGTTACTTCACTTTCTAAACTTGCTACTTTACTTGAAAGTGCATTAATAATATTAAGTAGTTCTTTATTTGTCTGGTTATTATTACCACTTGATATATCAATTTCTTCTGTTACATCATTACAAAGTTCAATTATACAAGATTTTAAAATAATAGAAGGTCTTGCACTTTGTCTTAAGTCACTATCAAGTTTTGAAAGTCTATCAATTATTCTAATAATCTTTTTACTATCGCTTTTTGAGTTAATTAAAAGTGATAAAAATTCTTCATTTAGCTCATATACTAATTGTCTTAAATCTTTCCCTTTTTTAATAACAAGCTCTATATTTTCATTTGCCTTTATACCATCATATTCTAAAATAGATTTAACTATATTTTGCACAATTTGCTTATCAATTGCTCCAACTATTCTTTGTATATCTTCATAAGTTAATTTATCAGACATCTCTGATATACACCTATCAAGTATACTTAATGCATCTCTCATAGCTCCATCAGCAAGTTTTGCAACATATTCTAATGCTTCATCCTCATATGCTATTTTCTCTGTATCAAGTACATATTTTAATCTTTCAACTATATTTTCTGTTGATAATCTATTAAATTCAAATCTTAAACACCTTGAAAGAATGGTTACTGGTATTTTATACTGTTCAGTTGTTGCAAGTATAAATACTACATTTTCTGGCGGTTCTTCTAATGTTTTAAGTAATGCATTAAATGCACTAGTTGTTAACATATGAACTTCATCTATTATATATACCCTATATTTAACATCTACAGTAGCATAAACTACTTCTTGTCTAATTTGTCGTATATTTTCAACACTATTATTAGATGCTGCATCCATTTCAACTACATCTGATGTATTTCCTTCAAGTATGCTCTTACACACTTCACATTCATTACAAGGTTCACCATCCTTTGGATGTAAGCAGTTTATAGCTCTTGCAAACACTTTTGCAGCACTAGTTTTTCCAGTACCTCTTGTACCACTAAATAAATATGCGTGTGAAATTTTCCCAGTCTTAACTTGATTTTTTAAAATTTTAGTAACACTTTCTTGACCTAAAATATTATCAAAAGTTAAAGGCCTATATTTTCTATAAAGTGCTATATACCCCATTTAATCACCTCATATAAAAAGGCACCAAACACATAGAGAAGTCTGCTTATTGCTGCTTCCTTCCGGATCTGACAAGGTTCACAAGCTCTCTATCGTTCGGTGTAATTTTATTATACACTAGTTAATTTATTTTTTCAAGTAATAATCTAAATTATAACAAATTTTATTTATATATAGGTTACTAATAAAAATTAAAATAATAAATTAAATGTATTTGGGACAGTTATTATAAACCATATAAGGTATAGTATAACTGTTATTCCAGCTGCAACTATAGCATTATACATACCTTTATTTCTATTTGAATTTACTCTTAAAGCAAGTCCTGTTGCAACAAGACAAATTGCAATTACAGCATATAACGCTATAATCATATTAGTAAATACCCTAAAATACTCTTGATATGTTTGTTTCATGTCTTTTATATAATTCTCTGTTTGACTATTTTGTATACTAGTTATCTCACTTTGATATGTTTCATTAATCTTTTTTGCATTAGATATATTATTATTTATTGGTAAATAAAGTAATAAGTTTATACCTATAAATAATATAACAATTACAAGATATGCAACTATAAAAGAAAGTGTGTTATTTCTTTTTACCATATTAATTCATCTCTCCTTATATTTCTAAATCTTTAACTACATTTTTTAGTACATTTACACTATTTTCAAATTTTGCTCTTTCAGTTCTTGTTAACTTAAGTTGTACAATTTCTGATGCTCCATCACTATTTATTATTGCAGGAACTCCTATACATATATCCCTTGTATCATATTCTCCATTTAAGTATGTTGAAACAGGAAATACGATATTTTCATTTTGATATATAGCCTGTATTATTCGTACAGCACACATAGATACTGCATAATATGTTGCTTGCTTTTTACTACTTACTATACTACCTGACATTTTAGTAGTCATATATACTTTATTTAACTCTTCTAAACTTAGATTTTTCTCTTCTATATAATCAAAAATCTGTTTTCCTTTAATATAACAATTTGACCATACAGGGAAACAAGAATCGCCATGTTCGCCAAGTATATAGCCTTGGATACTTTTAGGTGATATATTTGAAAGTTCTCCTAGTAAATATTTAAATCTTGATGTATCAAGCATCGTACCTGTTCCAATTACTTTATTTTCTGGAAACCTAGATACTTTTTTTACTACATAAGTTATTACATCAACTGGATTACTTACTACAACAAATATTCCTTTAAAACCTGCTTTAACAACTTTTTCAGTAACTTCTTTTGCAATTTTAGAATCTTTCTCTGCTAAATCAAGTCTTGTTTTAGCTTTTTGGTTATTTAATGAGCCTGTTGCAATTACTACAATATCTGCATCTCTACATTCTCTATATTTACCTACTTTTATATTAACACTTTCAGTAAAATATGCTTGTCCATGTAATATATCTAATTTCTCTCCTTCTGATTTGTCTTCATTAACATCTACTAAAACAATATCAGATACAATATTTTTTAGTGATAGGGTATAAGCTACAGTTGCTCCAACTGCTCCTACACCTATTATCGCTATTTTTCTTTTGTCTTTCATATTTTTCAGCCCCTTATTTTATTTCTTTTGTTATATTTAGATAATCATTTAAACTTAATTCTTCAGCTCTTGCATTAATACTTATACCAGATTTATTTAATATACTTTCTATATCTTCTTTGCTTAAATCCATAAATTTATTTGATACAAGAGAATTTACCATTTTCTTTCTTCTTTGGGCAAATGCTTTATGAATTAGTTTAAACAATACATCTTCATTTTCTATTTTATATTTATCATTCTTTACAAGTTTTATAACAGCAGAATCTACATTTGGCGCTGGTATAAAACTACTTCTTGGCACATCTATCATAATTTCCGAGTTTGTTAGATATTCTACCATTAAAGTTAATATTCCATAATCTTTAGTTTTAGGTTTTGCAATCATTCTTTGTGCTACTTCTTTTTGTACCATAACTACAATTTCATTTATACGTTTTGAGTTTTGAAGTAACTTAAATAGTATTGGAGTCGTAATATAATACGGTAAATTAGCTATAACTTTAACATTTGTAAATGATATATTTCTGTTATTCTCTATTTCTTCTATATAACTATCAATGTCAATTTTTAGTAAATCTTCGTTTACTAGTTTATAATTATTATATCTACTTAATCTATCACCTAAAACTTTAATCATATTATTATCAATTTCAATAAATAATGCATATGTTGAATTTAACAAAATATATTCACTTAAATTTCCAAGACCTGGCCCTATTTCTATAACTAGCTCATTTTCTTTTATATCTGCCACATCTATTATTTTACTTAATATATTATCATCAATTAAAAAATTCTGTCCAAATCTTTTATTTGCTTTTATATTATATCTGTTTAAAATTTCTTTAGTTTTTCTTAATGTATTTATATCTCCCATTTTATCCTTTCCAAAAAAATAATTGCCAGCAACTGGCAACTATTTTTAAATCTCAAAAATGTATATTATATTTTTCCATTTGCTATTAATGAATTTCTTATACTCTTAACAGAATTACTATATGCTCTATTTAATATTCCTTTACTATAACAATTTCTAAAGAATACTCCTTCTCCCATATTATATGAGTTTAAAGCATAAGCCTCAACTGCATCATTACCTGAAACTACTTTTCTTGCTGAAGCAAAGTAATTTGAAAGTAGATATGCTCCTGCTGTCATGTTATCATATGGATCAGTAAAATTACTTACACCTAGTTTTGATCTTAAACTTGAAAAGTTAGATACATGTATTTGACAAAGTCCATATGAATTTCCTCCACCTACTGCACCTGCATTAAAGCCACTTTCTTTATACATTATAGCTAGGAATAATTCATATTGAATTCCATATTTTTTACATAAATTATATGCAAATTCTTGTTGTTCTTCTGGAAGTTTTATATTATATTTCTTAAAGTTTGCATCTACTTGCGCTTCCCCTACACTTTTTACAACTGCACTTCTTGAAGCGGTAATATTAAGTTTTGTACCTACTTCTACAATTTGATTTTTTGCAGCACTTAAAATTTCAGTAGATAATTTTGCTCTATATACTTCCTGATTTTTATTATATTTTACTAAATATTTAGTTGATTTTTGACCTTCTACACCCTCTTGAACTGTCTTAGTAGTTCCTCTATTCATTGTTGAGTTATTTTTCTTTTCTTCTTCAAAAGGTATTGATTCAATAACTTCTTCAATCTTAGCTACTACTGGATTGTACTCGTTTTCTATTTCATCAATATTCATTTTAGCAAGTTCTTGATTTCCATTTATTTTTATCTGCATTCCATCAGTTATTTTTGTATCAATGTTTGGTTCAACTTTTTCGTTATTATCAACATTTATTTGATTTTGCAATAAAAAGCCATCTACAGTATTTGACATAGTCTTTATATTTTTAATATCGCCATAATAATCTAAAGTTATTGTCTTTAGATTCATAGATATTAAAAATAGTCCTACTGTAGTAAATATTAAGATCATAGTTACTATTACTAGTGCTTTTCTTAATACATATGCCTTATCGTTATTCACCCAAACTCCTCCTTTTGCATAGGATATATTTATTATACTATAATTTTTATGTTTTGTCAAATTTTTTATGCATGTGAAAAATAGCGAAATTTGTACATTTTTTATACTATTCCCTATATTTACATATAAATTAATAATTATTTTATTTTTGTTACATTTACAAATACCTTTTTATTATTATATTCTTTACATAAATTAATTGTAATAAAAACATGAAAAACATATTTTATTTTTTATTATTTTATTGCATATATACTTAAAAAATGATAAAATATAATTAGTGATAATCTCACAAGAAAGGGTGATTAAAGTGATAGCACTATGGATTATACTTGGTGTTATAGCAATAATTGTTATAGCAATAATTGGAATATATAACAAATTAGTTCATCTTAGAATGAGAGTTAAAAATGCATGGGCTCAAATTGATACTCAACTTAAAAGAAGATTTGATTTAATTCCTAATCTAGTTGAAACAGTTAAAGGTTATATGGTACATGAAGAAAAAACTTTAAAAGAAATTGTAGAAGCAAGAAATAACTTCGCATCTGCAGAAGATGTAAAAGGGAAAGCTGATGCAAATAATGTTTTAAGTAATTCATTAAAATCTATTTTTGCATTATCTGAAGCTTATCCAGATTTAAAAGCAAATGAAAATTTTAATTCTCTACAAGTTGAATTATCTGGAACAGAGGATAAAATAGCATACGCAAGACAATTCTATAACGATACAGTTCAAATGTATAATACAGCAATAATGTCTTTCCCATCAAATATACTAGCAGGTATGTTTGGATTTAAAGAAGAAAGCTTCTTTGAAGTAACTGATGAAGCTCAAAGAGAAACTGTAAAGGTACAATTTTAAATTATGATTTTAAAAGAAGTAAGAAATAATAAAGTAGGTTCCTATTTTATTATTTCTCTATTTATTATATTTGT
>CANPWO010000027.1 GCA_947584535.1 uncultured Clostridia bacterium
GTTTTTTCTCTTTCATTAAATTATCAACATAATACCTATAACCTTTAGTAGATGGAATTCTTCCGTGCAGATATATGTGGTTGTTCTAAATACCCACCTTCTTCAAGTAATTTCATTTCGTTCCTAATAGTTGCACTACTATATTTTAAATGATATTTATCAACTAGAGTTTTAGAACCAACTGGCTCAGCAGATACTATGTAATCTTCAACAACAGATGATAATATTTTTTTCTTTCTATCATCTAATTTCATAATATCACCTAATTTAGCACTTTAAAAATATGAGTGCTAACTTCCCTAATATAATACATCTTTTTTTAGCACTTGTCAAGTTAAAGTGCTAATTTTTTTTATATTTTATATTTTTCTTTTTTTATACTATATTTTTTATATTCATATCAGCGTTTTTAGATATATTTATTTAAGATTTTATAAAAAAATCTTATCATTTTCTTTACTTTAAAAAAATGTAGGGATATTAACAAATATCTCTACATTTTCTATTTTAAAATATTTCATACTATTTTGCTATAATTTTTATTATAATTTTATACCCGTCTTAATTCAAAAATACTAGGCAATTCCTAATCCTCCCATTCTTGCATATTTAAAGAAAAAAGATGCACCATTTTTAACAATTTCTAAAACATTTTCTTTTTTTAGCTACTTCAACTACATTCTCCATTAAAGATAGTACTGTTGTAAGCCCTACGCCACCAGGTACAGGAGTTATATATTTAGCCTTATTTGCTACCTCAAGAGTATCAACATCTCCTTTTATCTTTCCTTCTATCCTATTTATTCCAACATCAATTACTATTGCTCCTTCTTTTACCATCTCTTTATTAACTAAACTTGCTTTACCAACTGCAACTATTAGTATATCAGCATTTTTAGTATATTCTTCTAAATTTTTTGTCCTTGAATGGCAAATAGTAACTGTTGCATTTCTATTTAATAATAGACAAGCTATTGGTTTACCTACTATTCTACTTCTTCCAACAACTACAGCATTTTTTCCTGTTAAATCTTCTCCTAAACTATCTATTATTTTCATTATTCCTTTTGGTGTACATGAAACAATAGTATCCTCGCCAATTAGTAATTTACCCAAGTTTTCAGGATGAAAGCCATCTACATCTTTTAATGGTGATATAGTATTTAATATTAGTTTTTCATCAAGATGTTTAAATACTGGAAGTTGTACAAGTATTCCATCAACACTTTTATCATTATTTAATTTATTAATAATTTCTAGCATATCTTCAGTTGTAACATTTTCATCAAGTATATATTCTTCATCTATTATACCTAGTTCTTCACACATTTTTCTTTTTTTATTTACATATATTTGTGAAGCACTATCATTATTTGCAAGTATAACTGCAAGTTTTGGATGAATATCTTTTTTCTTTAATTCTTCTATTTCTTTTTTTAATTTTTCTTTACTTTCATCTACTATACTTTTTACATCTATTATATTTTGCATAAATTTCACCTCTAAACGTTATTATTATACCCTAATTGTGATAAATATGCAAGAACTATATAATTATTATTCAAGTATAGCATCAATTTCATTTTTTACATATAACGCAGCAGTATATGGCGCTATTTTTGCTGGAAGTGCCAAAGACCATTCTACCTTTTTTCCTTTCTCTTTTGCATACTTAAAATCTACCCCTCCAGGACTTGAGGCAAGGTCGACAATTAAAGTGTTATCTGATACTAAATCAAGTCTTTTTTCATCTAAAATCAATTCTGGAATTGTATTAAATATTATATTCATTTTTGGTATGTAATCATCCAGTTTAGTTAAATTTACTGGTATATATCCCATTGCGTCAATAATAGATAAATCACTTTCTTTTCTTGCTTCGCAATATAACTTAACATCAAGTCCTGATAGCTTTTTTGCAAGTACTTTTCCAACTCTGCCAAAACCTAAAACAAGAATATTTGCAGAATGTAAAGTAAAATCTGTATTTTCTATTGCAACTGCTATAGCGCCCTCTGCAGTTGGTATTGCATTATATATTGCCATACTATCATTTTCCATTATATCGTAAAAAATTATATCATTATCTGCCAATTCTTTTTTTATATCTTTTGGTATAGCTCCAGAGATTAGAATATCTTTTGTGTCTTTTAATCTTTGTATAAGCTCATTAATAGCTATAATTTCACCATTTACTTTATTTTTATCTTTTGTAAAAGGAATTGGTGCTATTACTACATTTGCTTGTTCTAAATCTACTATTTTTCTATTTTCCTTTACAAATATCTTTCTTAGATATTTACTTCTTAAATCAGTACCAAGTATACAATATTTTCTCAAAACTAATCACCTCATAAAAAATAAATTTATACATTAAACTATATTCATAAATATTTAAAATATAACAAAAAGAAAATATTGGACTACTAATTAGTTCAATATTTTCTTTTTAATTATTATATATTCTCTATCAATAATTTAACAGCTTTATTTTTTATATTACTAGTCTGCTTCTTTAGTTGCTCAATAAATTCATCAAATGTATATATTTTATATCTATTTATATTATTCTCAAGTGCTATATTTTCAAAAATGGCATAAATACAATCTTTAAAAGTTTCAAGATTTCTAGTTTTAGTTTTAGATGCAATATATGGAATAATTTTTTCTTTCATTATATCTTTAATATTTTCACCTACATATAACTTAGTGTTTGTATAACTTGAAATCTCTTCCATTTTATCATATGGTATATTTTTTATCCTATTAATTAGTTCTTCCTCTGCTATAGGCTCAATGTAATATCTTATACCATCTAAGTCTTTAATCATTTTCATAGCATCAAAGTATCCAAGTTTTAATTGTTCATTTAAGTTATTAGTTTCAAAATTAAGTATATTAGGAAGTGCATCTATTGGCTCTATCATATGCATTGATACATTTCCCCTTTTAAGTATCTCTTTGTAATTCCTTATTCTCATTCTTTTATATGTACGAATTACAATAGCATCTTTAATGCCTATTTTTTCAAGTAAATGCACAGGACAATTATCATAAACTCCACCATCTACATAATTTTTATCATTTACTTTTACTCTTTTAAATACAGGAAGATTAGAACTTGCCATAATATAATCTATTACTTTACCATCTTCCATATCATCAATTAATAGTTCTTCACCATTTCTATCTGATAAACAATATGTTACAAGACCAAATTTCATATCGGATTTTCTAAGTTTCTTTTCGTCAATTTTTTCGTCTAATAATTTCCTCATTTTCAAAGTATTAATACCTTTATCCTTTATAGCTTTAGAAAGTTTTTTTGATAGATATTTTACAGTACTTATATCTAAATTCATATTCATTGCATTTCTAATCTTATCATCTTCTATATCAAATAAATCACTAAATGTAAGTGTTGACCACATTTTATATACTTCTTCTATATCTCCTTGTGCTATAAATGCAGCATTAACTGCACCAATAGATGTACCAACTACCGCATCAAATTCATATCCGTTCTCAAGTAATGCTTTTACAGCGCCAATATGATATGCACCTCTTGCACCGCCACCTTCAAGTGCTAATCCATATTTCATAAGATTCCTCCTTATTAATTTATTTTTATTATATCATTTGGAACAAAATAATTCAATAGACAAAAATAAAGCATTAGAGTTTTCTAATACCTTATTTTTTCTATACAAACAATGCATTTACATCATTGGAGAGAATGCTGCAACAATACCTTCTGCCATTTTTCTAAATATTGATCTTTTCTTCCAGCTTTCAAGTTCTATTTCTTGACATTCTTTTAGCATATTTTCAAAATCTTGTCTAACATCTTTTTCTACACCTGTTTTATATGTCCAAGTAGTACATTCAAAATTTAAGTTCATACTCCTAAAATCTATATTTGCTGTTCCTACTATTGAAGTATCATCATCTGCTACGAAAGTCTTAGAATGTATAAAACCTGGTTTATACTCATATACTCTAACTCCTGCTTCAAGTAATACTTCATAATATGATTTAGTTGCTACATTAACTAGTTTTTTATCAGGTATAAATGGCACAATAACTCTTACATCTACTCCACTTCTTGCACTATTTAATATAGCATTTAAAATCACTTCACTTACAATAAAATAAGGAGTAGTCATATATACATAGTTTTTAGCATAGTTAATAGTTTGTATATATATATTTTCAATTGGATTTTTTCTATTATCAGGACCATCTGCAAATGGCAATACATAACCTTGATGTTTACTATATTTTACTTCTTTTCTATTTTCCTCTTCAATATATATGTATTTTTTGTAATCTGTTTTTGCAAGTGTAATTTCCTCTAAATTTCTTAAGAACATTATAAGGAAACTATTTACTGCTTCTCCTTCTACTTTAATTCCAACATCTTTCCAGTACCCAAATCTTTCAATTAGATTTGCATATTCATCTGCTAAATTAACACCACCTGTATATGCAACTTTACCATCTATAATAACAATTTTTCTATGGTCTCTATAGTTAAAATATCCATTTATAATTGGAGTAAAAGGATTAAACTCATATAACTCAATATTATATTTCTTCATTTCTTCTTTAAATTTCTTAGGCTTTTTTAACAAACTTCCAAAGGAGTCAATTATAATCTTAATTTCTACTCCTTCTTTTGCTTTTTGTTTTAATATTTCAATTGTTTCATTCCAAAGTTTACCAGAAGATATTATGAAAAATTCTAGAAAGATATAGTCTTTTGCTTGTTTTAAATCTTTTAATAAACTTTCAAAAAATTTCTCTCCTATATCAAAGTACTCAACGCCCTGATTTCTATATACAGGATAACCAGATATTTTATTTAAGTAATTTACTTGATTATATTTATGTTTATCTTCTTTTTTTATTTCCTCTTTTATCTCCTCAGAACTTGGCAAAGTGTACTCTGAATCTACTCTAATTTTTCTTATTTTTCTTTCTTCTTTCTTTCTTAGTTTACTATTACCCCAAAGGAAATAAGCAAGAATTCCAACAATAGGTGCTAGCATTACTAAAATAATCCATGAAATTTTATATGCTGCACTATCATGTTTATATAATATATATGAAACTGTTATTATCTTTAATATTTCAAAAATAAATCTAGCATAAGTATAAATAGTCCTTGTAGTTGAATATAGTAAAATCATTAAAGCAATTTGTATACCAAGTATTACAAGTACTGCAACTATTTTAATAACTGTAAGTAATATATTCTTTTCGCCCTTTTTACCTTTTTTAGTTTTAGAGGCTTCTAAATTTTTATCACTACCCATATTTTCTCCATTCCTATATCTAATATTATTATATACATTTTTTATTTTTCATAACCGTATTTTTTATAAAATTCATCTTTATATTCAATTAAACAATCTTGCTTTATCGCTTCTCTTACATCTTCCATTAATTTTACTAAAAATCTTAGATTATGAATTGATAAAAGTCTTGCGCCAAGTATCTCTTTTGCTTTAAATAAATGCCTTATATACGCTTTTGTATAATTTTTGCAAGTATAACAATCACAATCTTTATCTAAAGTTGTAAAATCATGTTCGTATTTTGCATTTAACATATTAAGTCTACCGTAATGTGTTATTGCAGTTGAATTTCTTGCCATTCTCGTTGGTATAACACAATCACACATATCTATTCCTGCCATTACTGCTTCTATTAAATAATCAGGTGTTCCAACTCCCATTAAATATCTTGGTTTATTTTCTGGAAGTAATGGCGTTGTAAATCTTAAAATATCAAGAAATTCTTCTTTTGGCTCGCCAACACTTATTCCACCTATTGCATAGCCTGGCAAATCAAGTTCTATTAAATCTTTCGCACTTTTCTCTCTTAAATCTTTATAAAAACCACCTTGAACAATTCCAAATAAATTTTGTATATCTGTTTGTTTATGAAAATCCTTACAACGCTTTGCCCACCTAGTTGTTCTTTCCATAGAATTTTTAACATATTCATAACTTGAACCATAAGGTGCACATTCATCAAATGCCATTATTATATCCGAACCTAAATAATTTTGTACTTCGATAGATTTTTCAGGTGATAAGAATTTCTTAGTACCGTCAATATGTGATCTAAATTCTACACCTTCTTCTGTTATTTTTCTAAGTTGTCCTAGACTAAATACTTGAAAACCACCACTATCTGTAAGTATATTTCTATCCCAATTCATAAATTTATGAAGTCCACCTGCTTCTTTTACAAGTTCATGTCCCGGTCTTAAAAATAAATGATATGTATTTGCAAGTATAATATGTGCTCCTACCATTTCTTTCATTTCATCAGGAGTCATTGCCTTTACAGTTCCTTGTGTACCAACTGGCATAAATACTGGCGTTTCTACATCTCCATGTGGTAAATGCAAAACAGAAAGTCTTGCTCCTGTTCTTTTATCTTTCTTTTTTATTTCAAATGTTAATGCTTCTTTTTTCATATTCCCTCCGAATCTATCAATTAATTATATCATTTTCAGTTCTTTTTGTCAAATTATGTAATGTGGTTTTGATACATAAATATATATGTTATATAAAAAGGAAAAGTACCTATAGATAATTTCTATAAGTACTTTTCAATGTATATGAGTAATATTCATTAGCATTCAATTTTAAAATATAATTAGTAAATCAATATATAATATATTAATTATTTTATTTATTAAAACTTTCTATTTTGAGACACACACCGCGCGAAAACTGCCGTACTCAGGGTAACTGTTATAGGGAGTGGCATAGAAGCAGAATAGCCCCGCAATATTATCTCTACTGTTGTACATGCCACCACGAAGTGGGAAAACACAGGGACCGTTAATGAAATACATATATTTGCCAAACCAACTTGTATAACCATATCCAGAAGTAGATGTCTCCCATATTGCTTCTCCCTTTCTTGCTTTATTTGTGGCATCATTATATTCGTCAGTACTATTTTCATATACGGATACATATTTAGTTGATGTTCCTTTATTTTCTTCGCCATTCTTATTATTTGTTTCGTCTAATAATGTTTGTCCATATTCTTTTAAACTACTACTGCCACTATTTAGGTATCCTGCTATATATTCATATGCTCCTCCACTCATATCGTATATACCGTACATATTACCTGTTGTGGAAGCTAATTGACCTTCTGGTGTATTGTATTTTGCTGATGAGCTTGCTCCATATCCTGTTTTTGCACTACTTCCATTATATTTATTTTGTGTTACCTCTACTCCATTTCTTCCATATTTACTTTGTGCTAAGTAAGCTACTGCTCCCCATTCACTATTCTTCATTAAATGTGTATCTGTAGTATCTGAATAAAAATTATATGGATTATCATTACTTGTTACTAAATTTTTACATAGTGTAAACATATCTCCTATTGTAATACTTGTATATGAATCTGCATTTGGTACAAATTTTGGATATTCCTTTCCTGATAAATTTTCTATTCCAGTTCCTTTGCTTGCTTCGTATTTTGCTACCCATATTCCTGTTAACTCTTTATTCCAGCCACCATTCTTGTAATCTTCTCCACTTTCATCTGTAAATGCTGGGTGTACTATATAATCTTTTGGTACATCATGTAAATTTCCATTTTTATCTTTATACTGATCTGTATCTCCATTTAAAAATATTACATTTATATCACTTGCTTCACTTGTATATGGAGTCTTTATCTTATATGCATATCTTGGTATCCATACCCATTGACTTCTATCTTCTGTCATTGCATTTGCCCATTTACTTGTTTTTTCATCATGTTGATATTCTCCTTGACTTGTATATGCATACCAATCACTACCTGGTAAATTAGCCGGTATTATGTTTCCATTACTATCAAATGTTATTTCTGACATTGAATCAACAAGTTTTGGCGCATTTACTTGTTCTTCACCAGCTGTTAATGTTTCTGTGTTACTGCTTTTTGTTATTATATATCTAAATGGTATATTTGCTTCACTTTCATCATAAAATTGTGGATTTCCTGTTACTGACCCATCATAAAAGTTTGCTATAAAATTACTACTTCCATTATTTACTGCTGTATTACTAACTTTTATTTCTGGTATAGATGTACTTACATTATTATCATCATTTCCTATTGTTAATATCTTACTTGATGCTGTTCCATCACTTGAAGGCCATATTCCATATTCTCCTGTTACACTTCCTCCTGTTATATTTACTGTTCCACTTGCAAACTCTATGGCATCATCTATAGTTGAATTTATAACTCCTCCTGTCATATTTAATATTCCATATACTCTTACTCCATTATATCCTTCTACTGTTCCTCCTGATATATTTAAATTAGCTCCTGTTGAACTATTATTTATTCCATTACAGCTATTACTATCACTTCCTGTTGATTTTATTGTTCCTTTATTTACATTCAATGTTTTTGTGTTATTTATTCCATCTTTACTACCTGTTATTGTTCCACTTGTATTTATTGTTAATGTACTCATATTATCTATAGCATTTCCACTTGTATTTGATATACTTCCACTTCCTTCTATTTGCATATTTCCTTTATTTGTTATTGTTGCTGTAGTTGATGTGTTCGTTATTGTGTGTGCTCCTAAACTTAATTTTGCATATTTATTATTTTCCAGTGTTGCTGTTTGATTTGTTATATTTTTTAATACCTCTACATTTGTATATGAACCTGAACTTCCATTTACATCATCAAATGCTTTTTGAAGTGTTGCATATTTTTTTGTACCTATTTGTGCTACTGGGTCTTGTACTGTTACTGTACATGTTGCTGTTTTATTTGGATCATCTTGTGATGTTGCTGTTATTGTTGCTGTTCCTACTCCTTTTATTGTTATTTTTCCAGTTTGGTCTACTGTTGCTACACCTGTTTTGTCACTCGACCATGTTACTCCTTGATTTGTTGCATTACTTGGTTCTATTTTTGCTGTTATTGTAAATTCACTTTCATTTCCATATACTATTTCTTTGCTTGATGGATCAAGCGTTATTTTTGTTACATCTATTTTCTTTGTTGTACCACTTAAATTATTCTTTGTCATCGTTCTATTATCAGTTATTGTTACTGTCACCTCTATATTATACTTTGTATTTGGTGTTAGTCCTGTTATATTATATGTTCCTTTATATGAGTTACTTGTACCTATATTATTCACAGTATTTGTTGTCCATTGATTTGATGATGAATTTACTCTATGTTTTACTTCTATTTTAGTTATTTTACCATATTGTGTTGATACATCTATATTTACTGGTATTGTATCTGATGTTATACTTCCTTCTACTACACTTGCATTAAGTGAAATTGGCTCTACTGTTGTTACTGTACATGTTGCTGTTTTATTTGGATCATCTTGCGATAATACTGTTATTGTTGTATTTCCTATTTTTCCATTTACTACATCTGTTGTTATATTCCCACTTTGGTCTACATTTGCTACTGATGTATCACTACTTTGCCATGTTAATTCTTTATGTGTTGCATTAGTTGGTTGTACTGTTGCTGTTAGTTGTTCTGTATTTCCAAGTGGTATTTGTAACTCTTTTTTGTTTAATGTTACACTATTTACTAGTACCTTTGGCGTTTTTATATTTATTGTATCACTTGTTTTTGTTCTACCATCTGCTGCATCCCCTGGACTTAATATTGTTACTGTTACTTCTATTTCATATTCCGTATCTGCAGATAAACCATTTAACGTTATTGTATCATTATAGCTAGCTGAATTTAGTGTTACATTTTGCTCTTGCCAACTGTTTGAATTACCTTTTACCCTATATCTTACACATATTTTTGATATATTTCCATGCTTTGTTTCTGCTGTTACTTTAACTGGTATACTTGATGATGTTATACTATTCTCCTCTACATTTGCATTTATTGTTATTGGTTCTATTACTTTTATTGTACATGTATCTCTTTCACTTGGATTATCCTCTGATGTTACTGTTACATTTGTTGTTCCTATATTTTTTGTTTTTATTTTTGCCTTTGCTTTTCCGTTTGTTGCTGTTCCTTCTCCATCTATATCTATTATACCTGTTGCATCACTTGCCACCCATGTTAGTCCTTGATTTGTTGCATCACTTGGTGTTATTGTTGCTATTAATGTTTTTGTATCATCTCCTAGAGGAATTTCTAATATATTATTATCTAATGTTAAACTTTTTACATCTCTTTTTAGTGTCTTTCCTGGCAAACTCTCTATTGATTTACTATGTTCTTCTATTACATCACTTGTTATTGTTACTTTCACTTGTATAATATATTCTGTATTTGGCTTTAGCCCTGTTATATTATAAGTATTATTGTAACTTGTTTTATTTGATTCTAAATTTTCTACTTGTCCTATTGTCCATGTTGATGTTCCTTTTGCTTGATACTGTACTTCTATCTTGCTTATTGTTCCATGTACTGTTGATGTTTCTATTTTTACTGGTATTACTTCATCAGTTATTCCACTTGTATCTACACTTGCTGTTATTTTTATTGGCTCAGTTACTTCTACACTACATGTTGCTTGCTTTGTATTATCATCCTCTGATGTTACTTTTATATTTGTTGTTCCTAAACCTTTTGCTGTTATTGTTGCTTTTGCTACTCCTTTTGTTGCTGTTTTATCTCCTTCTACTATTGCTATATTTGATGGTTCACTTATCCAAGTTAATCCTTGAAATGTTGCATCTTGAGGTGTTATCTTTGCTGTTAAATCTTTTGTATTTCCTAGTGGTATATCTATACTTGTTGGTTCTATTGTTAAGTTTGATACATCTATTTTGTCTGTTTGTGTTACTTCTATAGTTATTGTCTTGCTTCTTCCACTTGATATTTTTAAACTTACTTCTATATTATATTCTGTATATGGTTTTAATTCTGTTATTTGGTAGTTACCATTTGTATATTCTGTTTTATTTACAACATCTGTTATTGTTTTTTCCGTCCAATCCGTTCCTGTCTTTTCTTTATACTTTACTTTTATTTCTGTTATATTACCATATTCTGTTTTTGCATGTATATTTAATGGTATTGTATCTGATGTTATACTTCCTTCTACTACATTTGCTTCAAATGTTATTGGTTCTAATATTTCTATTTCACAAGTATCTATTTTTGTTTCATCATCTTCTGATATAGCTGTTATTGTTGTTTGTCCTACTTCTACTGGTGTTATTTTTCCATTTTGATCTATTGTTGCAATATCTTGTTTACTACTTTCCCATCTTACTTTTTTGTTTGTTGCATCTTCTGGATTTACTGTTGCTTGTAATGTATGAGTATTATCTCCATAATATATTTTTAATGTCTTTTGTGATACATGTACACTTGTTACTAGTATCTTTTCTGGTTTTGCTTTTAACACTACTTTTTTATCTTGTCCACCTTCTTTTAAATGTGCTATTACCTCTATATTATATGTCTTTTCTGCTGTTAATCCTTCTATTTTGTATGCTTCATTGTTATATTTTGTATCATCTACTTTTATTTCTTGTGTTTGCCATTCTTCTGTTCCTTCTTCTTTGTATTTTACTTGTATTTTTTCTATTGTTGAATATGTTGTATCTGCATCTATTTTTAATGTTACTATTGTTCCTCTTGCTTGTGTTACCTTTGCACTTAAGTTTAGTGGTTCTTCTACAGTTACTACGCAACTTTCTGATTTTGTTAAATATTTTGCTGTTATTGTTGCACTTCCTACTTCTTTGGCTGTTATATTTCCATCTTTATCTACTTCTACTTTTGTATTATCACTTGTTTCCCATTTTACTGTATCTGTTCTTTTATTTTCATTTTTTACATTTGCTGTAATTTTACCTTTTTCTCCTTTTCTTAATTGCAAAGTTGTCTTATCTAATGTTATTGTTGTTCTATCTACTACACTTACACTACATACTTCTGATGTTAAGTTTCCATATTCTCCTTTTGCTATTATCTTTGCTGTTCCTACATTTCTTCCTGTTACTTCTCCTGTTTCTGTTAATTCTACTACATCTTGTGGATTTTGGCTTTTTACTTCCCATGTTACATCTTGGTTATCTGCTGTTTCTGGTGTTATTATTGCTTTTAACTGTTGTTCGTCATCTAATCCAAGTTCTACTACATTTGGATCTATTGTTATTTTTTCTACTTTTATATAGTCTCCTACATTTACTTTTATTGTTACTTTCTTTTCTATCTCTGTTCCATCTTTTGCTGTTACTTTGGCTGTTAGTATTGCTACTCCATCACTTATTCCTTGTATATCTACTGTATTTGTCTCACTTGTTAATTGTCTTGCTTTTGTTGGCTCATCTATGTCAAACTCTACTTGACTATCTGTATCTGGCATTACTGTTGCATATATTCTTTCTTTTTGACTTATCTTTAAACTTACTTCCTCTGTACTTAATACTAATACTTCTCCTTCATTTAATACATTTATTCCTACTTCTTTTGCCCATTCTTGTTGTTCTTCACTTAAAAAATTATCTCTGTTATCTATATATATCTTGCCATCTGCTACAAATACTTTTCCTTCATATTCTGTTCCTACTATACTTGGCATGATAGAAGCGAGACTGTTATTTTCACCCTCGTTTACTACTTTTCCTTTATATATTATATTTCCTTCTTTTGTTATATTCATCTTGTCTGTATAGTATCCTTTTGTATTTGATACATTATCAAACAAGGCACTTGAGTAAAAATTATTATACTCATCTTTTAATGCTGTTAAATCTGTTTTTACCTTAGTTTCATTTGCTCTTGATATTGGATTATTACCTGTTATTGACAAGATTATTGCGCTCGCCAATATAACCATTACTATTATTGTTATTATCAATACTAGTAATGATATTCCATTATTTCTTTTTTTCATGAATATCACTTTTCCTCTCAACACACATATATAATTACATATTTAATATTTAAATAATTATATTTATAGATATATCTTCTTTTTATTTAAAGTATGTAAAATGCTACAATTTCCTTTTAAATCAAAGAAAAAATATATCATTAAATATGTAACTAAAATTATTGTAACACAAAACGAAACTACTTGCAATAGCACGACATAAATTTTTTAATATTTTTATATTTATCTAAAAAAAATAACAATGTAACTTGCTTTACATTGCTATTTTTTTATATTAAATTATATTATTAATATAGTTTTGTATTAATATATACATTTCCATTTTTATCAACTACAAAATCATTTATATCAATACTAGAAGATAAACCTTCTAAATTTTTAGTGTTAATCTTATAATATGTATTTGAACTATTACTTATAGCTATTTTTTCTTTTAATGATTTATCTTGAATTTTATTAATTTCACTTGAATTATATACTATTTTGCTATTATCTACTTTAGATGATAATATTTTATTTTTTAAAGTTTTTTCTTTATCTGCTGCTTTATTTAACATTAAGTATAAATTTATTCTTTGTTCAACTTCTTGTCTTTGAATTTTTATTACATCTAATTTAGCTCCATTTACAATTTCACTACTTTTTAAATACTCTATTAACGGTATAACCAAAGTATGCACTGTACAAAGTATAACAGCAATTGTTGAAACTATTATTCCTAAAGTAAGCAATATTCTATTTGTCGTATATTTCTTGTTCTTTTGTATTATTAGAAATAAAACTAAACCTGTTGTAGATATTATTAAGCCTAGAAATGGAATTGTACAAAGTATCATTCCACTAATTGATATTATATACGCACATATCAACATATTAATTCACCTAACTTATTGTTATAATTATATATCAAATAATTAAAAATAACAAGAATTAGATTATTATTTTATTATCATTATTGTAACTAACCCTATACTAACACCTACTGACATTATATACCCAAGAGATGAATATATAACCCCAAGTATTGCAAATGTCCTATCATTATTGTTTTTGTTTTTTATAACTGCTATAGTTGAAATAATTAGTCCTGTAACTGATACAATAACACCAATAAATGGTACTAGTGAGCATACAAAACTTGCAATACTTAGTACAAAACCTAAATTTCCCATTAATGCTCCTTAAAAATTATAAAATAGTGAGTATTTTTTGCATAGATATAAGAAGTGTAATACAAACGATTACTGCAAGTATAAATGAATAGTCATATGCTATATATCTATATTTTTTTACTTTTTTAAACTCCTCATTATTTTCTACTTCAATATTTTTAAATATTTGTATTTTCCCCTTACTTTTTATTATTTCTTTAATTATACATATTATTCCAAGTACGATTAAAATTATATATATTCCATTTATTACTTTAATCATATTCAAGTTATTTTCAAATATAAGCATTAAGGCTTCATAACCATTGTTAAGTAAATGTATAGTAAATGAAGGTATTATACTTCCTGATTTTAAAGTAATTATACTAAGTATTATACCCATTATAAAAGCAAAAAGCATCTGTGATAAATTAAAATGTATTACACTAAAAAGAAGTGATGATGAGATAATAGCAAATACTGTACCATATTTTTTAGTGAAATTAAGTATTGCTTTTCTAACATATAGTTCTTCAAAAATAGCTGGAAGTAATGCTACTTCTACAAACATAAGTATTTTTCCAAGTATTGATTTATCATCATATATATTTACTTTATCTAAAATATCATAGTTAAGACCTAATTTTTCAAGTACTATACCTACTACTATCTGTACTCCTAATACTATAGGTAAACAAATTAAAATATACTTAATACAACTTTTTATATTTACTTTCTTCTTTTCTTTGCTTTTTTCAGTATATGCAAATACGATAAGTGCTGGTATAACAAGTGATATAACAAAAGAAATTATCTGAATTATTGTATTAATATTTGTTATAGATATTTTACCATTAAATAAATTATATATAGGTAGATTAAATATTTGCAAAATATATGTAAGTCCAAGTTGTAATAATACAAATATCAATACTGATATACCAAGTACAAACCCTATTTTGCTATATTCTCTTTTTGCTATCTTTTGCATTTGCATATCATATGTATTTTGTTTTAAATCTTCTTTTTCTTTTATATTCTTGTAATCAAGTACTCCATTTTTAAATACTTTTGCACCATATTTTACAAGTAATATACAAGATATAACAAGTGCTAATGTTGCAATTATTACCTGAATTATATTTGCTTGCCCAATAAGTACCATTGTAGGTACAAAATACATTGAGGCTATAGGTACACATGATATAATATACGAAAATATAGTTGGCGATTTAAGTGGTGTTACTAAAAAAGTAGAGAGTAAATATATCACCAAATTTACTGTAACAAGTATTACAGTTGCATTTCCTGCATCAGATATATTGGTAGTTTTTGATGAAAGTATCGCTTGTATAATACTTAGTATAAATATTGTAAGTAATAGATATATAAATGCTACTGTAAAATATATAACAAGATTTGTATCGATAATACTTGTTACACCTGACATATCTACATTTTGAGCTAAACTAATATTTGGCATAAGGAAATATATTTTAAGTATGGCATTTATCAAAAAAGCAAGTATTAAATATAGTACAGTGAATATTAATTGTAATATAAATGTTAAATTAATACTTAGTACCTTTGCAATTAAGTATCCTTTTTCACTAATACTTGTAAGTACATACTCGATACTCTTAGTTACCTTTTCTTGTGATATGTCATTTGCAATTTTTGATAATATCATTAAAAGAATAAAGAATATTAAATAGTTAAATATTGTCTGCATTGTATATTTTTTATCCGTATCTGTATTATCAATAGATAACATTTGTCTTTCTATATTTACATTTTCAAATGCTTCATTTAAACTTTCAATACTTATATTATTTTCTTTAGCATATAATGTTTTTTTAGCATTATTTAATGAATTTTGTATTAAATCAATATATGTAGAAGAAACCCCTTCTTGTGATACTACTTTTGCTTTAATATCACTATTTCCTTCCTTATTAACCATTACTATAATTTGATTTTTCTCTACATTCTCTTTAGTATATTCTTTATTTCCAGCTTCTTTTGTTAATTTAATACCGTCAATATCTTTTAATGTATTATTTAAATCATCATATATTAAGTTATCTTCATCACATAATATTATTTCTGTATCTTCTTTAAATTTTATATTATCTTTTTTAAATATATCGCTAACAGTAGAAAAATTTACTCCTATAAGTGTTATTAAAAGAAGTAATATATTTAATATTACAAACCATTTACTTCTTATATTTCTTTCTACATTATACTTAATTATACTAACTATTTTATTCTTCATAGCTTTTTCCTACCTTTTCAATAAAAATATCATTTAATGAAGTATCTAAAGTAGCAAATTTAAGTATTTTCTTATCTCCAATTTTCTTTAATATTTTAGGTAATACATCTTCATTTGAAATTAATACAATAAAATTGTTTTTCTCTATTTCATTTACACTTTCTATTTCTTCTATATTTTGCAAATCCTCTTTATCAATTTTTCCAACTATATTTAATTTTTTCTTTCCATATTCTTGCTTAATTTCCTTTAGATTACCTGCTATAACTTCATTTCCTTTATCAAGTATTATTATATCATCACATAGCATTTCTACATGGTCCATTCTGTGTGATGAAAATACTATACATTTTCCTTCATTTTTTAAATTTAATATAACTTCTTTTATCTCTTCTACACTAATTGGATCAAGCCCTGAAAAAGGCTCATCAAGTATAAGTAGTGTAGGATTATGAAGCACAGATATTATAAACTGGATTTTTTGTCTATTCCCTTTTGATAGGTCCTTTAATTTTGTATTCATATACTCTAAAATATTAAACTTATTAAGCCACTTTATCAACTCTTTTTTTACTTCATTTTCATTCATAAGTTTTAAAGCACCATAGTATATACATTGTTCTAATACTGTATATTCAAGTATTAAACTGCCTTCTTCTGGTAAATAGCCAATACTATCAGTTATATTTTCATCTATTTTTTCATTATTATATGTTATACTTCCTTCATCTTGTTTTATTATATTTAATATACATCTAAATATAGTTGACTTACCTGCACCATTTCTGCCAAGTAGTCCAAGAATTTTCCCTTCTTCTACTTTAAATGAAATGTTATTTACTGCTATATTATTTCCAAATTTTTTTGTTATATTTTTTAGTTCTAACATATTATAACCTCCATTTTATTTTATAAGCATACAGTCTCCAAAGCTAAAAAATCTATACTTTTCTTCTACTGCAATTTTATATGCATTCATTATATTTTCTTTCGTAGCAAAAGCAGATACAAGCATTATAAGAGTTGATTCTGGCAAATGGAAATTAGTAAGTAATGCATCTATCATTTTAAATTTATAACCTGGATAAATAAATATATCTGTTTCTTTTGCCATGTCATGTATTATACCATTTTCATCTGTAGCACTTTCAAGTACTCTACATGAAGTTGTACCCACAGCATATACTTTATTTCCTCTTTTTTTAGTTTCGTTTATAACCTTGCAAGCCTCTTTATCTATAATGAAATATTCACTATGCATTTTATGTTCTTCAACTTTTTCAACTTTTACAGGTCTAAAAGTTCCAAGCCCAACATGAAGTGTTACATATACAATATTTACACCTTTTTTTTCTAATTTATGTAGTACCTCATTTGTAAAATGCAATCCGTGCTGTTGGTGCTGCAGCAGAGCCTAAATTTTTTGAATATACAGTTTGGTATCTATCTTTATCTTCTAACTTTTCAGTTATATATGGTGGAAGTGGCATTGTACCAAGCCTGTCGAGTATTTCATTAAAAATACCATTATATTTAAACTCAATTACTCTTTGTCCGTCCTCAAGTATATCTATAACACTTGCACTAAGTAAATTTTCATCAAAAATAATAGTAGTACCAATTTGTAACTTCTTACCAGGTTTTACTAATGTCTGCCATACATCTCCTTCTTTTTGTCTAAGTAATAAAACTTCAATTGCTTCCTCTTTATTTTCTCTGTGTCCAAATAAACGTGCAGGCAACACCTTAGTATCATTTAGCACAATAGTATCACCACTATCTATATAATCTATAATATTTTCAAATATTTCATGTTTTATATTACCAGTTTCTTTATCTAAAACTAGCATCCTTGACTTTTGCCTTTCCTTTAATGGTGTCTGCGCAATAAGTTCATGTGGTAAATCATAGTAAAAATCGCTTGTTTTCATTTTACATTCTTCCTTTCAAAAAACTTTTAACATTATATCATAATATATAAAAAAAATCTACCAATATTAAATAAATAATATTGGTAGAATATACATAATTTTTATTGATTAGAATTATAATCTTCAAAGCTATATTCATAAACTAAGAATCCATCTTCATTTTCATATTTATACTTTACGGTATTATAATATTCATACTCACTTGGAGGTATTATAATAAATTTATTATAGTTTTCAAATATAGACTTTTCTACTTGCATTAAAAAAGAAAGCAATGTACAATAATTTTTACCGCCCTTAATGACAGATAATGTTTTACCACGACTATGTTTATAATATTCTTCTGTCCACTTTGAACATTCTTTTTCTTTATATTTTTCAAAAAGTTCTTCTAATTGCATTTTAGAAAATGAGTCATAATCTAAATGATTACCTTTCAAAGTATATTCAAGACCATTGTGCTTTAAAACAAAAGTCTTTTGCTTGGCCTTTTCAAATAACTCTTTAGAAGAAATTTTATTTTCCTTAATTTCGTTTATTTTTCTATACACTATGACCTTTTTTTCTGCAAGACAAATATTAATTGCATCAAAATCTTGATAAAAAACTGAATCAGGAAGTTGGGTAATTATATCTTCAATTGAAAAATACCTAACACCTATATTAACATCATATATTCCAAGCACCTTATACTTTTCGTAAAAATTATCGACCTTTTCACAATATTGATATGAATCTTTCTCATATGCCATATAGTTTAAAAGTTCAAAGTCTTGTGGTAAAGGACCGGGTGCTTTAAATATATACATTTCATCTCCTTTACTTACCACATAATCAATTTTGTTTTTAATATCAATTAATATATTCTTTGATATTACCATTTTTGTTTCCTCCTTTAAAATTATTTATTAGATTTTCTCTAATTTTACATAAATTATATCGCAGTTTTAAAATTATGTCAAGCTTTTTAAGAGATATAATATAATAATTCTGTATTTTTAATTTAAAAAAGTATGTATAATCAACTAATCAATCATACATACTCTATATATTAATACTTAATTCCATCAATACTTGTTTCATATAACCATTTTTTTAAATCTTCATTATTACCATACTTATATAGAAAATTTTATTAATAAACCAAAAATATTTAAATTACTTGCATAAAATATTGAAAAAAGCATAAAATAATGATAAAATTATGATAATAAATTTTTAAGGAGGAATATTAAATGATTAACATTAGACCAGTATCAGATTTAAGAAATAAATATCCAGAGATAGAAAAGCTAGTTTTAAAAAAAGATGAGGCAGTTTATCTAACAAAAAATGGATATGGCTCAATGGTAGTAATGAGCTTAGAAAAATACTCTAAGCTAATAAGCGATTTAGAATATAATGAATATATTGAAAATGCACTAGATGAAGCTGATAAAGAAGCAGAAGCTCCAAATACTAAATATTTAACTCATGAAGAAGTATTTGGAAGTATAAGGAGGAAATTAAATGGAGAAAAAATATAAAATAAAATATCTTCCTTTGTTCTATAAAGATTTAGACCATATTACAGATTAAATTAAATATAAGATAAAAAATGAAATAGCTGCAAATAACTTCGTTAATAAACTTGAAACAGAAATAAAAAAGTGAGCTTTTACTCCTAATTCATATAAGAAATATATATCTGCTAGAAACAGAAAAAAACACATATTTTAGAATATATGTGAATAATTATACCGTTTTTTATACAGTAAAAGACAATGCTATGGAAGTAAGAAGAATTTTATATTCAAAAAGAAATTTTGATAAACTAATCTAAATATTATATTTTTTCTCAGCTTTTATTATGTCTAGCATCTAATTTAATAACAACAAAAAGTAAGATGAATTTTTGGTTCTATAATAAATGTTGGGGTGTAAAATAAATTTTTACACTTCAACATTATTTTTTAGTAAAAAAATTGC
>CANPWO010000028.1 GCA_947584535.1 uncultured Clostridia bacterium
AAAAAACGCATTAATTTTAAAATTATATTAAAAATTTTTTTCTATAACATTATAAAAATAAATTTCTTAAAAAAAGAAACAAACCTAGAAAATTTTTATCTAGGTTTGTCAACACTCTGAAGTGAGTTATTACTCACTTTTTTTATCTTCTTATCCTATTAACCGCATTTATAAGTACATTTGATATATAATCAATGTCTTGTAAATTATTTGCTTCTCCTAATGTTATTCTAATAGTACTTAATGCCATTTCAGTTGAAATTCCCATTGCACTTAATACATGAGATGGGTTTTCAACCTGTGAATTACAAGCACTACCACTAGATGCACATATTCCTTCCATGTCTAACATTAAAAGTAGCGTTTTAGCATCTACTCCCTTTATAGATAAATTTATATTTCCTGGAAGCTTTTTTTCTATATCAGCATTTATAACTACGTCACTAATATTTTGTGTTATATTATTTTTAAGTATATCTCTTAAATATGATACTTTTTTATTATGTTCATATATATTATTATTTGCAATTTCGATTGCTTTACCAAGACCTACAATACCTGCTACATTTTCTGTACCTGCTCGTTTACAATGTTCTTGATGTCCACCAAGTATTACTGGATCAAAGTTAATGTTTTTCCTTATATAAACTCCACCTATTCCTTTTGGGCCAAAAAATTTATGTGCAGATAAAGATAGTGCATCAACATTTAACTTATTTACATCAATTTCCATATGACCAATAGCTTGAACTGCATCAGTATGAAAAACAATGCCATGTTGTTTTGCGATATTACCAATATCATAAATAGGCTCTATTACTCCTACTTCATTATTTGCCATCATTACTGAAATTAATATTGTATCGCTTCTTATAACATTTAATAACTGATTTATATCTATTATTCCATTTTTATCAACGTCAAGATATGTTACTTCAAATCCCTCTTTTTCTAATTCTTTACATGTATTTAAAATAGCTAAATGTTCAATTTTACTAGTTATGATATGTTTTCCTTTATTTTTATTAGCTCTTGCAATTCCAAGTAATGCCATATTATCTGATTCACTACCACTTGAAGTAAAGTATACTTCATTTGTATTACACTTTAAACTTTCAGCTACTTTTTTTCTTGCATTTTCTATAGCTGTTTTTGACGTTCTACCAAGTGAATAAATAGCAGAAGCATTTCCAAAATTCATAGTAAAATATGGTAACATTTCATCTAAAACTTCTTTTTTTACATATGTTGTAGCACTATAATCACAATATACTATTCTTCCCATATTTATATCCTCCAAAAAAAACTGTAAATAATACTATTATATAATATGTATTATCTACAGTTTTTGTCCTAATTTTTTAATATCTTCTTGCTATTATTCATCTAAATACTTGCCATTATATCCAATTTTTCTTTTATCATTTTCCTTTAATCCGTTATAATTTACACCCTCTGGTGAAAATTTAGTTTTTGTATAAATATTAGTTCCAACTTTATTAAAGCCATTTAAATCATACTTTAAGTTTGTAACAGCATTTACACTTGCTTTATTAAAGCCTCTAATATTATATCCAGTTTTTCTATTATAATTTCTTTCAAAGAAAGATACTATAAAAGGAATATCTATACTAACTTTAGAATTTGTATTATTTATATTACTAAATACATATTCTATAATCGCTTTAAACTTTTCTTCATCATATCCTTTAAGCTTTTCACAATCTTTCATATCCCAGTATTGTATAAATTCTTGGCTTAAATCACTTGTAACTATTCCACATATTTTATATTTTCCTTTTTGATTTTTATATTCCTTTAATATAACTCCTTTTATTGCAGGAATATCATAAATATTAAATATATAATAACCTTTAGAAAACTCTCCACCTATATATCTTCCTTTTTTATCTATATATGTTTTATTTAATGCAGGAAGTGTAGTTTTAAGAATTCTAGCCCTATTTTTAAATATATCTTCGCTTTTTGATAAATTATATAACATTAGTGCAACAGTCTTTATATTGTTCTTTTTCAAATATGAATAACTGAAAAATTTTCTTGTTCTAGCTACATTAAAGAATTCATCTTTCAAAAAAATTGGTATATGATTTTCTTTCGTATATGTTTTTGCATCAATTTGTCCGTAATATATGTATATATCACTTCCTTTAATTGATACATTTAAAGCTATTTGGCTATCTTGAATTGCTCTTTTCTTGCAAGTATATTTTTTTCTTCTATTTATTAACTTCATATTCCTACCTCCTTATTAAATCGGTATAAATTTTTTTATGTTGTTTATTATACCATTTGGTACTAACTATGTCAATATTTCAGATGTAAATATATAACAAAAAAGACAAGTGCATACGATAATTTTCGTATGCAACTTATCTATATGTGTATATGAGTAATATTCATTAGCATTCAATTTTAAATTATAATTTGTAAATCAATATATAAAATATTAATTATTTTATTTATTAAAACTTTCTATTTTGAGACACACACCGCGCGGAATCCGTGGTAACTGACCGCATCGCCTGTGACGCTGATGAAGTAGAATAGCCCCGCAGTAGTACCACTATTTTCATAATGGCCTCCACGTAGCAAGAACGGAGTCCCCCCATTAACGAAAGATGAAAAGTCGCCAAACCAACTTGTTGTGCCACTTCCTGAAGTGGATGTCTCCCATATTGCTTCTCCTTTTCTTGCCTTGTTTGTTGATTCATTATAATTGTCAGCACTACTATCACTTAATGCTTCGTTATATTTATATACCGATACGTATTTTGTTGATGTTCCATCCGCTCCAGTTCTTGTGTTAGTTTCACCTAATAGTGATAGTCCATATGTTGTTAAATTACCCAAATTACTATTTAGATAGCCTGCTGTATATTCAGTTACTCCTCCACTCATATCATATATTCCATATATGTTTCCTGTTGTTGAGGCTTTTTGACCGTTCGTTGTATTGTATGCCGCTGATGTGTTTTCTCCATATCCTGTTTTTGCACTTTTTCCATCATATTTGTTTTGCGTTACCTCTACTCCATTTCTTCCATATTTACTTTGTGCTAAGTAAGCTACTGCTCCCCATTCACTATTCTTCATTTGATGTGTATCGACTGTTGAAGAAGAAAATCCATATGGGTTACTACTACTTTTTGCTAAATTTTTGCATAGTGTGAATATATCTCCTATTTTGATTTTTACATATGAACTTGCATTTGGTATAAATTTTGGATATGTTCTATTTAATGTACTTTCTTTTTCAGCAGAAGAATTTTGGCTTGCTTCGTATTTTGCTACCCATATTCCTGTTAATTCTTTGTCCCATCCACCATTTTTGTAACTACTTCCACTTTCATTTGTAAATGCTGGATGTACTATATATCCACTTGGTAAAGTTGTATGTGTTGTTCCACTTGAATCTATATATTCTGTCTTACTTGTTCCTTTCAAGAATATTATATCTATTTCACTTGCTTGTGATTTATCACTTGAATTTGTATAATTTATTTTATATGCATATCTTGGTATCCATACCCATTGACTTCCATCTTTTGTTTGTGCATTTGCCCAATGGCTTGTTTTTCCATCTGTTAAATAATTTCCTTGGTTTTTATATGCATACCAATCTTTATCTGTGGTATTTGTTGTTATTACTCCACCACTTGTATTAAATTTTATTGGTGTCATTCCATCTAATAACTCTGGTTTATTTACTCTTGCTACTCCTATTTCTGTATTTCCATTTGTTCCATATGATGATTTTTGCAATGTTGCTTTATTATTACTACTTACTACTATTTCATATCCATCAGGTACATTTACTGCACTTTGACTACTAAATGGTGAATTACCTGAAGATGTTTTTACATAGCCATCATAAAAATTTACTGTAAAATTACTACTATTGTTTACAGCATAACCTTTTGTTACATCAATTGCTGGCGTTGTTGTACTTGGTTCTCCACCATTTGTTCCTATTGTTAACACCTTAGTTGATGCTGTTCCTCCATTTGAGTTATATATTCCATAACCTCCTGTTATACTTCCTCCTGTTATTGTAATCGTTCCAGTTGCAAACTCTATTGCATCATCAGTAATTGAATGTACTTCTCCTCTTGTTATATTTACTGTTCCATTTGCTCTTACTCCGTCATACCCTTCTACTTTTCCTCCCTCTACAGTTAATTTTGCTGTTGTAGAAGCATTAAATATTCCATGACTATTTGTTGCACTTACTGTTACATCCAATACATCTACTGTTCCCGTATTATTTATTGCAGGATTACTTGCTGTCGTACTTACTGTACTTCCAGAAGTCATAAAAATAGACCCTACATTATTTATTACACTATATCCTGTACTTGATACTATACCATCATGTAATTCTAACCTTCCATTATTTGTTATTACATATTGATTTGTTGAAGTTGATGAAATTGTGTGTTTTTCTAAATCCAAAATTATATCATATCCATTTTTTACAGTAAGTATTTCATTATTTATATTTTTTAATAAATATATTTCAGCAGTACTAGACTGATAATCAAATGCAGCCTGCAATGTTGCAAAATATTTATAAGGTGAACCATATAAATATGCTACTGCTTCTCCTACTGTTGCTGTTTCATATCCACTTGTATCTTTACTTACTAATACGTTACATCCACTTCTTGGTGTTGCTGTTCCATATATTGCTGTTGTATGTCCTTTTACACTTCCACTATTGAAATTAAATGTTCCACTACTGTTATATACTCCATATGCTGTTCCTGTTGTAAAATTATTTGTTACTGTTGGGTTTGTACTTGAAGAAGATGTTGCACTTCCTAATGTAAATGTTCCACCTCTTATAAATACTGGATAATTTGAATTACCAGATGATGTTGATGATGTGCTATTATTTATTTTTCCCCCTGTTATTGTTACATTTCCTGATAATATCTCTATTGCATTTGATGACGTTGTTGATGTTGATATTGTTCCCGATGTCATATTTAGTGTTCCACCATTATTATATATTGTTTCATAACTTGAACCTGATTTCGTTACTGTTGCTCCTGATATATTTAATGTTCCACTACTATTTGTTATTGTTCTTCCACTTGAAGTATTACTTATTGTTACTCCTGAATTTAATGTTAGTGTTCCTGAATTATTTGATATTATACTGCTACTTGTTGCTTTTGTTATTGTTCCACTACTTCCACTTATTGTTAAATTTCCATACTTTGTTAGTGTTCCTGTTATTGTATAACTTCCTAAACTCAATGTTGCATATCTTGATTGTGTTGAACTTCCAAATGCTAATGTTTCTGATGTACTTTTTAGCAATGTTATTGATGATGCAGAACCTGAATTTGTTGAACTTGCATTAAATGCATCCTGAAGTGTCGCATAATATGTACTTCCTACTTTTGCTACTGCATCTTTAACTGTTACTGTACATGTTGCTGATATACTATTGTTATCTTGTGATGTCGCTTTTATATTTGCTGTTCCCAATCCTCCTGCTATTGTTACTGTTCCACTTGAATTTACTGTTGCTACACTACTATTATCTGTTGTCCAATTTATTCCTTTATTTACTGCATCACTTGGACTTACTGTTGCTGTTATTGTAAATGAATTTGTATTTCCTTTTACTATTGTCTTACTTGTTTGATCTAGTGTTATTCCTGTTACTTTTTTACCTAATGTTGCTGTATCTCCATTTACTACTATCTCATAATCGTCTGGTACAATTACTTCACTTTCATTATCAAATTGTGAACTTCCTGTTACTGAACCATCATAAAAATATGCTGTAAATGTATCACTTCCATTATATACTGCTGTATTGTTTACATTTATTTTTGGCCATGATGTGTCTACATATCCATCATCTGCTCCTAATGTTAATGTTCTTCCTTCCGATAAATCAGTATAATATATTCCATATTCTCCTGTTATTGATCCATCTATTATTTCTACATTACCACTTTCAAGTTCTATTGCATCATCACCCTTTGAATTTATTTCTCCTCCTGACATATACAATTCACCATTTGCTCTTACTCCATCATACCCTGTTATATAACCCCCTGATATATACAAATATGAAGATGTTGAACCATTATATATTCCATGACTATTATCTGACTCTACTGTTCCACTATATACATTTACATTTCCTGTATTATATATTGCTTCACTATTTGCACTTGTTTCTATTGTCGGATTATTTGATAATGTTACTGTTCCTACATTATTTACCGCATTTCCTCCACTACTTGATACTGTTCCTCCTCCATTTATAGTTAAGTTTCCATTATTTGTTATTGTTGTTCCTGTTGAAGTTACTTCATAATTACTTAAGTTTAGAGTTACATACCTGTTATTTGGTAATGTTGCCATACTTTCATTATTTTTATTTATATCCCTTAATATATTTACAGTTGTTGAAGTACTTGTTGTTATTGAATCAAATGCTGCTTGTAATGTTCCATACTTTTTACTTCCTATTTGTGCTACTGGTTTTGTTACTGTTACTGTACATGTTGCTGATTTACTTGTATCATCTGTTGATTTAGCTGTTATTGTTGCTGTTCCTGAACCATTTATTGTTACTTTTCCATTTGTATCTACTGTTGCTACTCCTGTATTATTACTATTCCAACTTACTCCTTGATATGTTGCATTACTTGGCTGTATTGTTGCTGTTATACTAAATGATGTTATTTCCCCATATGTTATTTCTTTACTTGTTGGGCTTACTGTTATTCCTGTTACTGCTATTTTCTCTGTTTTTCCACTTAATCCTGTTTTTGTATATGAATGGTCTGTTGATATTGTTACTGTTACTTCTATTTCATATGTTGTATTTGGATTTAATCCACTATTTATTATATATGTACTGTTATATGAGTTTGCACTTGTGCTTATATCACTTACCGTATTTGTTGTCCAATTTCCTGTTGAATTTGCTCTATGTTTTACCTCTATCTTTTTTATTGTTCCATATGATGTTTTTGTATTTATTTTTACTGGTATTGCTGATGATGTTATATTGTCTGTATCTATACTTGCATCAAGTGAGATTGGCTCTACTACATTTACTGTACATGTATCTTTTGCACTTGGATTATCTGTTGATGTTGCTGTTATTATTGTTTGACCTATTTCTTTTGTTGTTATTGTTCCTCCCTCTACTGTTGCTATATTTTCTTGACTACTTGTCCAAGTTACTCCTTTATATGTTGCATCACTTGGCAATATTGTTGCTGTTAATTTTTGGGTATTATTTCCTAATGGTACATTTAATGTATCATTGTCTAATATTAATTCTGTTACATCTCTTTTTTTAGTCTTTCCTTTTAAATTATCTATGGATTTACTATGTTCTCCTATCACATCACTTGCTATTGTTACCTTCACTTTTATATTATATTCTGTATTTGGTGTTAAACCTGCTATATTATACGTATTATTGTAACTTGTTTCATTTGCTCCTAAATTATTTACTTGTACTGTTTTCCATTCTGATGTTTCTTTTATTTGATACATTATCTCTATCTTACTTATTGTTCCATGCTCTGTTGATGTTTCTATACTTACTGGTATTACTTCATCTATTATACTTCCTGATTCTACTTGTGCTGTTATTTTTATTGGCTCTGTTACTTCTACACTACATTTTGTACTTGCACTTTCATTATCTGTTGATGTTACTTTTACATTTGTATTTCCTATTTGTTTTGCTGTTATTATTCCATTTGCTACTCCACTTGTTGCTGTATTGTCCCCTGATATTGTAGCTATATTTGTTTGTTCACTTTCCCACGTTAATCCTTGAAATGTTGCATTTTCTGGTGTTATTGTTGCCTGTATATCTCCTGTATTTCCTAGTGGTATCTTTATACTTGTTGGGTTTAGTGTTATATTTGTTACATATATTTTATCAGTCCTTGTCTCTAATGTTTTAGTCTTTTTCCTTCCACTTGATATTGTTAAAATTACTTCTATATTATATTCTGTATTTGGCTTTAAACCTGCTATTTGATAGTTATCATTTGTGTATTCATCTTTATCTACTGCTTCTTGTATTGTCTTTTCTGTCCAATTTGTTTCTGTCTTTTCTTTATACTTTACTTTTATTTCTGTTATTTTTCCATATTCTGTTTTTCCATGTATATTTAATGGTATTGTATCTGATGTTATACTTCCTTCTTCTACATTTGCTTCAAATGTTATTGGTTCTTGTATTTCTACTTCACAAGTATCTTCCTTTGTTTCATCATCTGCAGATTTTAATGTTATTGTTGTTTTTCCTACTTCTACTGGTGTTATTTTTCCTTCTTGATCTATTGTTGCTACATCTTGCTTACTACTTTCCCATCTTACTTCTTTATTTGTTGCATCATCTGGTAATACCTTTGCTTCTAATTTATAACTATTATCTCCATGATATATTGATTTTATTTTGTTTACTATTGTTACGCTTTCTACCAATATCTTACTTGGCTTTGCTGTTAAATTTACTTGTTTATCTTCTCCTCCTTCTACTAAGTGAGCTATTACTTGTATATCATATGTTTTTTCTGCTACAAGTCCTGTTATTTGATAATCATCTTTTGAATATGTTGTTGCATCTACTGGTATTTCTAATGTTTTCCATTCTTCTGTTCCTTTTTCATTATATTTTACTTGTATTTTTTCTATTTTTGAATATGTTGTATCTGCGTTTATTTTTAATGTTACTATTGTTCCTCTTGCTTCTTTTACTTCTGCACTTAAGTTTAGTGGTTCTTCTACTTTTACTATACAACTTTCTGTTTTTGTTAAATATTTTGCTGTTATTGTTGCTTGTCCTACTCCTGTTGCTGTTATATTTCCATTTTGATCTACTTCTACTTTTGTATCATCACTTGTTTCCCATCTTACTGTATCTGTCCTTACGTTTTTGTTATCCACTGTTGCTACTAATTTATCTTTTTCTCCTTTTCTTAATTGCAAAGTTTTCTTATCTAGTGTTATTGTTGTTTTATCTACTACACTTACACTACATTCTTTTGATGTTAAATTTCCATATTCTCCTTTTGCTATTATTGTTGCTTTTCCTACATCTTTTCCTGTTACTACTCCTGTATCTGTTAATTCTACTGCATTGTCTGGTCTTTGACTTTTTACTTCCCATGATACATCTTGGTTATCTGCTGTATCTGGTGTTATTATTGCTTCTAATTGAGATGACTCATCTAATCCAAGTTCTACGCTACTTGGATTTATTGTTATATTGGATACTTTTATATAATCTCCTACATTTACTTTTATTGTTACTTTTTTTTCTATCTCTGTTCCGTCTTCTACTATTACTTTGGCTGTTAGTATTGCTACTCCATCACTTATTCCTTGTATATCTACTGTATTTATCTCACTTGTTAACTGTCTTGCTTTTGTTGGCTCATCTATGTCAAATTCTACTTGACTATCTGTATCTGGCATTACTGTTGCATATATTCTTTCTTTTTGACTTATCTTTAAGCTTACTTCCTCTGTACTTAATACCAATACTTCTCCTTCATTTAATACATTTATTCCTACTTCTTTTGCCCATTCTTGTTGTTCTTCACTTAAAAAATTATCTCTGTTATCTATATATATCTTGCCATCTGCTACAAATACTTTTCCTTCATATTCTGTTCCTACTATACATGGCATGATAGAAGCGAGGCTGTTATTTTCACCCTCGTTTACTACTTTTCCTTTATATATTATATTTCCTTCTTTTGTTATATTCATATTGTCTGTATAGTATCCTTTTGTATTTGATACATTATCAAACAAGGCACTTGAGTAAAAATTATTATACTCATCTTTTAATGCTGTTAAATCTGTTTTTACCTTAGTTTCATTTGCTCTTGATATTGGATTATTACCTGTTATTGACATGATTATTGTGCTCGCCAATATAACCATTACTATTATTGTTATTATTAGTACTAGCAATGATATTCCATCTTTTTTATCTTTCATTACAACTTTGTTTATACCTGTTTTCATTTATATATTTAACCTCCATATACATACAAAAATATATTTTAGAAAAATGAAAATACTTAAAAAATCCACTAATTAGCATATTTTCTCAGTATAAGCTTCACTTTCTAAACATATCACTAAGGTTATTGTAACACAAAACAAAGACAGTTGCAATAAAGAGACATAAATTTCCTAAAACTTTTTTTTACATTTCTATTACAAGACGTAAAAAAATGGCTTAATATAGCCAAAAAAGGAATGAAGTTGTATATTACTATACAAAACTATCATTCCTTTAAAATTAATTTTATATCGTCACCTGAATACCCAATTTCTTTTTCCTTACCAAACCTCATGCAATTTGATATTCTATTATAAAAAACAGGTATAGGCTCAACGAAACCATTTGTAGACTCCTTTAACTGATAAAATATCGGAGTATCTGAAAGTTGCTTAATACCGTTTTCATCGACTTCATATGAGTATTTGCCAACTTCATTTATCTTTAGCACACCTATTTTTACATCATTTAAATAAACATCATATATTTTCATTTTACACACCTCCTTATTAAAGTTTAATTACACACACATTAATTCTACATAATTATATCACAATATTTATGTAATGTCAAGTGAGTATAATCTATATTTCTATATTATTTTCTTGTTTTTTAACTTTTTCCATTCCTTTATTATCTTTTTCTAAGTCTATATCGCAATCATCTATGTCTATATCAAGTCCTAGATAGTATGAAATCTGCTCTTTTCTTTCTTCAAAAGTTTTACTAGCCATATCCTTTACACATTTTGGAAGTGGTGCCTTAATATCCTTTTCTACATCTTTAATTGCTTTAGATATATCTAGATTCATGCATTTTGAAATTATAAAATCATGTATTTGTGGATAATCTTCTAAATAATCTAGTGTCATTTCCCAAGTACTTTCTTTTACATTAGATTTAACTTGATTTTTTAACATAGATAAAAATGAGTCTAGGCCATTATTTGCAGGTATATCATCTTCAATTATAACTGCTATTCTAGGATCTTGTACTCTTACCATATCTGCTACTTTAGCAATATTTTGAGTTATTTTTTCCATATTTGAAAAAGATATATCTATTGCAAGTGAGTTTTCCCTATCAAAAATTTTAGAAAGTTTGATTGTTTTATTTCCTTCACTATCAATTCCTTCTAAAAATCCTATATTTTCAGTATGATTATCTGTTGACATACAAAATATGTCTAATGTAAATAATTTATTTAAAGAATTGATTACTTCTCTTATTTCACCATTTGAAATACCAGATTTTTTTAAAGCTTCAAAAAGTTCATCATGTACAAATTCTATATCTGTTATATCTTCAAATCCTTCACTATAGCTTTTGTCATCACCAATATAATCTCTAAGTGATTTTAAACTTGTATTTTTTTCTCTAACATCTTTTGAGTAAATTCCTTTTTTACCATTATATATAATTAAATCTGTTTGAGCTGTATCAAATCCAACTTGATTAGCTAGCTTATTATATATTAAGTCTGCATAAACTAAGCCATATTGTTGCCCATCTTCAATACTTATTTCAGGCTCTGTTTTTAGCAATATCCTTGTTCCATCACTAAAAGTAACCCAGTCTTTAACTCTATCAACAGTACCTACCACTTCTCTTTCAACAGACATATGATTTTCTTTAAAAAAATCGTCCATATTGATAAAGCCATTTTTATTTCTATACTTCTCTAATTCTTGTATTGTAACAAAATTACTTTTTTCCATTTTTTCCATATACTTACCTCATATTTTTAATTATTTCTTTCATCATATTCTTTTATATATTTTTTTACATATTCTATATCGGATAAATATGGTTCAAGACCTGTACCGTACCTTTTGTGTTTTTTCATTTCCCTTACCTGCTACTAATACTACAGCTTGATTATATTTTTTTTCCGCATAATCAATTGCCTCTTTAATTGCTGTTTTTCTATCATCTATTAGTTTATATGGTTTGTTATATTCATCTATATATTTAGCTATCTCTTTAGAAATTGTGTTAACATTTTCATAACCTGGGTCATCTGCTGTTAAATATATCATATCGGAGTTTTTCCCAGCTTCTATTCCTAAGTCTCTTCTTCTAATATATGCTTTATTACCAGGGCAACCAAAAACAGTTATTATTTTTCTTTGTGGGTACTCATTTTTTGTAGACTCATATAATTTCTGAAAACTTAATTTGTTATGTGCATAGTCTACAATAGCAATAATTTTTTTATCACTAGTGCTATATATTTCCATTCTACCAGGTGTTTTTGCTTTCTCTAAACCTGATACAATATATTCTACAGGAATATTCATTTTATCTGCTATACATATTGCTGCAAGTGCATTTTCTATATTGAAAAGTCCTGGCATATTTAATACAAATTTTTCATCAAAACTTTTGCATTTTACTTTAAATACAGTTGTAAGTCCTTGTTTTTGTATATCATATGCATAAAAGGAAGCATTTTTATCTTTAAGTGAGAATGTTATTACTTCTTTTGCATTTTCTTTAGCCTCTTTCAATATTTTATCGCTATAATCTGCATCTAAATTTACGCAAGCAGTATTACATTTTTTAAATAGCATAAGCTTTGAATTAAAATAATCGTCAAAGTCAGGGTGCTCTACTTGACTTATATGATCTTCTGAAATATTTAAAAATAGTCCTATATTAAAATTTAGTGAGTAAACTCTACCAACTTTTAATGCTTGAGAAGATACTTCCATAATCACATTTTCTATACCACTATGCATACAATTATTTAAGTGTTTGTATATATCTAGAGATTCTGGTGTAGTTATATGTGATGCAAATTCTTCAACTCCATCATATGTTTTTATTGAGGATATTATCGCACTATCTTTTTTCCCTTTATCTTTTGCATATTCATCTAATATATATTTAATATAAAAAGCAGTGGTAGATTTCCCTTTTGTTCCAGTTATTCCAATAATATTTAACTTTTCATCACTATAGTTATAATATAACTTAGAAATAATGCTTAAAGCTATAAATGCATCTTTAACAATTATACATGGAATTGATACATTATATTTTTTTTGACTAATATATACAAACGCACCATTATTTACTGCGTCTATTAAATATTCTTCTTTAAAATTATCTAAAAAGCCTTTACATACAAACATTGTATTTTGCTTAGTTTCCTTTGAATTATATGTAAGTTGCTCTACATTTCTGTTCTGTATATCTTCGTTTATGTTTATAATTTCAACTATTTGGTTATTTTCATTTAATATATCTATATATTCCTTTACTGTATAATATTTCATTATAGCACCTCTATTTCCAAATTGATTATACAATATCTATGTTGTAAAATCAAGAATATGTATTAAAGTAGAGCCATAAATTTATATAGCTCTACTTTTGTTCATTTAAATATTTACTGCAATAAAACTCATTCCCTGTTATATTAGCTTTTATAGTATCAAAAATATAATCTATTTTATTTCGTATTTTTTGTCCTTTAGCTAAGTAATTTTGCTTTTGAGTCATTATCATAAGTTCTGCAAATATTTCAGCTCTATCTTCTTTATCTGTTGCTTTTGAATATCTAGTAACAAAATAATAATCATTATCAAGTGACATGCTTTTTTGTATATCTTTAGCATCATACACATATTTTTTATCAATTTGTGATGTATCTTCGACATATTCAAAGCCTTCAGGGTTTAAGCTATCCCAATTTTCATATAATGTAGTTTTATTCTTTCTCATATAATACTCTATTACATGATACATCTCATGATGAAATGCTCTTTCAAGTTTTTCTGTATTACTAACATATATTCTATATTCATCTAAATTATTTCTTGAAGCAAGTGCTAAATTGTTATTTTCAAAATGGTCTACAAGCATTATATATGTTGGGTTTTCCCTTGAAAGTGTCATATTAAATACATCTTTTGGATATTTATATAGTGCATTATATATAACTCTTAAATTATTATTTATAATATACTTATCCTCTTGTTCCTTAGCATCTAATCTTTTAGCAAAAGGTGCTACATCTTTTCCATATAACACAGTTATACCAAATTCGTTTTTTATATTCCTAATTAAAAGTTCGTTTTCATCATCAATATTTATTACTTCTGTTTCAAGTGATAATACTTCTGATGAAGCTTCATTACTTAACGGAATATTAACTGTTTTTAAAATGATAAATGTCGCTACAATAAAAGGAATAAGTAGTAAAATATCCGTTATTATGGACAGTCTTTTATGCTCACTTTTTTGGTCTAAACTATTTTGCTTTGACATTTTTCTCCTCCGTTTTTTTATTTTGAATCTATATATTCAATCGATAGTGCTTTTAAAATATATAAATATGGTTCTTCATTTTTAGTTAATATATTTTGTTCATAACCATCAATATATATATTTGATACTAATATATCATTTGTTTGGTTTATATTACTTATACTTATTTGCAATTCTTCTACTTTATTGTATATATCACATGATTTTATATCTTCTAAAAATGATACTATCTGTTTTGCAAATACTTCTTGTTCATTTTTATCAACATCTTCCACTTTTTTATCTAGTATTATTTTTATATTTTCCTTTTCTAAATATTCTATATTAATTTGCAAGTCTTTATATTTAGAAGCATAGTTATTTTCATCAAGGTATGTATTTAATTTATTCTTTATTTCGTTTATATTATTTGTTAAAACTTTTTCCTTATACTCATCTTTTACAATATTCTTATTCTTTAAATATACAGTAAAGTTACTTATACTATCATCTTTTAAATTTAATACTTTAAAAGTATAACTTCTATTTATTCCAACTGTATATATTGCATTTACTATTTTAAAACTATCTTTTTTATCATAACTTTCTGTTATATAGTTTTGTACTGTTTTTTTGCATTTTAAATAATCAAATATATTTCCATTTGTATATATACTTATATTTAATGTTATTACTAATATAGCAAAAGTTATAACGTATATTTTTATTGCCTCTTTATTAAATTTACCTTTTTTTGTTTTTTCCTTTATTAGCTTTTTATGTGTCTTTATTAAATATGTACCTAAAAGTTCACCAAGTGCAATATCTAGGCCTATCAAGAAGCTATATAATATATTTTCTAAAATATCCATTTGTCCTTTTGTATATACCATACAAATAGATACAAGTATTCCAAATACGGTAGTTACTATTTCCCTTTTAAATAAACATTTTCCAACAATTCCAAGTATAACAAGTAGTGGTATAAAACTAAAATATATTGTGCCATATACTTTGCAAAATATAACTACTATAATAGCTATAATATACACTATTGCCTCAATATATTGTATTTGTTTTTTACTTAAAATAGATTTCTTTGCCATTTTATCACCTATTCTATATACTATTATTAATTTTATACTAAAAAAAAACATTTTTCAACATATTAATAACAAACAAAAAAGTTAAATGTCCTAGTATAATCTTGAACATTTAACTTTATAAATAACTTTTTAATTTTATATAACTATTACATACACTTTCTAATCTAAGGTTTTCTTTATTATATCTACACCCTTTTTAGTTATATCTACGCCTTTTTTAGTAATTTGTTTTCCTTGTTTCTTTATTTTTTTTATAATACCTTGTTCTTTACTTTTTCTTTTCATCATCTCTTGAAGTCTACCACGCTCTATAGCTTTTTCATAGACAACAAGTTCTTTTCTTGCAATTTCAACTTCATCTTTCTGACTAACTGTTTCTTCTACTTCAAATTTTATCTTTTTGTATTTTTCTTCATCTAAACTACTTAAATATTTTAGATATTTATACATTTCTTTTTCGTCAGTAAATAAGTATCCATTTTTTCCAACTTCAATTTGGTCTTTATTAATCTCATCAACTCTTTGAAGTACTGGAAGTCCCATAGCCATCGCTTCAAGCATAGAAATTGAATTCATTTCTGAAAGAGAAGATGTAAGATAAATTTTAGACATCATGTAGTATTTAGGTAAATCTTCATGTTCAACTCTTCCTGTGAATCTAACTTTATCTATAATTCCAAGATTACTAGCTAAATTTTTAAAATCATCAAGTGCAGGTCCATCACCAATAACTACAAAACAAATATCATCATCTTTTTGCAAAGTCTTTGCTAAAAACTCAAGTGTTACATCTATACTTTTTTCTTGTGCTACTCTACCTACAAAACATGCTACAAAAGTACTATCATTAATATCTAAACTTTTTCTAAGTTCTTTTACTTCGTTTTTATCTACTTTATTTGGATCAAATAAACTCATTTCAACTGAATTTGGAAGTATCCTTACCTTTTTCTTATGACTTGCCTTTTTTATATATTCAAAGCATTTCTCTGATGGTCCAACTATAGCTTTTGACTTATTAGCATAAAGTCCAAGATATTTATCAAGTAATTTATTTCCAACTCTTGCTAAAACTTTTGGCATAACATAATATATATAATCATCATATGAAGTATGTAATGTATATACAAGTGTCTTTTTCAATTTTCTAGCAGCATAAATTCCAAATAGCCCCATGCTAAATTCATTATGTACATGTATTATATCTGGATTAAATTCTTGCAATATTTTAAGTCTAGTTCTACTATATGGGTTTGAAACTCCAAATCCATATATATTTTTTAGCCTTATAGCAGGGCAGTACAATACTCCGTCTTCTATATAATGTTTTCTTGTATCAGGGCTTGCAGTTATTACTAATACTTCATGTCCAAGTGCTGTAAGTCCATCTTTTAAAGTTTTTACATGAGTAGTAACACCATTTATATAAGGAAAATATGTTTCTGTTAATAAAGCAACTTTCATATATATAAATCTCCTTTATTTTTTGACAAATTTTATTATATTATACAATTTAAAAAAATGCAAGTACTCTATCTTAAATAACATTTTCACTTTTAAATATATCTCTTAAGCCCTCATTTATATAGTCTAATACCGTTTTCTTGTATATATTTTGATCAAGTATTATATCCTTTTCATAAATTTTCTCATCTTCTATAAATACTTCAAATTTCCCTATTTTTTGCCCTACATACATAGGTGCATCTATTTTTTGCATAACATCTTGTTTAACATATATTTTATTATATTCATCTTTTGTTAGAGGAATTTGCATACTCTCTTTATATTTTCTTTCATAGTACTTTATACTGCCTTTATTTACTGGTACATTTATATAAAAATCAAGATATTTTGATATATCTGTATTTTGGTATCTTGCAAATGTTTCTTCTAGAATTTCCTTAGCTGTATTAAATCTAATTTGTGTTGTTTCTGCTCCAAGTACTACTGCTATTAATCTTAAATCTCCTTTTGTTGCTGTTGCTACCAAACATCTATTAGCATTATTTGTAAAGCCTGTTTTTCCTCCATCAGCATACTCGTATGTTTTAAGAAGTGCATTAGTATTTGTAAGAAGTTTTGAAAAAGAGCCAAAATTTATAGTCTCACTTCTAGTACCCATTGCTTTATTTATATAATTATTACTAATTGCATATTTAGTGATAAGCGCCATTTCCTTTGCAGTAGTATAATGATTATCATTATCAAGTCCATGCGGATTAGCAAAACTAGTGTTTTTTAGTCCTATTTGACTAGCTTTCTTATTCATCATATGAGCAAAATTTTCTATTGTACCACCAAGATGTATACCAACTGTATAAGCGCAATCATTTCCGCGACGGTAACAGCATTCCATAAAGCAGACTTCTTGCAGTTACTTTATCTCCTTTTTTTAGTCCTACCTCTGAGCCACCAATCCATGTTGCCTCATTAGGCACTTCAATTAATTCATCCATTTTACAGTTTTCTACAAGTAAAATTGATGTCATTATTTTAGTTAAAGAAGCCATAGGTCTTTTCTCATCTGCATTTTTTTCAAATAAAACTCTACCTGTTTTAGCATCAATTACAACAGCTGATGGTACATTTACCTTTACAAACTCCTTTGAACTAGTAGCAAACATAGTATTTAAAAATATATTAAATAGTAACAAAAAAAACATTACTTTTATACAATTATTGATTTTTTTAAAAAACATATATAATACACCTCAAATTAATTTTATGCATAAAAAAATAATCTAGTACAACCTTAAACATTGTACTAGATTATATTGCTTCTAAAATCTCTTTCTTTAACTTTTCATCTTCACATATGCAACTTTCAATTATTTCAGCTTTTAGTTCTTGCTTAATTATATCTTTATTTATAAAAGACTTTAAGTACTCTTTTTCTTTTTCAATTAGATTTTTAGTTTTAGTCTTATATGAATTTTTTAACTTTCTTTTATTTATTTCTTCGTATAATTCTTCAACATTATATCTTCTTTGAATAGAATTAATATATAATTTTAAATTTCTTGAGTTAAATTCTCTATAATTATCATTTATATATTCTAAAGCATGTTCTAATAACTTAATTTCTGATTTTACATCATATACTCTTTCGTTATTTGCTTTTAAATCATAATCTTTTAATCTTGTTTTTGGAAGTAGTTCTTTTATCTTATCTATATATTGTTGTGCTACTTCTAATTTTACTGTATCTAAAGCTTCTATAAAATACTGTCTAAAATGTGCCATTTGTCTTATAGAATCAGCTCTATTAAATATATAACCTTTAATATATTCTTCCCCATTAAATTCTTCGATTAATTTAGATGCTACTTTATCAACGATTCTTTGTATTTTTATATCTTGATTTAAGTAGAAATCTGTATTTAATACTAGTTTATTTAATAGTTTATATTCACTCTCATCTTTAACGTAACTTGGGAAATATTTAACATCTTCAACATCTTTTAATAGATAATCTAAGTTAGCTTTCCCATCAAATGCAATTAAACTCATTATATTCTTCTTAAGTTTATCTAATTTTATTTTTCTTGTTCTATTTATCTTTTTAAGTTCATTTTTTATATCATAGCTATATTTATTATATATAAAGTCAACTTTTGCATTAATATACATGTCGTTAATATCATATTCATTTATTTCATTTTTTATTTGATAATAAAATGAAGGTAAATGAAATTTACAAGTTTCAACTAAACTTAAGAAAACTTGTTCATAAAACTCAAGATAATCTTCTATTTTATCGTTATATTTTATATTTGTATCGTTTTCTGAAAATATTTTGTTTCTTATCTTTGATTTATTATATACAAGAGCTATACTTGAAAAAGCATCAAATATTTCTTGTTTATTTTCTATAGATAAAAATTCTTTTTTATCATATTCATCTATAAATTGTAATAATTTTTTAAACCCGTTTGTATAACTTTTAATTAAATCATATATATGATTTAGTGCTATTTGTCTTTGATTTAATTCGTGAATCTTTATATATAAATTCTTTAATTCAACTAATTTTTCTTCGTTTTGTGTTGATATATGAATTTCATTTTCAAGAATATCAACTGAATAAAGCAAAGAAATGATCTTTTTAGATTCATTTAACATTTTTTGATGAGGTTTTTCCATCTCAACTAATTTAGACTTTTTCTCATTTAAAATATCTAATATAGATTGTTCTACCCTATTTACATTTGTATAAAAAGAATTTGAAAGCAATTCTTCGCTATTAATAGACAATATGCAACTTAATGAATATAGCATATCTTTTTTTAATTTAAATAGTCTATCAACTTGCTTTAATGATATTTCTTTTTGTGTCATTAACCAGTCAAATTCATTTTTACAACTATACAAAGTATTTAAGTTTGATTTCATACTATTCGTTAAAGTTGACATATCTACTCCTTCTAAAATTACATTTATTCAACCTCATGTTTGAATTATATCACATTATGTAAAGAAAATCAACTTTTTTATGTAATAAATATTTTTATTTTTTCAATATTTTAGTATAAATAGTGTTTTTTGCTCAAAAAAACAAGTAAAAAATATTATTTTTTTACTTGTTCAGACTGTTGACAAACCTAGATAAAAAATTTCTAGGTTTGTTTCTTTTTTTAAGAAATTTAATTTTATAATGTTA
>CANPWO010000029.1 GCA_947584535.1 uncultured Clostridia bacterium
AAATTAACTCATTTTTTACGCTTTTTTTGCGAATTTACTCTTTTTATTGACGGTTGCCAAATCTCTTTGTACAACCTGTTTTTGGTTCGTTCTTGTATTGTTTATTTTTCAATGTACTAATGTCGCTATAAATTAGCTACTATATTAATTTTAACATACCATAATTTTTTTGTCAACACATTTCATGCTATTTTTCTATATTTTTTGAATATATTTTTTACATAAAAATTATTATGCTAAAATTATATAAAAATTTATTAATTTAACGACGTTTTTTATTATATTATATATGTCAATTTTTGTCAATACTTTTTCCGATATTTTTATAATCTTTTTTAAATTTCCACCAAAATTACATCTTCACCTATTTTTTTAATTTTTTCCCAAGGAATTGTAATATTATTCTTTCCAAATACACCTGAAAAAAGTCTACCTGTTTTTGCTACAATTATCTCATGTATTTCACCATTTTCAAAGTCTGCTTGAACATCTACTACAAAGCCCAATATTTTCCCTTCATTTATACTAATTACTTCCTTTTGTTTAAAATCTATCCCCCTTGCCATATTAATCACCATTATATTAATATGACAAAAAGTAGATAAATATTCTTATCTACTTTTTAAAAATTCTATTATTCTATTAAATTTCATACCATTTGATGCTTTTAAATAAACTATATCTCCTTCTTTTATTTCAAGATTTAAATCGTTAATTAATTTATCCATGTCATCATAAATATTAATCTTTATATTTTTATCTATTGTCGTAGCAATATTTTTAGCTTCTTTACCAAACAAATAAATAATATCATAATTTAAAGTATTAATTACTTTACCAATTTCGCTATGTAATTTAGCAGAAAAATCTCCAAGTTCAAGCATATCTCCAAGCACAGCAATTTTTCTTTTCGCTTTTAATTCATTTACTGTTTTTAAACCTGATTTCATAGAATCAATACTTGCGTTATATGTATCGTCAATTAATGTAATATTATCTTTTAAGCTAATCTTTTCAAGTCTCCTACTAAAATTTTGATAATCACTAATTCCTTTTATTATATTACTTGTTGAAATTCCTAAACATTCTCCTACTTTTATTGCACAAATAGCATTTTTTACATTATGCACACCAATTTGATTTATTATCAATGTATTTAACTTATCATATATTGATGCTTCAAATTCTATATTATCGGTATTTTGAACAACATTTTTAGCATCTTCACTATAATATTTAATTACATTATATCTATCATTTGAATTTACATTTACTAAGTAGTCATCATTTCCATTTACTATTAATATAGCTGGTTTAATCATATGACTTGTTATTTGTATTTTTTCATTAAAAATACCTTCTCTACTTTTAAATATTCCAATATGCGCAGTACCTATTACTGTTATAACTCCAATATTTGGCTTAACTAAATTAGATAATTTTTCAATTTCTCCAAATGAATCAGTACCAATTTCAAAAACACATATATCTTGATTTTCCATTTCTAGCGCCATAATAGGTGCACCAATTAAACTATTATAATTTGCTTTTGTAGTTAAAACATTTTTTTCTGTTCTTAATACACTAGCAATTATTTCCCTAGTACTTGTTTTTCCTACGCTACCTGTAACAGCTACAACTGGTATATCAATATGTTTATTTCTGTTATACTCTCCTGCTTTATATAACGCCTCTTTAGTATCGTCTACTTCTATAATGCATATATCTTTATTTATATTTATACTAGAATTTATAACAGTTTCTTTACCCAAATAATCTTTATTTATAAAAAAGCCACATATTCCATTATTTACAGCATCAGCTATATATTTATGGCCATCTGTACTTTCACCAATTATTGGTATAAAAAAAGGTTTTTCATCTACATTTCTACTATCTATAACATATTTTCTAGGTATAAAACTTTCATCACCATTTATTAATTTTCCTTTTGTTGCTATAACCAATTCTTTTATATTTAACATTTTATCACCTCTTCTATTTTAACACACTATTATATAAATAACAATCTTAATATATAATAATACTATGAAAAAAATACAGTAATAATTCTTACTGTACTTTAATTTTTTTTAATTTAATTTTCGTTTTGCACTCTTTTCCTAATTCTTTCTAAAGCTGATTTTTCAATTCTTGAGACTTGTGCTTGTGAAACACCAAACTCTTCTGCAAGTTCAGTTTGTGTCTTATTCATAAAATATCTTTTTTCGATTATACTCTTTTCTTTTTCAGATAATTTATCTAATACTTGTGAAAGTGCTATTTTATCTACTAATGCATCTGCTTCTTCTCTTTCATTTTTTAATTGATCAAGTAAATAAATTTGATCTCCACCATCATTATACACACTATCATAAATAGACATTGGTACAATTTGACTATCTATTGCAAGTACCACATCTTCTCTTGAAGCACCTGTTATCTTACAGATTTCATCTATTGTAGGTTCTTCATTTTTTTCTCTAATATATTTCTCTCTTTCTTGTGAAATATGATAAGCTAAATCTCTTAAAGATCTTGTAACTCTAAAAGCACTATTATCTCTTAAGTATCTTTTTATTTCTCCTATAATCATTGGTACTGCATAAGTAGAGAACTGTACACCTTGTGTTAAATCAAAATTATCTATTGATTTAATTAACCCTACAACTCCTACTTGAAATATATCATTTACATTTTCTCCTCTATTATTAAATTTTTTAACTATACTTAAAACTAGTCTTAGATTTGCTTCAATAAATTTATCTTTTAACTCAGTTTCTCCATTTTTTATTCTTTGTAGCATTTCTGCTTGTTCTTTTTGTGTTAGTCTTGGTAACTTAGATGTATCAAGACCTTGTATCTCAACTTTTATATTCGCCATATGTATCTCTCCTTTTTTATAATGACAATTATCATTAACTATTTTTTTACATATGAATTTATAATATACAGCTTCGACATTATACGATTTTATTAGTGCAAATTTACTACTTCAAATATTTATAAATTAAATAAATTATACTACTATCAATTTAAATAATTTGTAGAATTTTAATAATATCAAAATGTTATAAAATAATACTATTTACTTACATGAATTGACATATTAATTAGTTTATAGTATAATATATTATGTAATCTGTAATAATATTTATATAATAATTTTAAAAAAGGAGATGTATTTTTATGAATCTAAAAATATTTGGCAAGATAGACGATTCTACAACAGAATTAGTACTTGATAAGGTAGAAAAAATCAAAAAGAAAGGAAATGTAAAAAAAATCGATATATACATAGACTCTGATGGTGGTAACTTAAATAGTGCATATAAAATACGGGAATTACTTTTGCCTTACAAAGATATTATCACTACAATTGCAATAAATTCCTGTTCAAGTTGTGCTATCTCGATTTTTTTACTTGGCAGTAAAAGATATTCTTTGCCTAATTGCAAATTTCTATTTCATAGACCTTTTTATATGCAAGAGTCTTTTGCAGAAGAAAATGAAAATATAACTGTACCTTTTCTTACTGCAAGACTTAAGACTTTAAAAGAAGATGAAGAAAAGCTTCGGGCAATTTATAAAGAGAATAATTTTCCTAATCATTTTCTAAAATATCTATTTTCAAATGATAAAGATACCTGTGTAAAAGTAGATGATTTAATTGATTGGAAAGTTATTGACGGAGTATGTGATATAGAACTTAAATATAAAATAAGCGTGTAATTTTCACGCTTATTTTATTTATAACAAAAAATCTTTTTTTAAATTATTTATTACCTTTTTTTCAATTCTTGATATATATGACTGACTAATTCCAAGTTTATCTGCCACTTCTTTTTGAGTTAATTCATCTACACCATCAAAACCGTATCTTAGTTGCATTATTGTTTTTTCTCTTTTATTTAATTTTTTAATAGCATTTAGTAATACTTTTTTATTATCATTATCTTCTACAGATTTATATATACTTTCATTATCTGTTCCAAGAATATCTGCAAGGGACATATCATTTCCTTCACTATCTGTATTTATAGGTTCATCTATCGAAATCTCTGTTTTTATCTTATTATTTTTCCTCAAAAACATTAAAATTTCATTTTCAATACATCTTGAAGCGTATGTTGCAAGCTTTATATTTTTTTCAAGATTATAACTATTTACTGCCTTCATTAGTCCTATAGTACCTATTGATATTAAATCTTCTATATTTACTCCTGAATTTTCAAATTTTTTTGCAATATAAACAACAAGTCTTAAATTTCTTTCAATTAATGTGTTTTTAGCTTTTACATCTTTTTGCATTAATTTTTCAAGTAATATTTTTTCTTCATCACTATCAAGTGGAGCTGGTAACTTTTCAGAGCCTGCAATATAAAATAACGATGGATCTTCTATTCCTAATAATTTTAAAATATTCATATAAATATTTTTTATTTTATCTATTTTTAACAATATATTACCCCCTTTAAATTTTCAATATAGGTGTTATATCCAAGTAAAGCACTATATTCTTTATCATCAAAAACATCTTCTACGAAACAGACTATTATTTTTTTTATACAATTTATATATTTTTTATTTTTATATATACAAATATTATGAAAAACATATCCTTCTTTAACCGAATTATTATTTATAGTATTTATATATAAATCGACCTTTTTTAAACTATTTAAGTAATATACTAATTCTTCTTTATATTTACTATCTATAAATAATACATCTAAGTTATTTATAATATCTTTAACTGAATTTCCTGTGTCAACAAAACTAGTTATTTCTTGTCCTCCTATATTAACTATATATGTTAAATCATTCTTTTTTATATTGCTTTTCCACATTTTCCACAGATATTTTATAAATATATATACAACCATACTTGATAAAATATAAACTAATACTCTATTTAATATGCTTTGTAAGTTTATTTTAAATAATAAAGTTATTGAAATTATACTTCCAACATATACAAACATAAAAATTAAATAATATGCAATAATTTTAAATAGTTTTATTATAGTCTTAGGTTTAAATGTTATATACGCATATATTACTATTGAAATTATTTTTACAATTATATTATCTAAAAAATTATATTTTAATATATGTACTATCGTGGTATAAAATGAAATAAATACAATTCCTATAATCATATATATTTTTTTACTTTTTTGTTTAGTAAAATAACTAATTTGTATAGATACCACTAAATTTACAATTAAATTTTCTAAAAAAATATAGTCTAGGTAGATTTTCATTTAATCACCTAGACTAATTATATAACTTTATATATCAAAAAAATGTAGAAATATATGCATATATCTAATTTTTCATTGACATTTATATCTATAAAATATAAATAAAAAATAAGTTTTGCTAAAATACAAAACTTATTTTATTTTTAATATTACTATTCGCCTCTATTTCTTCTTAAAAAAGGAGGAATATCTAAATCTATTTTATAATCATTTAAGTTTGTTGATACACTAGTTCTAGTTGATACTGGTGAACTAGCTATACTCATTTCATTTAATTTATTATCTTCTAAACTATTATTTGCAGTTTTTAAAGCTTCACCAACTATATTATCAAGTTGTAATTCTTGGAAAGGAGTTTTTGAAAAACCTGTTGCAATAACTGTAATAACAATTTCATTTTCAATTTTCTCATCTATTACAGCACCAAATATAATATTTGCTTCTGGATCAACAGATTTTTGTACAAGTTCTGCTGCTTCATTAATTTCAAGCAATCCTAAATCTCTACCACCAGTAACATTTATAATTACTCCACCAGCACCTTCTATTGAAGTTTCTAGTAATGGGCTATGGATAGCTTGTCTAGCTGCTTCTTGTGCTCTATGATCGCCTGATGCTCTACCAAGACCAATATGTGCAATACCTGCATTAACCATTATTGTTTTTACATCAGCAAAATCTAGATTAACAAGTCCAGTTACTGTAATAAGGTCTGATATACCTTGTACACCTAATTTTAAAACATCATCTGACATTTTAAATGCTTCAACTATAGAAGTTTGTTTTTCTACTACTTGTAATAATTTTTCATTTGGTATGACAATTAGTGTATCAACATTTTGTTTTAATTCTTCTATTCCTGCTTCAGCTTGTAAAGTTCTTCTTCTTCCTTCAAATGGGAAAGGTTTTGTTACAACTGCAACTGTAAGAATTCCCATTTCTTTAGATGTTTCTGCAACTATTGGAGCAGCACCTGTTCCAGTTCCGCCACCCATTCCTGCAGTAACAAATACCATATCAGCACCTTTTAAAGCTTCTGCAATTTCAGCTTTTGACTCTTCAGCACTACATTTACCAATATCTGGGTTAGCACCAGCACCTAAACCACGTGTTAATTTTTCACCTATTTGAATTTTTCTTGATGCTTTTGAAACAGCTAAAGCTTGTTTATCAGTATTAATAGCAATAAATTCAATTCCCCTAAGATTTGCTTCTACCATTCTGTTAACAACACTGTTGCCGCCACCGCCAACACCAACTACTTTGATGTTTGCTACTGAAGATTGTAACTCATTTTCCATTATTTTTTCCCCCTTAAATTTATATTTATTTATTTTTAAATATTAATCTTTTTAGACCTTTTATATTATCAACTATTTTTTCTTTAAATGTAGGCTCAGTAATAATTTCTACATCACTGTTTACATGTTTGCTATATCCAAGACTTGCAATATATCTTACCATTCCAAATACTGTCATATGTTGTGGTTTTATTATATTTATCAATTTTGGACTGCAAACTCTTACTTGATCAACTTTTAATGTAAGCATAGCTAGTTCTTCTACTCCAACAATTTGACTAATACCTTGCCCTGTTATAACTATACATTCTATTTTTGAAGTTAGATTATTGTCTGCTATCATCTTTTTCATTAATTGAAATATCTCTTTTACTCTTGCTTCTATAACTTGTACAATATCACTACATTTTACAATATTTGTTTCCATACTTGTAGGTTTTGATGATAGTTTAACATCATGGTTATTCGTTATCATTGCCATTATTGCTAGATTATATTGTCTTTTTAATTTTTCAGCTTCTTCACTTGATATATCAAAAGTAAGTGCAATATCATTTGTTATATGGTCTCCTCCAACAGGTATAGTAGTATAAAATTCAATTTTTGAGTTTTTATATACCGATATATCTGTATGGCCTCCACCAATATCAACTAGCAATACTCCCATTTCTTTTTCTTCAGGCATTAACACTATATTTGATGTTGCTAAAGTTTCTAGTATTAAACCGTCTAGTTTTAATCCAGCATATTTAAGAGTTTGTTGCAAACCACTAATATAACTACCTTTTGCAATTACTACTTCAACTTCCATTTGAAAACTTTTACAAAAAGCACCTATCGGTTCTTCTTTGTATGCTCTACCATTTATAATATATTCATAAGGTAGTATATCAATAATTTGTTCATCTTTTTCAAGTTTCGTTGAAAGTTGAATTTTCTCAAATAGATTATATATATCATTAATTGTCATTCCGTCATCAGGTCGTTCTACATCAGATTCCATTAATACTTTTTCTATTCTAACATTCATACCTTTTATATTTACATATGCAGAATTAACAGATAAATCTGATATTTCTTCAGCAGATTCAACTGCCTCTTTAACTGACTTTGCTACTTCCTGAGGGTCAATAATTTGTCCTTTTTTTACACCAGAGTTTTTAGAAAGACCATAGCCGATAACTTCTATTTCACTAAATTTATTAACTTGTCCAATTACACAGCTAACCTTAGATACGCCAATATCTAAGCCAACTATTATATCACCTATAGCCAATCTTATACACCCCCTAAACCAAAGTTATCTATATAATACTATTTTTTAGAAAAAAAATCAAGCATTTTTACAAAAAAATGTAATATTTTTGTAATTTGTTTGAAACAATACTTTAACATAGTAATTTATTTAAAGTATTTTCATATATTTTTTCTTTTTTTCTATTTTGATTAATTACAAAAACATATAACAAAAAAATTAAAATAGATATATTCTTTAATATTAAAGCTTGATAAATTGAAAGAAACATTAATAATAAAAATAATGTATTACTTACATATTCCATAAATAAATTACTTTTTGATATATTAACTTTTTTAAAACATCTTAAAGTATTTAGTAATATGTTATATCCATCTAAAGGGTATATAGGGATTAAATTAATTATTGCAAAAAAAATATTTACTTGATATATCATAGTATTATTTTTAAATAAGAAAGCTAGTATAATATTAGATATTGGACCAGCTAAGAATATAATTATATTTTTTAAGTAATTACTCATATTTTTGTTATAATCTTTTTTTATATTTATATTAACACCTGAAACAGATAATTTAAATTTTTCTATTTCTTTACCAAATAAAGTAGCAACTAACATATGTGCAAGTTCATGAAATAATATAAATAAATAACATATAAAATAACTATAAATATATTTTCTAAAATGCTCTGAAAATATATTTATTAAAAGTATAATTAAAAATAAATATTCTATTTCAAGTGTAAAAAAAGGTGTATGTATTTTCATTTATTTCCTCAATATAATTTGATAATTTGATTTGGATCTACAGATGAATCATCTATTCTTATTTCAAAATGTAAATGTGGACCTGTTGACATTCCTGTACTTCCCATATACCCTATAATATTTTCTTGTGTTACTTCATCTCCTACATTTACATTTGTTTTTTGTAAATGACCATATTTAAATATTACTCCGTCTGTTTCTATTTCAACAAAATTTCCATAATATTTATTATTTTGTTCTACTTTTCTAACTATTCCATATGTTGCACTTTTTATTTCTGTTCCCATTTTATTTGCAATATCTATACCTGTATGATATGAGTTGACTCCTTTAAATATTGGCTCTCTATTTCCATATTTTGATGTTATTGTACCTTTTACAGGTTGCTTAATATCGATTTTTTTACTTAGTATTTTTTGAACATTATCTTTCATCGCTATAGCTTGGTTTGCTGGTACTTCTAATGTTTGAGCTGAGTTGTCAAGTGGCTCAGCTCCCCCCATTCCTGTATTTTCATTTTCATTTGATTCAACATTTGTATTTGACGATAGTTTTTCTTCTTTAACAAATATTTTTTTAATTGCGGTTTTTACTTCAAAACTAACTAAGTATGGTTTAATTTTATCTAGATATTTTCCTTTTACTTTATTTGCTAAGTTTTCAGGTATTATATATTTTGTTTTATTATATAAATTATTTATTATATCTTCAGCTTTTTCAATACATCCAATTTTTGTATAGTCTTTATTATACTCATTAATTATTACATTTACGAATTTATTTGACATTGCTTGTTCCTTAAAAAATAACTTTGTTATAAGACAAATAAAGACAATTAAAATTGATATAAATATTTTTATAATAAATTTTAGTTTAAAACTAATATGTTTCTTATTATCTTCTTCAAAAGTACCTAGATTATCTTTAATATATATATCTTCATTAATATTGTTTTTATGTCTTATTTTTGTTCCACTAATATTATTTATATCATCTAAATTTATATTAGGCATTTCCTTTAACATACTTTTCCTTAGTCTTCTTGCAGCTTCCATATAATATCCCTCCTAGTACAAGTTCTTATTAAAGTATATTAAATATTATTCATTTTATGAATAAAAAAGAACAGTAAGGAGACGTCTCTCCACATACTGTTCTTTAAGATGGGCTTTCGGAAAAAATATCAAAGGAAAATGAGTACACATATCACATGCCGTACTATTGATATTATGGTTTTTATATTCCACAGAGTCTTATAAAGTATAATCAGACTTTGATTATCCCTTCATAAACTTTTGCCCACTCTGCTAGCGCTTATATTTTCCACTTATAAGTGCTATTTGCTATATATGCCGTACCTCAGAGATACACCAATCACTCAAAATGTATCACTCAAAATCTCGAACATACTAGCTAGATTTTATATTAATAATACTTTTCAAGTTTATGTTGCCATCATTAACTTACTAAGTATTAAAAATATACACTTTAATACATAATTAGTATCAACAAATTGTTAGTGTAAACATATTATACATTGCGATTTTTAATTTTTCAAGCAAATTAATAATATTTTTTTATTTTTACACTTCTTAATCTATTATCTTTCCTTTTAAATACCAAAGATGCTCACTTTCTATTTTTATTTTCTTTATTTTTCCTACAGCTTTATCATCTGCTTTAAAAATTACTACTTTATTTTGACTTGTTCTACCCGTGTATAATTCTTTATTGTTTTTACTTTTTCCTTCTACAAGTACATTATATTCTTTTCCAATCATTTTTTTATTTAATGTTGGTAATATTTCTTCATATAGTTTTTTAAGTCTTTCAAGTCTTTCTACTTTTGTACTAGCACTTACTTTATCATCAATATTTGCTGCTCTTGTACCAGTTCTTTTTGAATATATAAACATATATATTTGATCAAAACCTACTTTTTTTACTACATCTAATGTTTCTATAAAATCTTCTTCACTTTCATTTGGAAAACCTACGATAATATCTGTTGAAAATGAAACATCTGGAATTTTTTTCAATTTATCTACTAGTTTCATATATTGTTCTTTTGTATATTTTCTATTCATTTCTTTTAAAATATGTGTACTTCCTGATTGTAAAGGTAAATGTATCTGTCTTGCTATTTTCTTAGATTGTTTTATCACTTCGATTACATCATCACTAAAATCTTTTGGATGAGGTGACATGAAACGGATAATTTCTATACCATCTATCTTTTCTATTTCTTTAAGTAACATTGCAAATGTGTATTTTTTATTTTTAAAATCATTACCATATGAATTAACATTCTGTCCTAGTAACATTATTTCTTTATAGCCCTTTTTAGCTAAACTTTTAATATCATTAATTATATCTTCTGGAGCTCTACTTCTTTCTCTTCCTCTAACATAAGGTACTATACAATATGAACAAAAATTATTGCAACCATATATGATACTTACACTTGCTTTGTATTTATCATCATAAATTATAGGTACTTCTTCTTCTATTTCATTTCCTACTTCTATATATTCTATTGATTTTTTATGATTTAATATAGCATCATATAATTTCTTAGGAAAAATACTCATTGCATTTGTACCAAGTACTACATCTACAAAAGGATATGATATTTTTATTTTATCTAATATATGTTTTTGTTGTGTCATACATCCAACTACTACAATATATACATTTTCTTCTCTAATTCTTCTATTTTTTAAAAAACCAAGTCTTCCAAACAATGTATTTTCAGCATTTTCTCTTACACAACAGGTATTAAACAAAATTAAGTTTGCTTTTTTCTCATCTAGTTCTTTTTTAAACCCCATACTTTCAAGAATTCCAGCATATTTATTTGAGTCATTTTCATTCATTTGACAACCCATTGTATCTATTTTATATGTTAATTTATTTTTTTCTACATATTCTTTTATTTTATCTTTATAACTATTTGTAAATCTCATTTTCTTTCTCCTATAATAAACATAAAACATTATACAACATTTTTTTACTGTTTTCAACAATTAAGAAAAAAATATAAAAGGCTATTTTAAATTATAGCCTTTTAAACTTGTTTTAATTTTTGTATAATTATAGTTACCACTGGATTAGCAAATAATGATATATCTTCACTAATTTGCGGACTATCCAGATATATTTCTCTTTCACCTAAATTTTTTAACTCAAATACATCATTTTCAACAACTGTATTAAAAATACCTTGACCTACAACTTTATCAGGTGTTTGGTTAGTATCAAAAATACTACCTCCTGCATATACTGTGTCTTCATCTACTCTTTTAAAACCAATAACTACTATATCTCTATTTTTTACAACTACAGTATCATTAATAGATGCTGCTTGAACTGTAAAGTCAATTCTATATGTACCAGGTTTTACAATTGTAATTGTATTTTCATCTTCATTTAAAATAAAATCATTATTTTCATCAGATATTTTCATATCTATTGGAATTCTACTTTTTTTTAATACTTTAATTCCTGTAGCTCCCATTGAATCATCATAGAATGTAATAAAAAAAGCTGCAGGTATTTCTAATGGTCCAGGCTCTCCTCTATCTCCTGGTAAACCTTGTATTCCTCTAGGTCCTTGTTCACCTTGCAGACCACGTTCACCTGGAGGTCCTGCTGGTCCTGGTTCTCCTGGTTCTCCTTTTTCACCTTTCTCGCCTGGTACTCCTTGCAAACCTTGTTCTCCTGGTAATCCTTGAGGTCCTCTCTCTCCCTGTGGTCCTTGTTTTCCTTCTGGGCCTCTTATAGGGCCAACATCTATCCAATCGCCATCTTCATCTGACCAAATATATAAGTCATCATTTACTATATATGATTCTCCTGGAAAACCATCTGGATGTACTTGTCTTAAATTTTGTTCTGATTCATATGAACCTAAAATAGTAACACTTGTACCATCTGCACCTTTATCTCCTTTAACACCTTGTATACCTGGTTCTCCTTGATCACCCTTTTCGCCTTTTTCACCTTTTGGACCAATTGGACCTATATCACCTTTTTCTCCCTGTTCACCTTTCTCTCCTTTTGGTATAATAAAATCATATGTATGTTCCATACCATTTTGCCTATCAATAATTTTAGCAGTAGTATTTGAATCAGCAGTTATAACTTTTCCTAATCTTATTCTCTCAGACATACCAATTGCACCAGTTGGTCCTGTTGCACCTGTAGCACCAGTTGGTCCTTGAGGTCCCATGATTCCAGGTACTCCTTGTGGCCCTGGTATTCCCTGTGGTCCTTGAATAAATTGTATAGGATTACAACATGCATTATTACAACAATTTGGTATTTTATTATTGCAATTATTATTATAATTTTCTGAATTATTCATGCTACTCCTCCTTATATAATCTATATTATATATAGTATGAAGTATTTGAATAAATTGCTACAATATAATAAAACTGAAAAAAATCGCCATAATTATATGACGATTTTTTATTATTTATTTACTAATACTTGATAAAATATAAAATATTGCGATTATTAGTAAAGGTATTCCAAACAACTTTATTGTTAATAAAGCAAATGCTTTAAAAACACCAAATAAGAAAACCATATTAATGCCTCCATTCAAATTATATTATTAACATAATTATATCATATTTTTTTATAAATGTAAATAAAAAAAGACTGAACTTTTAATAATTCAATCTTTTTAAAATTAACTATATTCTTTCCATGTATGAACCTGTTCTTGTATCTATTCTTATCTTATCCCCTATTTCAACAAATATAGGAACATTAAATGTTGCACCAGTTTCAACAGTACATGGTTTTGTTGTTCCTGTTGCTGTTGCACCTTTAATTCCAGGTTCTGTATAAGTTACTTCTAATTCTACAAATGTAGGAGGTTCTACACCAAATACATTTCCTTTATATGATAATACTTTAATATTCATATTATCTTTTAAATAAGGTAATGTATCTTCAATTTGTTCTTTTGTAAGTTCAATTTGTTCATAAGTTGTAGTATCCATAAATGTATAATTAGAACCATCATTATATAAATACTGCATTTCTTGAATTGTTATTTGTGCTTCTTCTACTTTTTCTGTTGGATTAAATGTTTTTTCAATATTTTTACCAGTTATCACATTTTTTAAAGTAGTTCTAACAAAAGCTGCACCTTTTCCTGGTTTAACGTGTTGAAACTCAACAACTCTATACACATTTCCTTCCATTTCAAAAGTAACACCATTTCTAAAATCTCCTGCTAAAATCATAAAGCACCCCCTAAAATAATTTATTTATTAACTTTTTCAACTAATGCTTTGAAACCTTCAAAATCATTAACAGCCATTTCAGCTAACATTTTTCTATTAATAGTTACATTTGCTTTTTTAAGTGTAGACATAAGTTTACTATATGTTGTACCACACATTCTTGCACCTGCATTAATTCTTGCAATCCATAATTTTCTAAAATCTCTTTTTCTTTGCTTTCTACCAACATATGCGTATTTTAGAGATTTCATAACAGCTTGATTAGCCATTCTATATCTAACTGATTTTGCTCCAAAATATCCTTTTGCTCTTTTTAATACTTTCTTATGTCTAGCTCTTGTTGTAACAGCTCCTTTTACTCTTGCCATTTTCTATTCTCTCCCTTCTTCAATAGTTAATTACTTATATGGTAATAATTTTTTTACAGCACTACTATTTGCACCATCAACATAAGAAGATTGCTTTAAAGACATTTTTCTTTTTGCTGATTTATGTGTTAATTTATGTGCTCTATTTGCTACATTCTTTTTTACTTTACCAGTACCAGTAACTGATAATCTTTTTTTAGATGAGCTATGTGTTTTAATTTTTGGCATAAATAATCTCTCCTCTCTTAACCTTTATTTTTGATAGGTGATATAAACATATTAAGATTTCTACCTTCCATTTTAGGTTCTTTATCAACTTGACAATTTTCAATCATATCTTTAAAATCACTCATAATTTGTTTTCCTTGATTAATAAAATTAAGTTCTCTACCTCTAAATCTCATAGATATTTTAACTTTATTACCAGAACTAATAAATTTATTTGCCATTTTAGCTTTTATTTCCAAGTCATGTTTATCTATATTTGGCGAAATTCTTACTTCTTTTGTTTCAATGACTTTTTGATTTTTCTTAGCTTCTTTTGCCCTTTTTGCCATATCATATTTATATTTACTATAATCTAGTAATTTACAAACAGGGTTTTCTGGATTAGGAGAAACTAATACTAAATCAACTCCTCTTTCATCTGCAATATCAAGTGCAGATTTAATAGACATTTTTCCAAGTTTTTCACCTTCATTAGTAATAACTTGAACTTCTGAAAATTTTATTTGTTCGTTGATTAAAAAATCTTGTTTTATACTAAACACCTCCAACAAAAATATAAAAAAAGATTGCTCTTTAAATTAAGGCAATCCTCTCATATACTTAAATATAATTAAATCTATATGTAACATATATTTTAACATTAATTTTAAGTAACCTTACTAAGACAAAACTTGTAAGGTGAGAAGATTTCCTCTACTTTACTTTTAATATTATACATAATATTTTTTCATTTGTCAATATTTTTTTAAATTTATTTAAAAAATTTAAATTAATCAGTAAAATAAATTTTTAAAACATATAAAAAAACAACATATAAATTCATATAGAAAATATATGTTATTTTTTTACTTTCTTATTTTTCATAATGTCCTATTGAACCTGATATGAAGCCTAATTTTTTATATTCTTCTAATCTTTTTAATCTTCTTCTCCTTGCTTTTTCCCACATAGAAGGAGTTTTTTTGTATTTTTCAATTTCCTTCATGATTCTTTCTTCAATTTTTTCTTATTTTTTAATATTAGTCATATTAATTCCTCCTTATATTTTAATTAAAAATACATTTATTTATTTTTTTATAGTTATATCATATTTATTTAATTATGTCAAATTATAAAAAACACTATATCATCTAAATACGACAATATAGTGTTATATATATTAAATATCAAGATTAGTTACATATTTTGCATTTTGTTCTATAAATTCTCTTCTTGGCTCAACATTTTCACCCATAAGTACAGTAAATATTTCATCTGCTTTTACTGCATCTTCTAAAGTCATTTGTACTAAAGTTCTATGTTCTGGATTCATAGTAGTTTCCCAAAGTTGATCAGAATCCATTTCTCCAAGACCTTTATATCTTTGTATATTTAAACTATCTCTTGCAATACCTTTTTCTTCTAATTCTTTAAGTTTTATATCTAAATCTTCTTCGTTATAACAATAAACATCTTCCATACCTTTTTTAGCAAGTTTAAATAAAGGTGGTTGAGCTGCATATACCATACCATTTTCAATTAACGGTCTCATATATCTAAAGAAGAATGTTAGTAAAAGAGTTCTAATATGCGCACCATCAACATCGGCATCTGCCATCATTATAACTTTATGATATCTTAATTTTTCTAAATTAAATTCATTTCCTATTCCAGCACCAAGTGCAACAATAACTGGAGATAATTTTTCATTGTTATATATTTTATCTGCTCTTGTTTTTTCAACATTAATCATTTTACCCCAAAGTGGAAGTATAGCTTGAAATCTTCTATCTCTACCTTGTTTTGCACTACCACCTGCAGAATCTCCCTCGACAATATATATTTCACATTTTGTTGCATCTTTTTCTTGACAATCGGCAAGTTTACCTGGAAGTGTTGTAGACTCAAGTGCTGATTTTCTTCTAACTAATTCTCTAGCTTTTCTAGCAGCTTCTCTTGCTCTTGCTGCACTCATAGTCTTATCAAGTATTGCTTTTGCAACAGCAGGATTTTCTTCTAAGAAATCTCCCATTTTTGTTAAAGTAATACTATTAACAACTCCTGTAACTTCACTATTACCAAGTTTTGTTTTAGTTTGTCCTTCAAATTGAGGTTCTAATACTCTTACACTAACTACTGCTGTAATACCTTCACGAATATCTTCACCAGCTAGATTAGAATCTTTTTCTTTTAATATATTAAATTTTCTAGCATAATCATTAAATGATTTTGTAAGTCCTCTTTTAAAACCATCAACGTGAGTTCCACCTTCACCTGTATGAATATTATTAACAAAAGATAAAATATTTTCTGTATATGAAGTTGTATATTGAAGTGCAATTTCAACTTGTACATCATTTTGTTCTGCTTCATAATAAATTATATCTTTATTAACAGCTTCTTTATTTTTGTTTAAATATTCAATAAATGATTTTAAACCACCTTCATAATGGAATACTTGTTGTTCAGTTCCTTCTTCTCTTTTATCCCATAAAGTAATTTTTAATCCTTTATTTAAAAAAGCCATCTCTCTAAATCTATTTGCAAGTGTTTCTGTATTAAATTCTATTGTTTCAAATATATCTGCATCTGCTTTGAATTTAACAAAAGTACCTGTTTTCTTTCCTTCTGCTACTTTATGAAGTGGCTCTGTTACTTTACCCCTTGAAAAAGATATTTCATATATACCATCACCATTACATGATTGAACTGACATTTCTTCTGCTAAAGCATTAACAACTGATCCACCAACTCCGTGAAGTCCACCAGATACTTTGTATCCTCCTCCACCAAATTTTCCACCAGCATGAAGTACAGTATAAACTACTTCTATTGCAGGTTTATGCATTTTTGGATGCATTCCAAGTGGTACACCTCTACCGTTATCTTTAACAGTTATATAGTTATCTGGTAATATTTCAACATTTATTTCAGTACAATATCCAGCTAGTGCTTCATCAACACTATTATCTACAATTTCCCATACTAAATGATGTAGACCTACTACACTAGTTGTACCAATATACATACCTGGTCTTTTTCTAACTGCTTCAAGTCCTTCTAAAACTTGTATTTGATTTTCATCATATTTTGCCATATTTATACCTCTTTCCATAGATACATTTACTTATATCACATTTTATAATCATTTTTCAAGTGTTCCATTTAAAACTTTTAAAATTTGTATATTATCCACATTATTAACAAATGATGCATCAGTTGTAGTAATAATACTTTGATAATTTTCAATATATTTAAGTAAAAAATTAATTCTAGTACTATCAAGTTCAGACATTATATCATCAAGTAAAAGAATTGGTGTTTCTTCCATTTCTTCTTTTAAAACTTCAAAATTTGCAAGTTTTAAAGTAAGAAGTGCAGTTCTTTTTTGTCCTTGTGATCCATATTTACTAACATCTAAATCATTTATATAAATATCTATATCATCTCTTTGAATACCTTTTACAGCCGATTTTCTAAGAATATCAATATATAAATGATCATCTAAATATTTTTTTACTTCTTCCTTATCTTTATCTAAAAAATCACTTATATATTTAATATTGATATATTCTAAATTATCTGTTAATTCTTTTTCAATATCTATAGCTTTATTCAATATTTTATCAATAGTATTTTTTCTAAAATTAACTATTTTTATAATATAATCACTCATTTTTTCATGTAATATATGTATATATTCTTTATCAATTATATCTTTTTTTAATAAAGTATTCTTTAATTTCAAACATTTCATATATTCTTGATGAAGTATTAAATATGATTTTGATAATTGACAACAAATCATATCTACAAAACTTCTTCTTTTACTTGGTGAACCTTTAACTATATCTAAACTATCAGGTGAAAAAATTACTATTAATATTTCACCAACATGATCTGATAATTTTTTTATTTTAACATCATTTTTTATTATTTCTTTTTTATTTAAATTATTTATATTAATTTTAACATTATTTTCTATATTATCTTTTATATAATTAATATCTAAATTGCATACATTACTATTAAAATTAATAACTTCCATATCTTTTAAAGTTCTATATGATTTACCAATAGCACATAAATATATTGCTTCAATTATATTTGTTTTTCCATGTGCATTATTTCCAACAAATAAATTAATTCCATCAATAAAATTTACTTCTTCTTCAGTATAATTTCTAAAATTTTTTAGTTTTAAGTTTTTTAAATACATATTATACCTCTTATATATTTCTTATATTACTTTTTTATTAAATGCATATAAACAAGAAAATCAAAAGATTTCTTGTTTATATTTTAATCTTAAATTATTGTTTTATTTTTATTGGTAATACTACATAGATATAATCATTATTAACAGTAGGTTTTATAAGGACTGGTGAAATACTTGAAGTAAATTCAATAGATATTTCATTATCATCTATTGCTTTTAATGCTTCAATTACATATCTTGGATTAAATCCTATTTCTATATCATTTCCTTCTACAACAGAACTAATTACTTCTTTAGCATCACCTGTATCACTAACACAACTAAGTACTATTCCATCAATTCCAATTTTCATTTTTACTGGTGATTTCTTATCTTTTTCCTTATTTTCTCTTGCAAATAAAGCTACTCTTTCAAATGAATCAAGTAAATTTTTAGTTTTAACTCTTACTTTTGTTTCATAATTTTCAGGTATTATAGTATTATAATTTAAGAAATCTCCTTCTATAATTCTTGAAATAATAATACTATCCCCTATTTGAAATAATGCTTGATTTTTATTAACACCTATTTTTATTAAACTTTCTTCATCTTCATTTAATATTTTTAATAAATCATTTAATACTTTACCAGGTATTATAGCTTTAAAATCATTTATATTTTTTTCACTTAAATTTTTCCTTAATGCAAGTCTAAACCCATCTACTGCTACAATAGTTAATATATTATTTTCTACTTTTACTAAAGCACCATTATATATAGGTCTATTTTCATCACTACTTACACAGAATGTTGTTCTTTTTACCATATCTTTAAATATATTTTGATTTAATTCTATTGTACTTTCAACATTAAATACAGGAAGTTTAGGATAATCATTAGCATTCATAGTAGCAAGTTTAAATACACCATTTACTGATTTTAGTATAAATAAGTTATCTTCAATATATATTTCAACTTTTTCATCTTCAATTTTTCTTACAATTTCATTTAACATTTTTATATCTACTACTGTTTTACCTTCTTCTTTTATTTCACAATCAAAAGTATGTTCACATCCAAGTTCAAGGTTATTAGTAGTAAGTTTTAACTTATCTTGATATGCTTCTATTAATACTCCTTCAAGTATTGGCATTGTTGTTCTTACACTTGTTGCAATAGATACTATATTTAGTCCATTTATTAATTCTTTTAAATCACATTTTATATTCATAATTTTTCCTCCATTAAAATTTAAAAAATTTTTTTTGCGTACATACATAATAATTATTATATTATATATAATTTAGTAGTAGTAGTAGTAGGTATTGTGGATTATGTGGAAAACCCACTCAAACTATTAATATTACTTACTTTTATGATGTTGATAATTCTGTGGACAAGTTGTATTTTTTATCCACAGAATATTTGTTTTGTGTGGATAAAAAATTTATTTTAT
>CANPWO010000030.1 GCA_947584535.1 uncultured Clostridia bacterium
GATGAAATTTGTAGAAATTTAATAGATAAATAAAAAAGATTTAAAAAACGAAAAGTACCTATAGATAATTTCTATAAATACTTTTCTATATGTGTATATGAGTAATATTCATTAGCATTCAATTTAAAATATTTTTAAATATTATGCAAATTCAAAAATTTTAATTAGCTTAATTATAATTAACTTAATTAATTCAAATTTTATCCTTTTTTAATTAAATATTTTAGTTTACATAATATCGTGTGGCTGGATTTTCGCTTCCTCGGGATTTCATCTCGCTTTCCTTTTTTTCTTTCTTTTTTGCTTTTTCTCTTTTTTAGAATGGATTTACGTTGCTTTAGTATATTTATTCGGCATTGTCCTTAAGCAGTTGCCTCGCATTAGTACTACTATTGTTGTAATTGCCTCCACGTTTCAAGTACGGATTCGTAGTGTTAGTGAAATTGCAACATAATACCTGTATTATGTTAATAATTAAATTAATTATTAATTAATACATTGATTAAAACCCACGACAAAGCGCACGCAGGATTTCATCCGCTTGACTCTTGCCGTTCCCTTGCCAAAATATTAAGTTTATCTTAGTTATTATTCTTTATCTAATTAACTACTTTATCTACAAAAAAGTGTTCAGTGTATCAGTGCCACTTATTTTGAGACACACACCGCACGGAACCCGCCGTAATTGTTCGCAGTGCCATTTATGTTGCCGAAGTAGAATAGCCCCGTACTACCATACTTGTAATAGCCTCCACGTAACAAGAACGGAACCGACGTGTAAGAGAAACTTGAACTGTCGCTAAACCAACTTGTACTGCCACTTCCAGAAGTGGATATCTCCCATATTGCTTCTCCTACTCTTGCACTATTTGTTGGTTCTTTATAATTGTCTTCTTCAATATCAGATGATGCTATGTTATATACCGATACGTATTTTGTTGATGTTCCATTACTTTTATCGTTATCTTTATTATTTGTTTCGTCTAATAGTGTTTGTCCATAGCCTTTTAAATAACCATTATTACCATTATTTAGATATCCTGCTGTATATTCAGATGCTCCTCCACTCATATCATATATTCCATATATGTTTCCTGTTGTTGAGGCTAATTGACCATTTGTTGTACTATATGTATCTGATGTGCTTGCTCCTTTTCCTGTTGTCAAATATTTGTTTTTCGTTACCTCTACTCCATTTCTTCCATATTTACTTTGTGCAAGATATGCTACTGCTCCCCATTCACTATTCTTCATTTGGTGTGTGTCGACTTTTGAAGAAGAAAATCCGTATGGGTTACTTTCATCTGTTGCTAGATTTTTACATAGTGTGAATACATCTCCTATTTTGATACTTACATATGAACTTTGTCCTGGTACAAATTTTGGATATGTTTGTCCTGATGTACTTTCTGTTCCACTAGTTCCTTTACTTGCTTCGTATTTTGCTACCCATATTCCTGTTAGCTCTTTGTCCCATCCACCATTTGCAAATTGTGTGTCTGTTTCATCTGTGAATGCTGGATGTACTATATAATCTTTTGGTACATCATGTAAATTCCCATTTTTATCTTTATACTTATTTGTTTCTCCATCTAAGAAGATTACGTTTATATCACTTGCTTTTGACTTATCATTTGGATCTGTATAATTTATTTTGTACGCATATCTTGGTATCCATACCCATTGACTTTCATCTTCTGTTTGCGCATTTGTCCATTTGCTTGTTTTGTTATCTTGCAAATAATCTCCTTGATTAACATAGGAATACCAATTTGTATCTTGTTCATTTGTTTCTTGTACTGATCCTTGTCCATCTTCTGAAAATTTTATTGCTGTCATTCCATCTACTAACTTTGGTGCATTTACATGCTCTTCTCCTTCTGTTAATGTATCTGTGTTATTACCATTTTTATTATCTGTTGTTATTATATATCTAAACGGTATATTCGCTTCACTTTCTTTTATAAATGGCGTTTTCCCTGTTACTGCTCCATCATAAAAATTTACTGTAAATGTATTGCTTTCATTATATACTCCTATATTTGTTACATCTATTGCTGGTGTCGTTGTACTTGGTGGCTCTCCTTCATCATTATTGTTTCCTATTGTTAATACTTTATTTGATGCTGTTCCTCCATTTGAATTATATATTCCATTAGTTCCTGTTACACTTCCTCCTGTTATATCTATTTTTCCATTTGCAAACTCTATTGCATCATCATTATTTGATTTTACTTCTCCTCCTGCTATTGTTAATGTTCCACTATTTCTTATTCCGTCATTTCCCTCAACTTTTCCTCCTGTTATACTTAAATTAGCAGTTGTTGCACTATTATTTATTCCATGGCTATTATTACTATCACTTCCTGTTGAGGTTATTGTTCCATTTTTTACATTTAGTGTTTTTGTATTATCTATTGCATCTTTACTAGATGTTATTGTTCCACTTGTATTTATTGTTAATACATTCATATTTTTTATTGCATTTTCATCTGTACTTGATATAGTTGATTTTTCTTCTCCTACTATCTCCATATTTCCTTCATTTGTTATTGTTGCCGTATTTGATGTGTTTGTTATTGTGTATGCTCCTAAACTTAATTTTGCATAATACCCATTTGCTAATTTTGCTGTTTGTCCATCTATATTTTTTAATATTTCTACATTTGTATATGAGCCTGAACTTCCTTTTACATCATCAAATGCGCTTTGAAGTGTTGCATAATATTTTTTATCTATTTTTGCTACTGGATCTTGTACTGTTACTGTACATGTTGCTGTTTTATTTTTATCATCTTGTGATGTTGCTGTTATTGTTGTATTTCCTACTCCTTTTATTGTTACAGTTGCTTTTTTTTCATCTCCACTATTACTTGTTACTGTTGCTACACTATCATTACTCGTTGACCAATCTATTCCTTGGTTTGTTGCATCAGTTGGTTCTATTGTTGCTGTTATTGTAAATTCACTTTCATTTCCATGAACTATTTCTTTGCTTGATGGATCAAGCGTTATTTTTGTTACATCTACTTTTTCTGTTGATACTATTATTTTTTTACTCTCTTTTGTTGTTTTGTTTGCGTATTGATTATTACTTGCTATTTCTACTACTACATATATCTCATATTCTCTCACCGGCTCTAATCCTGTTATTTTTTGTGTTCCATTATATGTTTTATCTGTTGTTAGTGGAAGTGTTACTTCTTGTGTTTGATAATCTCCTTCAGTTCCATTTTCTTTGTAGTATATTGTTATTTTTGATATCGTTCCGTTATGTGTTTCTGTATCTATTTTTACTGGTATTTCTCTTGCTTTATCTGATAGCACTGCATCTGTGTCTTTTGCTATTTCAAGTTTTGTTATAGGATTTTCTACGTTTACTGTACTTTGTGCTGTTATTCTTTCATCATCTTTTGCTTTTGCTATTATTGTTGCATTTCCTATTTTCTTTGTTGTTATTCTTCCTTCTGTTACTTCTGCCACACCTGTGTTTTGGCTTTCCCAAATCACATCTTTAATTGTTGCATTTTCAGGTGTTATTTCTGCTGTAAGTGTTCCCTCTTCTCCTAAATATACATTTAAAATTTCTGGTTTTACTTTTATACTATTTACTGGTATTTTTAATGTTGTAGCTTTTAGATTATCTATTAATAACTTATGTCCATTTGCATTTTCGTTTGTATCACTTGATATCTCTATTTCCACTTGTATTATATATTCTGTATTATCTTTTAAGCCTTCTTTTATTTCATAAGTTTGGTTATATATTTTGTTTCCTACTTCTATTATTTCTTGTGTATAATCTTCTGTTGCATCTTTCTTTTTATACCTTACATATATCTTTGAGATTGTTCCATGTTCTGTTTTTGCATCTATACTTAATGATACACTTGATGCAGTTGTTGTTTTTACACTTGCTGTTGCAACTATTGGTTCTTTTACTTCTACTTGGCATTGTGCTTGTTTTTCTTTATCATCTTCTGCTTTTGATGTTATAGTTGCATGCCCTATTTTCTTTGTTATTATTTTTCCTTCTTGGTTTACTTCTACTATATCTTCTTGATCACTTTCCCATATTACTTTCTTATTTGTTGCTGTTTCTGGTAATATTGTTGCTGTTAGTGTTTCTTCATTTCCTAAGTAAATTTGTGTACTTTCTTTGCTTAATGTTATTCTTTCTACTGGTATTTTTAATGTTTTTGTTGTTGGTAAACTTTCTGTTTTACTTCTTCCTCCTGTTATTGTTACTTTTACCTTTATGTCATAGTCTGTATAATCTTCTAGTTCTTCTATTGTATACACTCCATCGTATACATTATTTTCTCCTAATCCCTCTATTTTTTTAGTTATTGTTGTTGCTGTATCATCTTTTTTGTTATATATTACTTCTATTCCTGTTATATTTCCATACAATGTCTTTGCATGTATTTTTACTGATATTGTACTTGCTGTTATTTCTGTGTCATTTATATTTACATCAAACTCTGATATTGGTTCTAATACTTCTACATTACATGTATCTGTTTTGCTTTCATTATCTTTTGATTTTACAGTTATTGTTGTACTCCCTACTTCTTTTGTTGTTATTTCTCCTGTAGTTTCATTTATTGTTGCTATGCTTTCTTGACTACTTTCCCATTTTACTTCTTTATTTGTTGCATTATCTGGTAGTACTTTTGCTGTTAGTTTCCTTGTATTTCCTAGTACTACTTCTACTTTATCTCCTTCTACTATTTCTACACTTTCTACATCTATTTTTTTTGGTGTTGCATGTAGTGTCACTGCTTTACTTGTTTTCTTTTCATCTGTAAGTATTGCTTTTACTTCTATATCATATGTTTTTTCTGCTACTAATCCATCTATTATATAGCTTTCATCGTTATATTTATTTTGACCTACTGTTATTGTTTGAGTTTTCCATTCTATTTGTCCTTGTTCTTTGTATCTTACTTCTATCTTTTCTATTTGCTCATATGTTGTATCTGCATCTATTTTTAATGTTACTATTGTTCCTCTTGCTTCTGTTACTTCTGCTTTTAAGTTTAGTGGTTCTTCTACTATTACTACACAGCTTACTGATTTAGTTAAATATTTTGCTGTTATTGTTGCACTTCCTACTTCTTTTGCTGTTATATTTCCATCTTGGTCTACCCCTACTTTTGCATCATCACTTGTTTCCCACGTTAATGTTCCTTCTCTTCTATTTCCATTTTCTACTGTTACTTTTAATGTATCTTTTTGTCCTTTTCTTAATTGCAATGTTTCTTTATCTAGTGTTATTGTTGTTTTATCTACTACTTTTACACTACATTCTTTTGATGTTAAATTTCCATATTCTCCTTTTGCTACTATTGTTGCTATTCCTACATCTTTTCCTGTTACTACTCCTGTATCTGTTAATTCTACTGCATTATCTGGATTTTGACTATTTACTTCCCATGTTACATCTTGGTTATCTGCTGTATCTGGTGTTATTATTGCTTCTAATTGTTTTCCCTCGTCTAATCCAAGTTCAACGCTACTTGGATTTATTGTTATATTGGATACTTTTATATAATCTCCTACATTTACTTTTATTGTTACTTTCTTTTCTATCTCTGTTCCATCTTTTGCTGTTACTTTGGCTGTTAGTATTGCTACTCCATCACTTATTCCTTGTATATCTACTGTATTTGTCTCACTTGTTAACTGTCTTACTTTTGTTTTCTCATCTATGTCAAACTCTACTTGACTATCTGTATCTGGCATTACTGTTGCATATATTCTTTCTTTTTGACTTATCTTTAAGCTTACTTCCTCTGTACTTAATACTAGTACTTCTCCCTCATTTAATACATTTATTCCTACTTCTTTTGCCCATTCTTGTTGTTCTTCACTTAAAAAATTATCTCTGTTATCTATATATATCTTGCCATCTGCTACAAATACTTTTCCTTCATATTCTGTTCCTACTATACTTGGCATGATAGAAGCGAGACTGTTATTTTCACCCTCGTTTACTACTTTTCCTTTATATATTATATTTCCTTCTTTTGTTATATTCATCTTGTCTGTATAGTATCCTTTTGTATTTGATACATTATCAAACAAGGCACTTGAGTAAAAATTATTATACTCATCTTTTAATGCTGTTAAATCTGTTTTTACCTTAGTTTCATTTGCTCTTGATATTGGATTATTACCTGTTATTGACAAGATTACAGCGCTCGCTAGTATTATCATTACTATTATTGTTATTATTAGTACTAGTATTGATATTCCTTCTTTTTTATCTTTCATTGCAACTTTGTTTATACCTGTTTTCATTTATATATTTAACCTCCATATACATACAAAAATATATTTTAGGAAAATGAAAGTGTTTGAAAAGCTACTAATTAGTGCGTTTTCTCTATATAATCTTCACTTCCTAAACATATCACTAAGGTTATTGTAACACAAAATGAAAATAGTTGCAATAAAGAGACATAAATTTCCTAAAACTTTTTTAAATATACAAAAAAATAAAGAAGCTATACCCTCTGTATGCTTCTTTATATGAAGATTATTTTTATATTATTATTCTTTAACTAATTTACATTGTACAACAAATCTTCCATTTGATTTTGTATAATCACAAGTCGAAAGTGTAAGTATTGTATCACTTTCAGATATAGCTTGATTTGTATCATATATGCTCTTTGATTTGTAATTATTTAAAAATTCTTTATATTCATTTGCATTTTCAAAATTTGTATCTATATAGAAATCATTTACATCAGTTACAAAGACTGAATATACTTGCCATTTATAATTTCCTTTTATAGTTGACATTTCAACTATTTGATGTTTATCAAAGAACTCTTTATTTTTGTAATTTAATAATGGAGTAAAGTGGTCGTCTGTTTCTGTATTATGACCGTAGATTATGAAATGACTTTTATCTGTCATATTGTTTATATCACATCTATAGTCCATAAAAGTTTCTCCCCATTTTGTTGCCTTATTATCTCTATCATTTCTTAAATATCTATCATTATTAGTTGTTTTGAATATAGCTGTATCTATACTTGTTCCTGGCACTTTAAGCCAAGCTATAGCATCACTATACTTTTCGTTTAATTTTTGTATTTCTTCTTGTAAATTTCTACCTTCCTCAGTAGAATCTGTTACTTCTTGATTTATATCTCCTATATAATTTTCATTATTTTTTGTTTTACTAGAAAAATACCATATACATCCGGCTGTAATAAGAGCAACTGCTAATACAATCAATACTATAATTAAAATTTTTCTCTTATTATCTTTCTTAACTTCAAATTCCATTATATCACCCTTTCTAAATTTCAAATATTATGGAAACTCACTTTCTTAAAGAAAGAGGGCATATATTATATTATCATAAGATTTAAATATAGGCCCTCATCTAATTATTTACCAGTGTTTGGATTAGCTACCCAGTCACTAGGTTTTGAATTGTTATTTTGGTTTTTGTTTGACTCATTGTTTTGATTATTGTTATTATTATTGTTATTATTATTGTTGTTATTGTTATCTGGATTATTTGGTACGTTTTTACTTAATAATGTAAATGCACTACCAGTTACTGCATTACAAAGATTTCCGTTAGAATCAAATGCTGTACCACCTGATACATAAACAGTTTTGTTACCACCTACATCACCTTTAATGTTAGATAATGTAATTGTAGCAGTATTTCCACTTATAGAAACACTTTTATCTGCAGTAAATCCATTTAATCTAATATCACCAGAATTTAATGTTATTTTTTGAACTTTAACGTTATCAGTATAAGTTACTTTATATGTAACTGTACCACCAATATATACTTGTGATGGATTTGGTCCACTTATTTTTGCAACTGGTGCAACATCATCATTTGTACCTGTTTGTGTTTGTTGTTGTTCTTTAATAGTAAAGCTTTCTGTTTGTATAGCATTTGCAAGTTGACCATCACTAGATATTGCAGTACCACCTGATACTTTAACTCTTTTTAAAGATGATCCTGATGTATTATGAATATTTGATAATGTAACTACTCTACTATTACCAGAATTAGCTATATTTATATTAGCTGTAAATCCATTTAAGTATAAATCACTTGCATTTAAAGTTATTCTGTTAATATCATTTGTATAAGTTAATGTGAATATAAGTTGACCATTATCTTCTACTACTTTAGAACTTACTGGTGAAACTTTAACAGCAGCAGCCCATGCTCCAACATGATTTATTGCAGGAAAAGCAGCAAAACTAATAGCAATAACGCTCAAAACAACTAGTGCTTTCTTTAAATTTACTATCCTTTTCATTTTAAATTCCTCCCATTTAATAACTTTACAATATTATTGTAACATATTTTACATAATATGTCAATAGTTTTTTACATTTTTTTATTAAAAAGTTAAATATCTTAACTTTTTAACTGTTTTTTAGATACATAATTCTGTAATATTTTTTAAGGTTAAAAAAGTAATCGTCGTTAAAATACACGATTTAACTACGACGATTACTATTTTAATCAAAAGATCTATTTGATTAATCATTAAATTTCATATCTGATTTAAAATAATCATCTTTAACGTTTGGATTCGCAATTTGTGTATACATCATTGTAGAAGCAACGTCAGTATGTCCAAGTAATTCTTGAACAGTTTTAATTTCTGCTCCATTTTGTAACATATGAACAGCGAATGAATGTCTAATTGTATGAGGAGTAATATCCTTATCAATCTTGGCTTGATCTTTATATTGTTTTAATATTTTCCAATAACCTTGTCTAGTCATCTTTTGACCATTTGTATTAATAAATAATGTTTTTTCTTCTTCAGTTCTAATTAATAATGGTCTAACTTTTTCAATATACTCTTTTAGGCATTTTAAAGAACGATTACCAAGAGGTATATGTCTTTCACTATTCTTTTTCTTTACTCTTATATATCCACTATTTAAGTTTACATCTTCTATTCTTAAAGAAACAAGCTCTGTTACTCTTATTCCTGTTGCATATAATATCTCAAGCATAGCTTTATCTCTTTGTCCTTTTAATTCAGATAAATCTGGTTGCTCAAGTAAAGTTTCAATTTCAGCAGTTGTAAGAATCATAGGTTCTTTTCTATCAACTTTTGGTGCTTCAATATTTTCAGCTATATTTTCTTCAGCAAGTTTCTTATTTACTAAATATCTATAAAAACTTTTTAAAGATGCTGTACTTCTTGATATAGTTGAATTAGATTTTCCAACTTCTTTTAAGTGGTCAATATATTCTTGCATATCATCTTTAGTAAGATCAAATATTTTTTTACCTTGCTCACTAAAGTATCTATCAAATTGTACAATATCCCTTTCATAAGATGCAAGCGTATTTGGAGATGCTTGTCTTGCTTTTAAACTTTCAATAAACTCATCAATTATAATCTTCATTTTTAATGTCCTCCATTCGTTATGACTATTTTACACTATTTTTTTTAATTTTGCAATAGTTTTGCAAAAAATTATGTAATGTTTTTTGATTTTTTTGTAAAAATACGTATTTTACTACTTTTTTTAAACATAATTTTATTTTAAATATAACGAAATGACTCCAAAACTTGCAAGTTGTTCTATCAAAATTGAAAGAATAATTAACGAAAGTACTATAACAAGTTTATATGATTCCTTAAATAACACGGTTAACTTATTCTTTTCTTCAAGTAATTTATAGTGAAAATTTATTGCATTTACACTCATATATATATATGAAGGAATATATATAATATTTGGTAAAATAATTAATAGTAATAATGCAAGCAGTCCTTTGCCAAATCCAAATACTAAAAATAAAGTAGGAATATACATTCCAATGGAAACGCCTTTTATTATACTAAGTATACAAATGCAAGCTGGAGCTATAAGAGTAATTGAAAAAAAATATACTAATAATATAATTAATAAATTTGTTGTAATTCCATTTTTTAATATATTTATACTTTCAAAATCACCACCTTTTGCTATATCTAGTGTTGATTTCATACTACTTAATAACTCATTTTTTACATCTTGATTTAAGAAATTAAATACAACTAGCCCTACGACAAGCCCAACTAAAAAGCATATTAATATTATTTTTATAACTTTACTATTATCATTAATGTAATTTAATAAATATTCTTTCATATAAAAAACCACCACACAACATACTATGCGTGTAAGTGGTTTTTAAGAACATTATATATTCTCTCTTGCTTTTACAGCCAATTTATCACATCTATTATTATACTCATTATCACTGTGTCCTTTTACTTTAACAAAGCTAACTTCATGTATCTCCATAAGCTTAAGTAATTCTTCCCAAAGCTCTATATTTTTAACTTCTTTTTTATCTGCTTTTTTCCAGTTGTTTTTCTTCCAGCTATATACCCAGCCTTTATCTATTGCGTTAACTACATATGCACTATCACTATATACAATAACTTTACATGGTTCTTTTAACATTTCAAGCCCTTTTAGTACTGCCATTATTTCCATTTTATTATTTGTAGTATTTGCTTCACAGCCAGATATTTCTTTTTCTACATTATTATATATTAGGATTGCACCATAACCACCAGGTCCTGGATTACCACTACAAGCCCCATCAGTATATAATTTTACTTCTTTCATGAAACCTCCTTAACTTGAATTTAAGATTAAGTTATGTTAATATATATATTAGCATAAAAGAATAAAAAAAACAAGCAAGGGAGGGAAAGTATTGAAAGTAGTTCGGAATTATTGCTGAATTTAATCCATTTCACAATGGTCATAAATATTTAATAGAACAAGCTAAAAAGCAGAGTAATGCTGACTATTGTATATGTATAATGTCTGGTAGCTTTACTCAAAACGGAAATATTGCCATATATGATAAATTTAACAGAGCACAGTCTGCTATTTTAAATGGAGTAGATATGGTAATTGAACTTCCAACTATATATGCAACATCTAGCAGCGAATTTTTTGCAACTGGTGCTATAAAGCTACTTAATTCTTTAAATATAGTAAATACTATTTGTTTTGGTAGTGAATGTGGAGATATATCTATCTTAAATAATATAGCAAATATACTTATACAAAATGAAAATGATATATGGAAGAAAACAACTGAATATATGAAATTAGGTAATTCTTTTGCAAAAAGTAGAACGTTAGCACTTGAAAAGTTTATAGATGCCTCTTTAATAACAGAAGTTTCTAAGCCAAATAATATACTTGCTATAGAGTATATCAAAGCAATAAAAAAGTTAAATTGTAACATAACACCTATTACTATAAAAAGAGTAGAAAATACAGATGATAAAAAAATTGATTTTTTAAGTGCAACAAGTATTAGAGAGAAAATATATAATAACGAACTAAAAATAATAGAAAGATTTATACCTGCTTCCTCTTTAAAAATAGTTAAAGAAGAACAATATTTATCGAATGAAGATATATTTAACATTCTAAAATATAATATTTTATTAAATAAAAGTTCTTTAAGTAAATTTAATTGGATAATTGAAGGAATTGATAATAAAATAATATCTAGTATTAGTATTTCAAAAACCTATGATGAATTTATACATAATATAAAATCTAAAAGATACGCAATGTCTAGTATAAAAAGAATGCTACTTAGTATATTACTTAATATAACTAAAGAAGATTATAGTCTATTTATTGATAATATAAACTATGCTCACATTTTAGCTATATCAAATAACGGTAAAAAACTTTTATCAGAGATTTCTAGTAAATCGGATATATCTATTATAACAAATGTAAGTGATAAAAATATTTCAAATTTAAATGAAATAAATAGAAAAAGTTTAAATATAGATATACTTGCCACAAATATTTATTCTTCTTTACTTAAACAAAATATAAATAAAGACTATACCAATAGATTATAATTGGTATAGCCTTTGTTTTTTATATACAAAATCGATACATAAGTTCAAAAAAATCAATACTATAATGTATTTTTTTGAACTTAAACGCATTTTTAGACAATTTTTTTATATATTATACTTTAATAACATAAAGGAAAAAATAGTGCAAGTATATACACACTTTACACTATTTTTCATATTATATTAATTCTATAATAGCCATTTCAGCTCCGTCGCCTTTTCTAGCTACTAATTTAACTATTCTTGTATATCCACCTTTTGCTTCATATTTAGGTGCAATTTCATTAAATAGTTTTTCTGTTAAGTCTACTGTATTACCATCAAAATCTTTTATTTTATTTAATGTTTTAAACATTTTTCTTCTTGCTGCAAGTTTAGATGGTTTATCAACATTAACTTTTTCAGTTACTACTTCTCTTACTACAACTTCATATTTATTTCCATTTTTAGAAGTTTTAGTTTCTTTAACCTTTTTACCATTTTTATCAACTTTAGCTCTTGAAACTTTCTTTTCTTTAGTTTCAAAATTATCTTTTTCTTTTATAGCTAAATCTATTAAACTATCTGCTAAAGGTTTAACTTCTTTTGCCCTTGCTAAAGTAGTTTCAATTTTACCATTTAAAATTAAAGATGAAACTAAATTATTAAGCATTGCATTTCTGTGAGAAGTTGTTCTTGAAAGTTTTCTTGTTCCTGGCATTTTGTTTTCCTCCTTTAAATCTAGTCTTCTTTCTTTTTAAACTCTAATCCTAATTCTTTTATTTTATTAATTACTTCTTCTAAAGATTTCTTACCTAAATTTCTAACTTTAATCATATCTTGTTCAGATTTATTAACAATATCTGCTACAGTATGAATACCAGCTCTCTTTAAGCAGTTATATGATCTAACTGAGAAATCTAAATCTTCAATAGCTGTTTCAAGAAGTTTATCCTTCATAGATAATTCTTTTTTAGACATAATTGACATTGTCTTAGCTATTTCTGATAAATCAATAAATAATTCTAAGTGTTCATTAAGTATTTTAGCAGCCATACTTAAAGCTTGATATGGTTCAATTACTCCACTAGTCCAAATTTCCATAGTTAAACTATCAAAATCTGCATCTTGACCAACTCTTGTTTTTCCAACTTCAAAACTTACTTTTTTAACTGGTGTAAATATTGAATCTATTGGTAAAACATTTATATCTAAGCCATCAGTATTTACCTTATCACTAGGCATATACCCTCTACCTTTTACGGCAGTCATATCAATATTAAGTTCTGCTCCTTCATCAAGATAAGCTATATGTAAATCTTCATTTACAACACTCATTGATGGGTCAGCACATACTATATCTCCAGCTTTTACCTCACATGGTCCTTTTGCATTTAATGATAATTTTTTATCATCCATGTCATCACATTTTAAACATACTTGTTTTAAATTAAGTATTAAATCTGTAACATCCTCACTAACTCCTGGTACAGTAGAAAATTCATGAGTTATTCCGTCTATTTTTATAGTATTAATTGCATATCCAGGCAATGAAGAAAGTAATATTCTTCTTAGAGAATTACCTAATGTAATTCCAAATCCTCTTTCTAAAGGTTTAATCTCAAATCTTGCATAATATGTATCTACATCTACTTCAACACATTTTATCTCTGGTCTTTGCATTTCAATCATTTTTTATCCTCCTCCTAATGTGCTCTGATTACACACATTATATAATTTAAATAAATGATTTTAACTAATTTTTAGAATATAACTCAACTATCAAGTTTTCTTGAACTTCTAAATCAACATCTTCTCTAACAGGTTTTCTTAAAACTTTTGCAGTTAAATTCTTTTTATCGAACTCAAGCCATGATGGTATTGCTTTTAATTTATTTGCTTCTAGAACAGATACAACAGTTTTATTATCTTTTTTTGTATCTCTTACTTTTATAACATCTCCAACTTTACAAATATAAGATGGGATATTTACTTTTCTACCATTAACTTCAAGCATTCCATATCCAACTAATTGTCTTGACTCTGCTCTTGATGTACCAACACCCATTCTATAAGCAACATTATCAAGTCTTAATTCTAGTTGTTCAAAAAGAACATCTGAAGTTATGCCCTCACGTCTAAAAGCTTCGTCATAATATTTTCTAAATTGAGTTTCAGAAACTCTATAATAATTTTTTGCTCTTTGTTTTGCTCTAAGTTGAAGTCCATACTCAGACAATTTTGCTCTTGATTTACCATGTTGTCCTGGAGCATAAGATCTTCTATCTATAGCGCATTTATTTGAATTACATCTTTCGCCTTTTAAGAAAAGTTTTATACCTTCTCTTCTGCATTTTTTACATACTGCGTCTGTATATCTTGCCATTTCCTATTTACACCCCCACTATATTCTTCTTCTCTTTGGTGGTCTACAACCATTATGTGGGATTGGAGTAACATCTTTAATCATATTTATTTCCAATCCTGCAGCTTGAAGTGATCTTATTGCTGCTTCTCTACCTGCTCCAGGTCCTTTAACATAAACCTCAACACTTTTTAAACCGTGTTCTTTAGCTGCATTAGCTGCTGCTTCTGCTGCTTGACCTGCAGCAAAAGGAGTACTTTTTCTTGAACCTTTAAATCCAACTCCACCAGCACTAGCCCAAGATAATACATTACCTTGTGAATCTGTCATTGTAACTATAGTATTATTAAATGTAGATTGAATATGTGCTGCACCAGTTGATACATTCTTTTTTACTTTTTTTCTTGTAACTACTTTTTTCTTTGCTGCCATCTTTATACTCCTTTCTTACCTGCTATAGGTTTTGCTTTACCTTTTCTTGTTCTAGCATTTGTTTTTGTTCTTTGCCCACGAACTGGTAATCTTCTTTTATGTCTTTGACCTCTATAGCAATTAATTTCCATTAATCTTTTAATATTTAGAGCTGTTTCTTTACGAAGATCTCCTTCAACAGTATAATCTCTATCGATTATAGCTCTTATTTTTGCTTCATCTTCTTCAGTAAAATCTTTTACTCTTTTAGTTGGTTCAATACCTGCTTCAGCAAGTATCTTTCTTGATGCAGAACGACCAATACCATATATTGCAGTTAGTCCTATTTCTGCTACTTTGTTTTTTGGTAAATCCACTCCGACTATACGTGCCATTTAATCTTACACCCCCACATTAACCTTGTCTTTGTTTGTGCTTTGGATTTTCACAAATAACGCGAACTACGCCATTTCTTCTAATAACTTTGCACTTCTCACAAATTTTCTTTACAGATGGTCTTACTTTCATTTTTAAATCCTCCTTAAAAGTTTTGTTAATTAAATTTAACAAAAGTAAGTAAATATATAATAAACATCAAAACTAAAATAAAAGGAAATAGGCTTTATTCCTTTTACAGCCGCTTCAGTTTAATGCTTATTGCAAATTAACTTTATGTATTAGGAAATACTATTTTGCTCTCCAAGTAATTCTACCTTTTGTTAAATCATATGTAGATAACTCAAGTTTTACTTTATCTCCTGGTAGAATTTTAATATAATGCATTCTAAGTTTTCCAGATATATGAGCTAATACTTCATGTCCATTTTCAAGTTTAACCTTAAAATTAGCATTTGGTAAAGCTTCTGTAACTATACCTTCAACTTCAATAACATCATCTTTTGCCATGTGTAATTCCTCCTATTACATATTACATAAAAGCACCTTATCTTTTCAAATTGGCGCTAATTAACAAATATATTATAGCAAATTTATGTTAAACTGTCAACAAAAATAAATAAATTTGTAGAAAAAAACTTGCAAAAAATTGCAAGTTTATAATTTTTTTATTTACTAAGATAATAATCTATTATTTTAAGAAAATTTTTATCTGTATTGTCACATGATTTTTCAAGATTATTGTCTTTTAAGAAATCATTTGGTAATAGTTCATTATTAGAATTAACATCAAAAAATTTTATCAAATTATCTGGTAATTTATTTCTATCATCTTGAGATAGTTTATTAATTATATAGTTTACTTTAGTAATAGAAAATTCAAAATTTTTATCCATTATTGATCCCTTAATGTACCATATGATGTATCTGAACTATTACTATTCTTTTGAGCATCATCAATAGCTGAATTAAACATACCGGCAGCATCTCTTAAGCTAACATCTTGTGTTGCCTCTCTTATTGAACTTGAACCTATTATTAAATCATCCTCAAAAGGTGGTTTAATATCATTTTTTTCATCTTTCTTTGTTTCTTCCTTTGGCTCATCTTTAACAGGTTCTTCTACTACTTCTTTATCTTTAAGCTCTTCGCTTTTATTAACAATTACTGGGCCTTGTACTTCTTGTTCTGGTTCTTCCTTTTTCTCTTCTTTAGACTCATCTTCTTTTTCAGTTTTTATATCTATACCAAAAGGAGCTTGATTAGATTTTTCTTCTACTTTTTCTTCCTTTGGTTCAACTTCTTCTTGTTTAGTTTCTTCTTTTTCTTTATTTTCTATATTTTCAGATGTTTTTGTTACTCCATTGCATAAATCTAATAAATCTTGATATGCAATTTCTTCTTTTAAACTAACGTCTAATTCACCATTATTTTGTTTAATTCTTTCTTTTAACTGTTCTTCCCATTTTTCACAAGCATTTTTTGCAAGTATTGTTACATCAAAATCTTTATTAAAGAATATATTATTAAGTTTTTCTTCAAAATTTAATTCTTCATTATTTAATACTTTTGTTTCTATTTCTTGTCTTTTAGCTGTAGCCGAATTTATATAATTTGATATAGCAGTAACATCGAACTCTCCTTTGTCAATGTTATTATACATTTCAAAAAATGCCATTAAAGATTCATATGCTTTTGCATCATTTTTAGAAAACTCGAAGCTATCCTTTCCTTTAGCTAATACATCATAAAATTTTACAATATCTTTTTTATCGGCATATTTTATAAAATCGCCAAGATATCCAACTAAATTAAGTCTACCTTGAGTTGCATCTCTTTTGCCAAGGCAATAGTTTATATACATCTCAAGAATTTTCTTAGCCTCATCTACATTTAAAATACTAACTATTCTCCCACTTTTTTCATCTATAATTTTTTTCATCATACCACCTCTAATAATATATAATTGTATATCAAAAGTAAAAAATAATCAATACATTTTTACTTATTTTTTTTATTATTATCTTTTTTGACAATATACGTTAAAAAAGATTAAATCTATATTATATAAATTTAATCTCTTTTTTTCCTAAATTGTAAGTATCTTTGCCTCTTTATCTGTTATAACAATAGTATTTTCATAATACGCTGTCATTTTTCTATCCTTTGTTGCAACAGTCCATTTATCATTTTTTACATATACTTCAGGACTTCCTTCGCATATCATTGGTTCAATAGCAAGTGCCATCCCAGCTTTAAGTCTAGGTCCTGTTCCTTTTCTTCCTATATTTGGTACACCTGGATCCTCATGCATTTCTTCACCGATTCCATGTCCTTGATATTCTCTTAAAAGTGAAAAACCATTTTTCTCAACATATGTTTGAACAGCATTTGATATATCTCCAACTCTATTGCCAACTACAGCTTTATCAATCGCATAAAAGAACGCATCTTTTGCTACTTTAATTAACTTTTGACAAACAGGTGAAATTTCTCCAACCCCATAGGTACGACCAGCATCTGAACACCAACCATTTTTATATGTACCAAGATCTACAGATACTATATCGCCTTCTTTTAATATAACCTTATCAGAAGGTATACCGTGTATAATCTCATCATTTACTGATGTACATATAGCCCATTTATAGTCTTGACCACCTCTATATGGACAAGGTACACCTTTAAAAGCAGGAATTGCGCCGTGTTTTTTCATAGCAGTCTCAGCTACATTATTCAAATGCATTGTAGAAACTCCTGGTCTAATTTCTTTTTCTATAGCTTCTAATGCTGCTTTTAAAGCAACAGCTGCATCTTCCATTAATTTTATTTCATGTTCATTTTTTATATTTATCATATTTTCACGCTTTCTATTCTATCTTTTATATACTTTAATCTTTAACTTCCTCCACAATTCTTTCTGGATGTCCAGATGAATCAACGGTTTTTAGAAGTCCAACATTTTTATAATGTTCAAGTATTTCCTTCGCGTTAGCTTTATATGTATCAATTCTATTTTTCAAAGTTTCTTTAGTATCATCTGTTCTTATAACAAGATTTCCACCACAATCGTCACATACATCTTCAACAACAGGTGGAAAATCTATACCATACATTCTTCCACACTTTTCACATTGTCTTCTTTCAAGTATCCTTTTAAATACAAGTTCATCTGGTGCAGTAAGTTCAATTACTTTTGTAATTTTTCTTCCAAGTTCATTTAGTAAATTATCTAAAAGATCTACTTGTTTTAAAGTTCTAGGATAACCATCAAGTATAAAACCTTCTTTGCAATCTTCCTTAGTTATTCTATCTTTTAAAAGTTCAGTTATTATCTCATCAGATATAAGCTCTCCTTTTTGCAATTTACTAGCTATATCTTCATTTGTTTTACTAACTTCTCTTAGTATTTCACCAGTTGAAATATGTGGTATATTTAAAGCTTTAGCTAAAATATCTGACCTTGTTCCTTTACCTGTAGCAGGTCCTCCTGTTAATATATATATCATAATAATCACTCCTTATATTTACTATATTAATATTATTACACAAACTATCCAAAATGTAAAGTAATTTATTTTCTATATCTTTAATTCTTTTTTCTTTATTTTACCTTCTCTTAAAACTTCTATTTGCTCATTATTTATTTTTATTATAGTAGATTCTTCGGTACTTTTTAAACTACCTCCATCTATTATATAATCAACTAAATCAAACATCTCTTTTTCTATTTCATCAATACAAGTTATATTTTCTTTATCAGAAATATTAGCACTAGGTGCAACTATTGGTACGTTTGATTTTTTAATTAAACTATTTACTATATAGTTTGTATCAATTCTAATACCTATACTATCTTGATTTGCAGTTACAATATCTGGTACTATTTTTTTCTTTTTTAAAATTATAGTTAATGGACCAGGCCAAAATTTATTTGCTATCTTCTCTTCTATACTATTAATTCCATATGTTATCTTATTTAACATTTCTTTATTACTTACTAAAACTATTAATGGTTTATTATATGGTCTTTTTTTTATTTCATATATTCTTTTAACAGTATCTTTATCTAATGCATTACCACAAATACCATATATTGTACTAGTTGGTAAAATAAATATTTTCCCATTTTTTAATTCTTCAGCTAAAAAATCAATTTTATCTATTATGTTATTTTGATTAACCTTTATTATTTTTGCCATATAAACTCCTTATTTTAATATATATATTATACCACAATTTTTACAATAATCAATTTAAACATAGAAAAACCCAAGAACAAATATGTCCCTGAGCTTTTACTATTTAAATTTCCATTTCTATAGTTATACTATCTTCATTATTGATTCCTACGACATCAAAACCATTAATGCTAGTTAAACTAACTATTTCTTTACCAAAATTACTATTTGCATTTCCTTCAGTATATATACTATTAATTTTCTTTTTAGGCACATTATATTTAAATACGCCTATATTTTCTCCTTCTATATATTTTTTACTTAATGCATTTACATATTCAGGCCATATTTTATAATAAAATATCTTATATGTTTCAAATTTTACAAATACATCCTCAGGTTTATATTTTATCTCATTAATAAGAACTAATCTTCCTATTTTATGTCCCACAAACTCCGAAAAAGTATCATACAACTCCTTTATATTATGTATATTCATAAGTCTTGAGTAATTTTTTATATAGCAGGCAAATAAATGTAAATATTGTTTTTTAAATGTAAAATAATTAGGCATTTTAGAAAGAGCTTTAAAAAGTTCTACAATTTTGAATAACCGTATTTGATTATCTTCTATTAATACTCTTATCTTATCAATTACTATTTTATCTTTATCCATGATTTTAACTCCTCCTTGCAATTATACTTAAGAATTTCAATTTTAA
>CANPWO010000031.1 GCA_947584535.1 uncultured Clostridia bacterium
AAAAATATACATGAATATCCCAGTTGAAATATAGTCAACTGGGAATAAAGTGTTTGTCTAGTCTGAATAGTAACATACAATTAAGTACAATACTTATCCTTTTATTTATATATTAATACTTTCAATTACACTTTCATAATTATCTTTATTTAGACGTACTTCCATCCCATTTATTTGAAGAATAAATGAGTAAAATGCATAGTGAAAATCTTTGTATCCTTCAAAATATTTATCAAAAAATAATTTTATCTCTTCTTTAGTAATACCATCTATTAATACATCTATTTCTTCTACATCATTATTTTCTTTTCTTCTCCAAGTAGGCTTAAAAATACATTTTGTGCCTAATATTAGGTATTGTTCTCTTTCAAAAACTAACGAATCATCACCTACTATTTCCGCTAATTTGTCATACCCTAATATTGCTAGTTTTATATCTATATCTGACATATTTTTCCCTATAAAGAACTGTATTGGTGCAAATACAATATCAATATTATATAAATGAAATATAGTAGATAAAATATAAATAGGTATAGGTTGAATTATAAATAGAATATATAATACAAACCTTAAAATACCTAAATTTAAACTGCACCTTTCAGCAATTTTAGAATATTTTTTTGCCTCTTCTAAACTAGGTACCCGTTTTAAATCTCTATATGCATTATTTACCATATTAACAGCCATATATTTTTCTCTGCTATCGCTACTAAATACAGGTCTTATATTAAAAATTATACTAAACAATGCATATATAGTGTAAATTATAAATAAAGCTATAGGAAGTTTAACCAAAAGAATTAGCTCTATTATGGATAGTATGATAAATTTCCATATATTAAGTGTCTTTGTTTTAAACTCAAGTATTTTTTTACTTGAATTTAACAAACGTCGAAAATATTTTCGCCCACTATACTCAAAATTTACATGGAACTCACCTCCACTAACATGTAGCTCACATTCTTTAGTAAATAAAATAATTTCATTATCTTCGCAATAATGTCTTACTAATTTAAACATTTTAATTTCTCCTTTTAAATTATTACTAGGTTATATATTTATTTTTATAGTAGTATTATAACAAATGAAAATTTATATGTCAATTATAACAAATTATTAGTATGTCCAAATTAACAATTATTTCAAGGCTTCATATAATACTATAACGAGGTGATTATAATGGATAGAGTATGCTATAGCTTAACTATTAGACAAAGAAGATGTATAAATGGTGTTGCAACAAGTATTGATAATGTATATACTAATGTGGCTGTAAATAGTATTATACCATTAAGTTTTGGTTATTTTTTAACTTTTATATCTAATAATACAAATAGTGCAACTATTCAAATATCAAATACAAATCAAGTTCCAAATATGATATTTAATATACCAAGTGGTAATTACAAAATATTTGATCTTCCAACTAGTTCAGGTAATGTAAGAGTATTTGTTGGTGCAACTGCAATTAATTGTGGTGACACAGTTGTGTGCTCTAGAATGTAGGAGGTTAAAGTATGGATGATTTTAATGTTAATATAACTATTACTGATACAATAAATAATGGCTGTTGTAATAATACTGTTCAAAAAACAGTTATTATTTCAAGTTCAGCTCAAACAATAGCTTTACAAAATTGTTATATTTTAAATGTAATTGCAATAAGTCAAAATATGTTTACAGTATTAATACAAAATGGTACACAAGTTATTGTACGAAATATTTATACAAATTTTAGTACTGATTTACCACTACCTTCAAATTGCAAAAGACATATATTAAGTATTAGTGGTATAGTAGTACCTAAATAAGAGTAATTTTTATGTGTTTTAATTTTTGTAATAATTGTGAAAACATAGGAAATAACTTGGTACTTTTTGGGGCATTAGTTGCTATAACCATTGCAAAAGATTTAAGCCTTTCAGAACAAGATTTACTTGGGAACCTTTTACAAGTGATAGCTCAAAATTTACTATCAATGTCATCAGCTGTAAGTGACTGTGAAACAATTTGCTCAAATAATAACAATAATAATAACAGTTCAAATAATACTGGTGCTGGACCTGGACAAAATGATAACAATAATTCTAGTAATACTAATACATATAGCACTAAATCATAATCAAAAAGAATATAGTTTATTCTTTTTGGTTATGTTTATTTTTAAATTATGTTTTTCTTGTTTTATATCTATCTATAGTATATAATTTGTATATATAAAGGAGAAATATCATGCAAGATAAATTTAAACTAAGTATTTTAGAAAATATATTTTTAGCTAAAAAAAATTTAATAAATAATATATATGCAAATGCTAGAATGGAAGGAATTAATGTCACACTTAAACAAATTCAAAATATTCTTGAAGGTGTAAATGTGCCAAATTTAAAAATAGATGAAATTAACTGTATATTAAATCTAAGAGATGCTTGGAAATATACTCTAGCTAATATACATGAAGATTTTAATCTTAATTTTATATGTAAAATAAATGAGTTAGTTAGTAGAAACGAGAGTCTTGAATGGGGAATATTAAGGAAACGGTAAAGTTGAAATTACTGGTACAGATTTTATACCAAATATCCCTAATGAAGAAATAGTTAAAAATGATATAAACGAAATAAAAAAAATAAACTGTGTAACAGAAAGAGCTATAGAATATATGCTTTATGGAATGAGAAATCAATTATTTTGGGATGGTAATAAAAGAACAAGCACAATTTGTGCAAATAAAATAATAATTGAAAATGGATGTGGAATAATAAAAATTGGAGATAAATATTTAGAAGAATTTAATGTACTTTTAACTGATTTTTATAATACAAATAACAAAATAAAAATTAAAAATTTTATATATGATAATTGTATAGATGGTATATCCTTTAAATAGAAAAAGAAGTAGAATTACACTACTTCTTTTTTCTATTTAAACCTATTTTTCAAGTAACCAATCAATAATATTTTTATGTGTAATACCATTTCTTGATAAATCTTTTTCATCTAATGAAAGTACATATTTAGGAAAATCATCATCTATATCATCAAATGCACTAAATTCTCTTTCTATTACATTTTCGTTTTCTAATAAATAAGCAACTTGAAAATACTTTTTTTCGCCTGTTTTTGTTGCTATAAAATCAATTTCTCCGTTTTTTGTTTTTCCTATATATACATCATATCCTCTTTCTAATAACTCATTATATACTACATTTTCAATTGCAAAGCCTAGATTAATCTCAAAATTATTATTTTTAATTTGAGCTATTCCTAAATCAGTCATATAATATTTATTTAGAGTTTTTAATATGGCTTTTCCATGTATATCATATCTATAAATCTTCTTTATTATCAAAGCCTTACATAATGCATCTAAATATATGTATAATGTTTCAGTAGATACAGATTTTCCTTCGCTTTTTAAAAATTTCATAATATTATCTGCTGAAAATTCTCTTCCCGTCGTATCAACAATATATTGTAATAATAAATTAAATAAAGTAATATCTTTTAATCCTAATCTCTCTACTACATCTCTTAATATAATTGAATCAAATACACTATGAAGATAATCTTTTATATTACTTTCATCTGTGAATTGAGTTCTATTAGGAAGTCCTCCCCATTTTACAAAATCAAAAAAAGTTTCTTTACTCCTAGCCTCTTTTTTTGTCAATTTTACAAATTCTTTATAACTTAGTGGATATATATTAAATAAAACATATCTTCCAGATAAAACAGTAGACAATTCATTAGATAAAAGTTTACTATTTGAACCAGTTATAAATATACTTATATTTGGTATAGAAGCTCTTAATGAATTTACAACAACTTCAAATTTATCTACTTTTTGAATTTCATCTAAAAATACATAATATATTTTGTTATCTTTAATTTTCTCTTTAATATATTTATTTAATTCTCTATAATCTAGTAAATTTTCAAATTCAATTAATTCAAAATTAATATATATAATATGTTGTTCATTTATAGCTTCTTTTTTTATTTCATCAATAATTTGATTTAATATTACAGATTTTCCACATCTTCTTATCCCTACAAGAATTTTTACCAAGTCTGAATTGTAAAAACCTCTTATTCTTGATAAATAAATTTCTCTTTTTAACATTATACTCACCTATAATAATTATACTACTTTTATTATTGATTTGTCAAGTTATTTCGCAAACGAGAAATAACTTTCAAAAATTTATTATAGTATTAATCATTAACATTTGTTATTATCTATAAATTCTTACTTGCTTTTTTTGTTCTTTTTCTTTTAAAGCTTCTCTTTTATCATATAATTTTTTGCCTACACAAAGACACAGTTCTATCTTTACCCACCTACCAGATGTATACATTTTACTTGGTATTAAAGTATAGCCGCCTTGTTTAGTATAGTTTGTAAGCTTTAATATTTCATTCTTATTAAGTAACAATTTTCTATTTCTAGTTGGATCTACATTATTTATATTTCCCATATCATATGGTGCTATATACATATTCTTAAGTATAACTTCTCTATCTTTTATAACAGCGAAACTATCTTTTAAATTTGCTTTTCCTTCTCTTATAGATTTAACTTCTGTACCTTTAAGTTCAATACCACATTCTATTTTTTCTTTAATATTATACTTATATGCTATATCTCTATTTTTTATTGATACATTTTTAAATCTATTTTCTTTTTTATTCAAATGTCTCACCTTTTCTTTATTTTTTCATAAACTTACATTCTGCAATTTTATTTACTCCACAAGCAGAGCATTTTAAAGAGCATCTTGGAGTAGTTTCTTCTTTAATTGCTTTATTATATTCCCTTTTTAAAAATTCTTTTGTAACGCCATGCATTATATTATCCCAAGGAAGTTTATCCTCAAGATTATATTCTTTACTTGCATAATCTTCAGGATTAATCTTTAATTTTTTAAACGCTTTATTCCATGCATCTAAATTTAGTTTTTCTTCCCAACTATCAAATTTTGCTCCGTTTTTAAATGCCTCATATATTAAATCGTTTATTTTTTCATCACCACGAGATATTACTGCTTCAAGCCTACTAATTTCAGGGTTGTGCCAATTATATTTTACACACTTATTAGTTAGATTTTCTTTTAGAAATTGTTGTTTAAGTTCTATTTTATCTATTGTATTTTGTCCAAACCATTGAAATGGTGTATGTGGCTTTGGTACAAAAGTAGATGTTGAAACAGTAACATTACATTTTCCTCTTCTTTTTTCTTTTGGAAGTGAGTAATACAAATCAACTATACTATTTGCTAAATCTACAATTTCCCTTAAATCATGGTATGTTTCAGTTGGAAGTCCTATCATAAAGTATAATTTTATATTTGACCAACCATTTTCAAAAGCTAGTTTACATCCTTTTAATATATTTTCTTTAGTAATATTTTTATTTATTACATCTCTAAGTCTTTGAGAACCAGCCTCTGGTGCAAAGGTAAGTGAACTTTTCCTAACTTCTTGTATTTGTTTTAATATATCTACATCAATTGCATCTATTCTTATTGATGGTAGAGATATACCTACTTTTTTATCTTTTCCTATATCAATAAGGCCTTCTGCAAGTTTATTAAAATCTGAATAATCTATTGTACTAAGTGAGCATAAAGATACTTCATCTTGGCCAGTTTTTTTAATCATTTCTTTTGCTTGTGAAAGCAAAGTATCAACGCTCTTTTCTCTTACAGGTCTATATATATAACCTGCTTGGCAAAACCTACAACTTCTTGTACAGCCACGAAATACCTCAAGTGATATTCTATTTTGTATAATATCTGTACTTGGTACAACATAATTTGTAGGATATGGTACCTTATCCATATCCTTTATTACAACTTTTTCTATAATATTATCTTTAGTATGAATACTTGGTATATATATACCTTTTAAATCTTTAATACTCTTTAAAAACTCTATTTTAGGAAGTTTCTTTTCTTTCCATTTTATATATTCTTCTGCTAAAGTATTAATTAATTCTTCGCCTTCGCCAAGCATAAAAATATCAATAAATTTTGATATAGTTACAGGGTTACAAGCACAAGGGCCTCCTGCAACTACAAAAGGCTCATTTTCTCCTCTATCTTTTGAAAGTATAGAGATACCGCCTAAGTCTAACATATTAAGTATATTAGTATAACTCATTTCATATTGTAGTGTAAAACCTACTATGTCAAACTTATCAATACTATCTTTTGATTCTAAAGCATATAATTTAACTTGTTTTTTTCTCATTATCTCTTCAAAGTCAGACCAAGGAGCAAATACACGCTCGCACCATGTATCTTGCCTTTTATTTAAAACATTATATAATATTTTCATTCCTAGATTTGACATACCTATATCATAAATATCTGGGAAGCAAAAAGCAAACCTACATTTTATATTTTCTTTATTTTTTATAACTTGATTGTATTCTCCACCCACATATCTTGCTGGCTTTTCAACTTTTAGTAAATCTTGTCTTGTAATCTTTTGCATTTAATTAAACTTACTCCTTTTAGTTATTTTCTCTACTATTTTTTTTATCCTCAGATACTTTTTTATTATATTCTTCTGATACCACTTTATTTATACTTACTAATTTATTTAATTTCTCAGTAATATTAGATGTAAATATTCTTATCTCTATCGCATTATTTAAATTATATAAACTTAAATTTTTTTCAAGGTCTTTTGGTAATTCCAAATATATATATCTTAAATCAGATATTGTATTAAAATCAGTATATTCAGATAAGCTAGTTACTTTATTTGTTGTATCTTTTAAAAGTAAATTTGTATTATTTAAATAAAATGTATTTTCACTTTTCAAAAAATCTGTATACAAATTATATATTTCATCTAACAATGCACTTTTTTCATCAACACTTAGCTCTTTAGTTACAACATTTGCAACTTCTGATTTATTAATAACTTCTTCTGATATTTCTTCTTTATTTATTCCTTTGATTTTATCTAAAACAGCTTGCCCTAATACTTGTACTATTTTTGCATCTAGTGTTTCAATTTTTTTATTAAGTTCGGCAACTGTTTCTTTTGAATTTACAGTATAATTTGTAATTTCTTCAATTGCTGTTTGATTATTTAAATTTGCATCTAAATCTTCTTGTGTTTCATTATTAATTTGATTATTTTCTATATTTTCAATATTTTTTTGAGTTACAGAATTTGTTATATAATTTTCGACTTTATCTTTTCTTGAAACTAAATCATTTCTAACTAAAGTAACCATTGTTTCAATATCATATTGACTAGCTAATTCCTTATTAACATCATTTAAACATAAATTTAATACAATATACTCAGATTCTAAATCTAAAACTTTCTTTTCATATTCAAGCAAAGTTTCATCACTTATTAGTACATTCTTTAACACATTTTCATAGTTATATATATTATTATTAATTGATATATAACTATTTAAGAATTTATTATATTTTTCATTATTTATATTAGTGATATATAGTTTCACTATTTCTTTATCCGTTTTATTTATATTATTTTTTATATTACTTAATTTATTTTTTAGATTATCAATTTTATTTGCTTTTTCTTTTGGAATGTATTGTGAATAGATCTTTGTTATTTGAGTATCTAAAAATTTATTTACACTTTTAGCTTGTTCTATATATTGCATAAGTTTAATTATACAAGTATTTGCATCACTTAAACTAATATTTTCATCAAATACAATATCTCTTGTTATAACAACTATTGAGCCAACTGAAAAGCTTGGCACTTTCAAGCTATTAGTTTTTATAATATCCTTTATTGAATATCCACCAGCTATATCAGTAGTTGATACTTCACTAGTTATCTTTAATTTTTGTTCACATACAGAAGTTAAACCAAATATTGGTGTATCAATATTTAAGCGTATTGCTGGATAATTTATATATTCATCCTTTTCTTTAATACTATTTAACATTGTATTAATTTTTGTTATTTCTTGTTTTATCTCTTCTATATTTTTATTTATCGCTTCTAAAGCTTTTTTCTTATTTTCTTCTTCAGCTATTATATTACTAGTTTGTATAGTATTACTACTATCAGGCTCTGTAGCATATATAGAAGAGTTCAGTATATATATAACAAATAGTAGTGAAATAATCACTAATAAATGAAATCTACGCATATTTTCTTTGCCCCTTTATTTAGATTAATTATACCACGATATTATGTATATGTAAAGAAAAAGAATGTTAAAAAAATATATAAAATCTTTTATTTTATAACGAATAAATACAAATTATATATATCATACAAAAAGAAGAAGCAAATTATATATTCACTTCTTCTATACTATATCTATAAACAAATTTAAAAATCTGCATTAACAGTTACAGGAACTGTATCATATTTTTGACCGATTAATAACGCCTATTGCAAGTGACACTTTACCATTCTTTAAAGGTATCAATTGTTTAGGAAGTGTATCATTTATAATTTGTAATACGCCAAAATCTACAGTATCTCCTGTTGAAGAGTTAGTTAAGAATAACTCTGTTAAACCAGCATAATATTTATATACCTCTTGATTTGCACTATGCTGATTTAAAGTTGTACCATCTGAAAGTATAATAATTGGATTAATACCATGACCGTAATTTCCATTTATTGTATAGCTTCTACTAGCAAATTTTACATTAGTAATTTTTAAATTTTTATTATCTGTTGTTGTAGAAGGATCTATTTTTTCTATTTCTGCCTTTACATTATTATCTTCCACACTTTCATTACCATCTGTTATATCTAAGATTGTAGTTGCAATTGCATTATTTGAATTTTTAAATGCAATACCAATTTGACACTTTCCAGCATATACAGCATCAATAAGTAGATTTTCTTTGTCATCTAGTATTCTTACTAAACTTCCTGTATTAGTCATACCACTCTTTACTTTATCTATCTTTACTAATTTTAATTGAGATAAATAACTTTTATATTCTGCTGAATTTCTTATTTTTTCATTAGTAGAGTCAAATTTCTTACCATTACTTAAAGTTATTATAGGGCAAAATCCCATATTGTTGTCTCCAACTTTTAATTTATATGTACTTTGTGCAAATTCTACTTTCTTTATAGTAATATTTTTATCTATACCATTTGCTTCGTATTTACAAGTTGCTTTTTTACTTCTATCAGTTTTTAAATAAGCTGTCAATATTCCTGAGCCTTGCACACCTTCAACAGGATACACAATATTATTAGTAATTCTTAATATTTCAGGCTTATCACATTCTATAACTAATTGGTCTCTTAATCTTTTATATTCTTCATTATTTAAAAGAGACATATCTTCTTTTGGATTATATGTAATTCCAGAAGTTGTTTTAATTATCATGCCAAATCCCCAAGGATAAGTTCCCTTATTTATATCAAAACTATTTTCTCCAATATAATCTCTAGGGAATGCAAAACTTTCAATCTCAGGACTTACTGATGCTATAGAAATTGTTTGTTTAACACTTGAATTATATGCTGAAGTTACAGTCATTAATGCGACTTCATTTGGCTTATTTGCAATAACATTTCCATCTGGTGTAACTGTAAATGCAGGATTATTTACTGTTACAGATACATCTTTATTTTTTGCATTTAATGGATATATATCCAAATTATCACTTACTTCATAACATTCACCTACTACAAATGGGTGGTCATTTACATAGTCTTTTGTTTGTGCAGTAACATTATCAACCGGGAACTCAATATTTGTAACAGGGTTTGGATCTTCTTGAACTTCTTTTTCTTCAATAACATTTACTGGTATTTCTAATACATTATCATCATATTTAACAGTAATTGTTCCACTTCCAAGTTTTTTTCCAGTAATTGTAATCATATTATTATCAGTTTTCATTGTAAAATTGTTTTTTGTAGCTTTTGTTACTAAAACTTTTTTATTTGTATCTTGAACATTTCTAAAGTTTAAAGTTTCTCCAACTTTTATATTTATTTCTTTTGTATCTAATATAGAATCAAGAGCATTTAATTCATCTTCTGATATAACACTTTCAATAGTAATACTTTCTTTCTTATTACCACTATCCTGCGCTATAACATTTAATTTTGTCTTTTTACCAGGATTTAAAGCTGTTAAAATATTATCATTTAAGATAAAGTTTTCTGTATCTTCAACTTCAAGAGTATAATCTTTCAAAGTTGCTGTTTCAGGTAATACTTCAAATTCTATTGTATATGGCTCATTTGTAGCAACTTGATATGCAGAATTTTTTAAAGGTAATTCAGTTTTTAATTTAAATTTTGATACTAAAACAACCTCATCTTGTATATCTAAAGTTATTTTTGAATTTATTTCTGGTTTATCTTCAACACTTACTGTTACATCTACTTTACCAGCTTTTAAAGTTTTTAATCTACCAGTATTTTTATTTAATTCTATATATCCCTCTTCAGAAGCACTATATACCAGTTTATAATCTTTCTTTAACATATTTGTTTCAACTTTTGGCTTTAATGTTACTGTATTTCCAACTTTAATTGCCATACTCTCTTTGTCAAAATTTACATTTATAAATTTAACTTCTTCACCATTAGCTTTAGTTTTTTCTTCTTGATTATTAAATACTTCTATTTTAGTACTTGCACTTTTAATTTTATTTCCAACCTTCATTTTTGCTGTAAGTGTACCACTACCAGCTTGTACTGCTTTTATATTTTCACCGTCTATTTGAAGGATATTTTTATTTGAACAACTATATTCTATTGGATATTCATCAGCACCTTCAGGTTTTACCATATCAATCTTTAGCTCTGTTCCAACAAGTACAGCATTTTCTCCAGTATATACAATAGGCTTTTTTGTTTTTTCATCAGTAGGAAAACTAATATTACCTTTTAAAATAGCATCTTCTTTTCCACCAACTACAACAATTTTTACCATACCATTTGATTTATTATTATCTGTAAGCATTCCTTTTACTGTAGTTGTTCCTTTACTTTTTGCTGTTATAACACCATTTTCGTCTACAGAACAAATTTTTCCACTATTTGTTGTGTAAGATATATCTTTATCATCTATTTTTTTATTTGAATCATTTAAATCAATTTCTAAACTTTCACCAACCATTAATTCAACAGTACTATCTGTAATATTTTTATTAGTTTTTGTATCTATAACTTCTAATTCATTTGGATAAACTGTTAGCTTATAACTATCTGAAACATTTGCTGCACTATATGATGCAGTTATAGTAGTTTCACCTACACCTTTTATATTTATTTTTCCACTACTATCAGCTACAGTTGCAACACTTTCGTCACTTGATTTCCATTCTAAATCTGTAATTTGCATTCCACTTTTCTTAGGAAGATATGATCCTAAACTTGTATTTTTTCCAGAATATGTTGCTACACGACTATCTTTATCAAATTCTATTGAATAAGTTACATTTTTTGATTTTGTAGTTGTTGAACTATTTTTTGATTCTTCTTTAGAATTTGTGTTAGTAGTACTTGTTTCTTTATTAGTATCATTTGTTGCACTACTTTCTTCTTTATCTTTATTATTTTCTTCAGTTGTTGTATTTTTACTATTACTACTTTCAGCAACTACTTTATATCCAGCAGTTGTTTCATAAACCACATCATCAATTTCTATTGAAGCTTTTATTGTTCCACTTCCAACTTTTATACCTGTTATTTCATTTCCATCTATTTTTAAAAGTTTTCTGCTATCACTTTCTATTATTTTTACATCATTTTGATCTATTTCTGCTGGTAATACCAATTTAATTTGGTTACTTTCACCAACTACAAATTCGTATGTTTTAGTTTTACCACCATCTACTTCAAATGAAAAGTCATCTCTAGTTTGTGCACCATATACATTTGTAATAGTAGTATATACTATTCCAGCAGTTGCAAGTGCTAAAAATAATAATATAACGCTAAAAACTATACTCATTCCTAATTTCTTATTCATTTCCTATTCCACCTCTGTTAAATTCATTTTATATGTTATTTCATCAATTACAATATCTTTTACATTTGTTATATCTCCTGTTACATCTACAGTCACATTTATTTCTGCAGAGCTTGGCAAATTAATTTCATCAAAGTCTATAAGTGATACTATGTTTCCACTATTATCTTTTAACTGTAATTGAAATTTACCTGTTTCAATTAACATATAATTATTGTTTGTTATTTTAAATGAAATAATACTTGTTTTTGAATTCATACTATAGACTTGGAAATCAGTAAAATCTAAGTTCATCCACATTTTATCTTTTAAAACATCTTCACTATTATTTGATTTTTTCCCAAATTCATCTATAGTTACATTTTCACTACCACTGATATTTGGAAGTCTTACTGATTTATTAATAGTTTTACTATATACATCTTCTGCAACATTATTAATATTGTTCTTCATTATATTTGATGTAATTAAATATATTGAAAAAATAATTAATGCAAGTATTATAACAGCTATTACTAAAATTAAAATTATTCTTTTTTTATTTTCCATAATTTATATAATCTCCTTATTATATTGGTTTATATACAATTTTATTTACTTGTATATCAGTTAAATTTGAAATATCACCTTTTATCTGTAATGAAACTTCTCTTCTAGCTAGAGGCTCCATTGTACCAGCATTATCAGTTATTCTTCCTATAACATCACTATTTTCATCCATTACTTTAAGTTCATATTCTCCAAGTGTTTTTTCTTCTGATGAAGGATTATATATTTCAAAAGTAACTGTACTTACTCCTTCAGATGATGAAATATTAAAACTATCAAATACAAAACCATCTACTTCTTTTCTAAATACAGTTTTATTACTTGAATTTATTTTATTTCCTGTACCATCTGTTAATACATTTTCTTCACCTGCTATTGAATCAATATTATCTAAATCAACTGTATCTTTATTTCTTTTTTTACTAACTGATACATTAATGAATATTGAAACTATTGAAATTGTTACAAGAATAATAGCTATAATAATATATATAGTAAACATACTTGGTCTTTTAAATTCAAAACCTTTAAATTCCATATATTTTCCCCCTTAAAATAAATCATCAAATCATGTCTAAATTATATCATAATATAAAATAATTTTATATAAATAACATATTATTTTAATAATTTTCATTTTTTTGAAATATTATTGTAATATTAACGTAATAAAAGTACAAAAAAAAGAACTCAATTAAGATTTATTCCCTATTTGAGTTCTCTTTGTATTATTAAGTTTGTTCGAAATTATTTGTTTGCCCATTATTGAAAGAATCTTGAATAGCTTCTTCAATTTTTGCATCAAGCTCATCGTGACTTTCATTTTGAGATAATACCATTTCACTAAGCAAAATATCTTTTGCTGTGTTTAACATTTTCTTTTCACCGATAGACAAACCTCTCTCCATATGTCTGTGTGATAGTTCCCTTACAACTTCTGCAACTTCTAGAATATCACCAGATTTGATTTTTTCAACATTTACATTATATCTTTTACTCCAGTTGCCATCATGTACATATGGATCCTTAGGTTTTTCTAATATATCAAACACTTTATCAGATACGCTTTTGTTAGATACTTCTCTTATTCCTACATTTTCAACTTTTGAGGTTGGAACCATAAGTTTCATTTCACCAACTGGCATTTTTATTATATAGTAATCTTCTGTGCTACCAAGCATTTCTTTTTCTTCGATAGCTTCTATTGTCCCAGCTCCATGCATTGGGTAAACTACTTTGTCTCCGATATTAAACATGGCTTATCCCTCCTTGCAAGCATTTCTTAATACATTAATATTATACCACATTTTTTTACAAAAGTAAAGTAAAAAATAATTATTTAAGTAAATCTTTATATGTTGTATCCCTTTAATATATACTGTTCTTGCAATCTTCTTAGAGATTGATTTATAATTTTTGCCCTAACTTCTCCGACGCCTTCAACATCATCTAGTTCATCAATTGAAGCTAGACATATTCCTTGTAGTGAACCAAATGCTTCAACAGTTTTATCGATAATAGTACTTGGCATTTTAGGCATTTTACTAAGTATCCTATAACCTTTCGGCGAAACATTTAAATCAAGTATATTACTATCAATTTCATAACCTAGTAATTTTATTATTTTCTCTGCATTTACTAAATCTTTCTTGTCTAACTCCCTAATACTATTTAATATCTTTTGAACTGTTTTTACTGAATCTTTATATTTCATATAATCTCTAATTATTTTTTCTTCTTCTGACTCAACATTTGCAATTAATTCCTCAAGTTGCATATTTACAATTCTGCCTTCTACCCCAAGTTCAATAATATTTTTTCTTACTTCAGTTTCCATTCGCATTATTAGCTCACTTCTATATATTGTATTTGCAACTGTTTCAAGAGATACTATATCATCAAATTCATGTTCACTTAATATATTTAACATATTATCTAAAACTACTTTATATTTTTCTAAAGCTTCAAGCATCTGATTTGCTCTCATAACTACAGAGGAAATATCATTTACTACATATCTAAAATCTCCTTTAAATATAGTTATAATTCCTCTTCTTTGAGATATACATATAACAAGTTGATTTGTCTGCTTTGCTACTCTTTCTGCTGTTCTATGTCTAGTTCCAGTTTCAGATGTTTTTATTTTATAATCAGGTGTTAATTGTACATTTGCCATTAATATTTTCTTTATATCTTTACTTATAACTATTGCACCATCCATTTTTGCAAGTTCATATATACTTGCAGGTGTAAAATCTTGATCAATTTTAAATCCACCATCTATTATATCTTGACACTCATCTTCTGAACTTATTAATATTAATGCTCCTGTTTTAGCATTTAATATATTATCTAAACCTTCCCTTAAAACAGTTCCTGGTGCAATTATTTTTAATATTTCTAATATTTCTTCTTGTTTCACCTTCTTAAATGTCCTCCCTTTTCTATAATATATATGATATTGCTTCATCTATAGTAGTTATCCCTTTTAAATCTACATCTTTATATTCGTTTTTTAAATTTGCAAGTTGTTTTTTATTTCCTACTATAGTTTTATAACCCATTTTCGTTACTTCTTTTACTCTTTTTTCTATATTATTTATACTTCTAATCTCTCCCGTAAGTCCAAGTTCCCCTATAAATACAATCTTGTTATCTATTACTTTATTTTTGTAATTTGATACGATTGCCATGGCTACTGCTAAATCAACTGCTGGCTCATCTACTTTCATTCCACCTATTACATTTACATATATATCTTGACTTCCAAGACTTAAATTGCATCTTTTTTCAAGCACTGCAAGTATCATATTAAGTCTATTAAAATCTATTCCATTTGCTACCCTTCTTGGCATATTGTAATATGAGTGAGCAGTTAAAGCCTGAATTTCAAGAAGTATCGTTGAAGTACCTTCAACTGTTGCTACAAGTGCTGTACCAGGCAATTCCTCTTTATTATCTGATAAAAAAAGTTCACTCATATTTTTTACTTCTACAAGACCTACATCTTGCATATCAAATATTCCAATTTCATTAGTTGAGCCAAATCTATTTTTTACGCCTCTAACTATTCTATGAGAAAAAAATCTTTCACCTTCTATATATAGCACTGTATCTACCATATGTTCAAGTATCCTTGGACCTGCTATTACTCCATCTTTTGTAACATGCCCTATAACTATAACAGTTACATTTTTCTTTTTAGCCATATACATAAGACGTCCTGTTACTTCTTTTACTTGTGACACACTTCCAGGCACTGATGATATATCTTCATCATACATTGTTTGAATAGAATCAATTATACAAAATTTAGGACTATTTTCTTCAACTTTATCTTCTATTTGCGTAATATTTGTCTCACTTAAAAATAATATATTATCCGATTTTACATTAAGTCTATCAGCTCTTAATTTAATTTGTACTTCTGATTCTTCACCTGATACATATAGTACTTTGCCATGTTTACTTAAGTTGTTACATACCTGCATTATTAAAGTAGATTTACCAATTCCGTGGTTCTCCACCAATAAGAGTAAGTGATCCTTCAACAAGACCTGAGCCTAATACTCTATTTAATTCACTGTATCCTGTATCAATTCTTACTGCTTGTGATACTACAATATCATTTAATTTTTTTACTTCTGATTTATTATCAAAGACACTTTTACTACCGTGTGGATGTCTTAGATGCTTTTTTATTTATCTTTTCTTCTACAAAGCTATTCCAACTATTACAACCAGGACATTTACCAAGCCATTTAGCTGATTCATAGCCGCACTCTTTACAAAAAAATACAGTACTTGAAGCCATTATACTTTTTCCCCTTTTTTTATATATATAATTTATATTTTATACTTTTATCTAAAAGCTTTGCAAAATTATCTCCGTCCTTACTTGTTCCAACAATACTGTTATAATGTGTTGGTATAGCATATTTAGGAGATATTTTATTTACAAATTCTGCTGCCTCTTTATAATCCATTGTATATGTTCCACCAATTGGAATTAATGCTACATCACATACCACTTTTAGATTATCTTGATTTTCATCTGTATCTCCAGCTATGTAATATTTAATACCTTCAATTGTTAATATATAACCTACAAAATTATCTTCTTTTTTATGAAAATCTTTCGTGTTATTATATGCACTAACAGTTTCAAAATTTATACCATCAATTTCATATTTTTTATTTGGCTCTATCTCTAATATATTATCTTTGCTAACACCAATGCCTTCAAGTTGTTCCTTACATCCATTTGGAACAACAAATTTTGTATTTTCTTTCATTACCTTCTTTATATCTGAAATTGAGAAATGATCAAAATGCGTATGTGTAATAAACACAAATTTTGCATTGTTATAATCTTCATCTATTTTAAATGGATCAATATATATATCCTTGTTTATTCTAATTGATGAATGATACAATACTTCAATATTATCTAACATATTTTTGTCTCCCTTTAATTTATTTTTAGTTCATTATTATCTAATTTATTTTCTTTATTTAATATTAAATTTTCAAAAAATAATTTCAAATAATATTTATTTTCTTCTATTCCTTTTTCAATATTAGTATAATTTGCTCTAACTAATGCATTTCTAAAATATAGAGAATTTTCTTTAAACATTTCATTATTTACTTTAAAGCCTTTACTAAGAAGATATTTTTGAATAAATAGTGCGATTGTTCTAGTATTACCTTCCCCAAATGGATGTACTTGCCATATTCTTGAAACAAACTCACATAGTCTTTCTATTTTCTCATCATCTGTTTTGTCAACATATTTTTGCTTTAATTCTTCTTCAAAATCATATTTTAATGTATCTTCTATCATTGCAAAATCTGCATATTGAACTGTTTGACCATTAAGTATTTCCTCTTTTTTTGTTATATTATAATCTCTAAATTCTCCTATATATTTTTCATTAATTCCAATATCAATATTTTCAAAAAGTTTTCTATGATATTGCTTTAAAGTAAGAAAATTAAAAGTAAATGCTTGATTATTTAATATTTTAACTATTCTTACTGATACTTCGTCTGCTTCTTTTTCATTTCTATCTATAAGTTTACTATCTTTTTTATTATAATAATTATATACTTCTTTTTCTACTGTTTCATAAGATTTCTTCAAAGCTATATTTTCTTCTGATAAAGTTATCATATACTTTGACGGATGTAAATTATCTACTGCTTGCATACCGAATGCTATATTCCAGTATTTTCTTCTTTCTTCACTACTTTTAGTTTCTCTAATTTTTTCGTATTTTATATCATTACTATATTCTTCTTTACTCATTTACCTTTCCTCTCATTTTTTACCAGTAACTATATATATTTAAATAAAATGTAAAATTTATCTTTAGTAATTATATTATACACCAAATTACTATATTTTTAAATAGCAAATTAAAAAAAAGCAAACTATTAATAGCTTACTTTATATATAATATTAAAAATTAATAATATGTATTTCTATATTTTATACACTATTTTTTTGATACTAAATCAACTTCATTACTAACTTCCCAAATTTTACCATTGTTTTCTATATAAAATTCAAGTTTACCATTATATGATTTTATAATGCTAATATCAGAGTCATTATCTTGCAATAAATAGAAATTACCATACTTTTTTGCAACTTAAATTAAATCTTCTTTTTGATAAGTTTCTTCACCAGCAACTAATGTATCAGGATAAATCTCACTAGAAGTATTATTATGTGGATAAATTGATATTCCATCTAAATTTAGTCCTTTCTCAATATGAAAATCTGGATACTCTTCACTACATGGAGTAATTATAATATATTTTGACATAAGCATAGCACCAGCGCTAAATCCTAATAAAATACCGTTATATTTTTTTAACTCCTCTAAAATTCCTAAATTATCACACAATTCTTTTTGTTTAAAAGGGTCACCACCCATTAACATTACAAAGTCAGCAGTTTTAATCATGTTTTTAGCATCCTCACTTGATAAATCTGGTGTGATTAAATTAATTTTATCAAATTCTATTCCAACATTTTTAAAATAATTTGTAAATAATGGAATATATTTTTCTTTTGATTTGTCTAGTTCTTCTAGCTCTCCTGGAATATAAACTATACTTTTGGTATTTTCTAATTCTGCTTTAAACATATCCACTAAACCATGTCCAAATGCATTAGTATCTTCAAATCCACTACAATAATATCTAATCATATATTTTCACTCCTTTTTAATTCCTTAGTCTAAATTTAAATAATACAACTTTATGTTTTAATAACAAAAAGTTACTTTTTTTATAAACTTCTTTATTTACTTTTAATTATTATATCATAAATTAGAATAATCATAACGACCCGTGATAACGGGTCGTTTGCTCTACACCTATAAGGTGATGTTACCAGCCAATGAGCTCAAGCTCAACTGAACACCTTTTGCCAGTTGCGCCACTTTTTCACGCTACCATTGAAATGGTCCTTTTTTCTTTTTATTTTTTTCATTTTTTTCTCCTGTAAACGGATCCACAAATTCCTTCATTACAATTTGATCCGTTGCTATATCTTCTTGCAATTGTTTCTTTATATATTCCTCTATTACTTTTTTATTTTTTCCTACTGTATCTACATAATATCCTTCTGCCCAAAACTTTCTATTTCCATACTTATATTTTAAATTTGCATGTCTATCAAATATCATTAAACTTGATTTTCCTTTTAAATATCCCATAAAACTTGATACACTCAACTTTGGTGGTATGCTTACCAACATATGAATATGGTCTGGACATGCTTCTGCTTCTATTATTTCTACTCCTTTTCTTTCACATAATACTCTTAATATTTTTCCTATATCTGTTTTTATTTTTCCATATATTATTTGTCTTCTATACTTTGGTGCAAACACTATATGATATTTGCAATTCCACCTCGTATGTGATAAACTATCATTGTCAAATTTTTTTGACATAAAAAATCCCTCACTTTCTTTATTATAATTTGGCTGGTAACCTTTATTATTATATCGAATGTGAGGGATTTTTGCAAACCCACGCCATTGGCTCTTCTGTACCATAGGCATAGCCTATGGTTTACTCCAATTAAAAACTCGAACTATAATAGTCCGAGTTTCCAGACTGTTGACAAACCTAGATAAAAAATTTCTAGGTTTGTTTCTTTTTTTAAGAAATTTAATTTTATAATGTTATA
>CANPWO010000032.1 GCA_947584535.1 uncultured Clostridia bacterium
GCTTCAAAAAATATTATAAATATTTTAAATGGATTTAAAAATAGTTGTCCATAATCAATATTTTTTAATGCATCAAAACTTAGTAATTCTCCTACTTCTTCTTGTAACTCTTCTCCCATACTAATCATTGAATTAACACTTTGCTCATTAGTCTTTGCAGTATTTATATTTGTATTTGAAGTTACTCCGTATATATTTGTACTAAATATTGCCATAAGTATAAAAAGGCAAGATAATATTTTCTTCATTATAACACATTCTTTCTTGTAAAAATTTACATAAATATTATATACTATTTTTACAAGAAAGTAAAGCTTTTTATTTAATTTTATGTAAATTTAATCATTAAGTATAAGTTATTTTAGTTATATTAGATTTTCCGCAAAGAAACCAATTGCCTATTTTCTTATCAAGTTTAATATATTCATTTAAATTAAAACTATCACTACTACTTAAAATATTAGCATTACAATTTTTTTCAATAGATAAATAGTTAGTTAAATGAATGTTATTTTTTAAATAAAAATTTTGTCTTTTTTTTCTAATTTCAATATCAACATATTTCTCATTTATTTCATCAATATTTAGATATATTGTTTTTAATACTAAATTTTGATATAATACAACCACCATCCAAGAAAGGTGGTGATTAAATTATGGATGTGGTAATCACATTAATTGGTGCTGTTACTGCTTTAATTAGTGCTATTACTGGACTAATCATAGCAATCAAAAAGCACAAATAGTTTTATGGCTCGTGTTTTCCCCACGAGTCATTATTTATTTTATTCGTTTACTTTATAATTTATACAATTATACACAAAAAGAGAAGATAAATTTTCCCACTTTATCTCCTCGATCAAAATATGAATGTTTTTCACATTAATTGTACAAATAGCACGCGTAAGTAACCAATCAATTACAATTAATTCGCTCTATTTGTTACTTTTATTATACTATATTTATATTTATTTGTCAACCAATTTGTACCAGAATTTCAGCTTTTTTCTGAACTTTATGCAAATTTAATCATTAAGTATTAGTTATTTTAGTTATATTAGATTTACCGCAAAGAAACCAATTGCCTATTTTCTTATCAAGTTTAATATATTCATTTAAATTAAAACTATCACTACTACTTAAAATATTAGCATTACAATTTTTTCAATAGATAAATAGTTAATTAAATGAATGTTATTTTTTAAATAAAAATTTAATCTCTTTTTTCTAATTTCAATATCAACATATTTCTCATTTATTTCATCAATATTTAAATATATTGTATTTTCTTTATATAATTTAAGTTCTTCATTTAATAAATATGTTCCATATCCTTTATCCCTATACATTTTATTTACTGCTAAATACAAGATAAAAGACATTTTTTATAATTTATTATATATATAAATGCAACTATATTTTCACAATTTTCTAATATATACATTTTTGACTTTTTTAATAAAATATTAAATAATAAAATTAATATTGAAAATCTTTCTTCTTTTGGAAAACTTTCTACATATATATCATTAACTTTTTTTAAATCTCTAATATTAAATTCTCGTATATTAATTTCTTTTTCCATATATGATTTACCTTTCTTACTTTTTCATTTGTCTTAACTCTTTAAAAAATTCTGTGATTATTGAAGAACACTCAGGAGAATTTTCTAAATATTCATATTCTACTTTATGTGTAAATTTTTCATCTAATACTTGACAAACTGAATTAATAGCTCCATTTTTACTATCTTTTGCACCATAATATACTTTATCAATTCTTGACTGTATTAAAGCTCCTGCACACATTGGACATGGTTCAAGTGTTACATACATTTGCATTCCTTCAAGTCTCCATGTGTTAAATTTTTTACAAGCTTTTTTTATACAAAGTATCTCTGCATGTGCTAGTGAACTATTTTTTGACTCACGTAAATTATGTGCTCTTGCAACTATTTTGCCATCTTTTACTATTACAGCACCTACTGGTACCTCAAGTTTTTCATATGCTTTTTTTGCCTCTTTTAATGCCTCTTTCATAAATTTATTCACTTATTTCATCCTCCTTGGTAAAATATTCTTGTAATGCTGTATAAATTCCCCATGCAAGTTTATTTTGGTATTCATCTTGTTTTAAAAGGTTAGCTTCTTCCTTATTTGATAAAAATCCACATTCTACAATAACTGTTGGAATTTTCAGATTATCCATAATATATACATCACTTATTGGAAGTGGTGTTCTATTATTCTTAAATTCTATATTTTTATCTAAATTAGTCTGAATTAAATTTGAAAGTTTTTTACTGTCTTCATTTGATTTTTGATAAAAAGTTTGCCATCCTCTATATATCTCAGAAGGTGGATATTTATTTAAATGAATAGATATAAATATATCTGCATTACTGTTATTTCCTATTTCTACTCTATTTCGTATATCACTTACTTTTTTGTTTCTTATACTTTTGCTATCTAGTGAATATATACCATTTTCGTCACTTCTTGTTAATACAACTTTTGCACCACTTTGTTCAATTAATTTTTGAAGTTTTAAACCAATACTTAGATTTATTGCTTGTTCTGTAGTGCCATCAAAGCCTATGGCCCCTTCGTCGGGTTTTCCATGCCCGGGAATCTACTACAATTACTTTATTTGTTATAGGGAGTGCATTAACTTTTGCTACCTGATTTGGTAATCTTTTCATATTTATTATACCATAAGTTGCTAGTGCAAGACAAATAAAAAAGCATATAAATACAAGACGCTTTTGAAGTACTGTTAATTTCATCATTATCACCTTGTATATTTATATGCTTTAATTTATTATATTATTTATACTAACTATTAATATTCTATATCTTGATTATCTCTTTTTTCTTTTTGTTTATATTGCTTATATTCTTCATTAGAATTACTAACATCTTTCTTTTCTAATTCATCTTCTGAAACCACACCTTCTTGTAATTGTTCTCCAAAACTCTTATCTTCGTTATTTTTCATATCTTTCTTTAAAGTCTCAATTTCTTTATTTAATTTTTCTAATTCTTCCTTTTCCTCCATTGTTAAATAAACTGATTTACTTTCCAATTCAGATCTTCTTTCATATTTTTCTTGTAAATTTCTATCAATTTGTTTTGTATCTTTTAAAGCTTGAAATCTATCTTGAATTCCTAATTTAATAAAATCATCATTATACTTTCTTAATCTATCAGAATTGTTTTTATCCAATCTATCTTTAAATTTATCTAGTAATTTTTTTGTTTTATCAAATCTTTTATCATCTAATTTTTCTGATATTTCGTTAGATAATTGACTATCTAACATTTTATCAGATAAATCTCTATAACTTTCTAATAAAGAAGAAAATTTGTCAAAATCATCTTGTGATAATTTACCAGTATTAATCAATGTATTTATCATATCGATTTGATATAATAGACTATCTGCGTATTTATACATGTTTTCTTTAGAGTCCAAAACTTCCCCATATTGATTAGTATGTTCTTTATCTCTTTTACGTGTAGCAACAAAATCTAACATTTTTGTAGTATCTCCAAATAACATACCCTTTTCTCCATCTGCTAAAGATTCTACTCTAAAATTACCATTTGGATAAAAAACATTATATTTAACTTTACCTCTACTACTTTCTATTTTTGCAGATAATTTTGATGATATTTTTTGAATTGTTGATATTATTTTGTCATTTTCTTTTGAAAATACACCTTGAATTTTATTATCTCCTATTTTATCTATAATTTTTTGACAATATAATTCAAAGTCACCAATTCCATCAGAATTCCTTACATCTCCACCTTGTACGCATACATCAGATAATTGTCTACTAAGTTCATGTATTTCTGATAGTTCTTTATCTGCAACATCTTTACCTTTATAAAACGAACTCCTATAATCTTCTTCCTCTTTAATTTTAGATTTTTTTTCTGACGGACTCATTGTTTTGTCAGCTCTAATTGCTTGTATAATACGATTAGATTTATTTATTTCATTATCATAATATGTTAAATCTTTTTTTGAAACTAATTGTTCCAATATAAAATTTTTAGCTTCAATTATTTCTGCTTCTAATTTGTGATTTTTTAATTCCATTTTACTCTCACCTTCTATTTATAATTATTACATATTACAAAATTATTTTCAAGTTAAAAATAATAATAATATAAAATAAATAAAAAAAATATCATTTCTTTCTTAGCAAATTTTAATTATTACTTTTTTGTTATTGATTTATGTAAATACTTTATAATATACAAGTACTATAAAAAGAAAATTTCTTTATAAAAACCTTGCATATATGATAATTATATGGTAAACTTATTATAACAATAAATCTTTGTATTTATATTTTTATTGTTATTATATTTTTAGGAAAGGAGATAAAATATGAAGAAAAGAATTTTTAGTTTCATTGCTTTAGCAATTGTATTTGGTATGACAGTTGTATATGCAAATCCAGTAATGGCAGTAAGTTGTACAGATGAAAACTGTGCTGGTGGATGCACTGAATGCACAGAAGAAGGTTGTACTGCAGAATGTTGTCCTGTACAAATGGGTGACAAATGCTATCCTACTTTAGAAGCTGCTGTAGCTGCTGATAATGATAATGAAACAATTTCTTTAAGAGGAGATGTAGAATTATCAAAAAATGTTGGAATAAAAAAGGAAATTACTATTGAAGGTAATGGACATGTTATTAAACCAACATCTGATTGGAAAAATAATTATAACTTAACTGGAGATCAATCTTTAATTACAGCAAGTGGAACAGGTGCTAAAGTTACTTTACAAAATGTTACTTTACAAGATAGTAAAAAATATGGTGCTCAAGCATTTGATGGTGGAGAATTAATCTTAAATAAAGTTACTGTAAATAATTGCGCTTATGGTGGCATCTTAGCAAATGGTGGTACTGTAACAGTAAAAGATCTAACATTAGGAAAAAATGGAACTGGTAAAAATAACGGTATTGAAATATCTAAAGGAACAAGTGCAACAACTGATCCAAAATTAGTTATGGATGGAGAAATTAAATCATCTGAAACTGAGAATGTAGTTTACGTTGCTGAAAATGACCAAAAACTTGAAAAATTCGAAGTAGAAAATACAGAAAATTCTAAAGAAAAAATCTATGTTAATGGAAATTCAGTAGTTGTAACAGATGAAAAAGGTCAAGTTATTTATACAAGTAATGAAAATAAAAAAGTTACTCCAAGTTCTCAAGGAAATACAGCTAAAACTATATACGTTGTAACAATAGTATATAACGGAAAAAAAGTTTCTGTAGTTGCTGAAAGTGGAAAAACATTAGCAGATGTATTAGATGTAAATGCTATAAAAAATGCCGTAAAAGGAAAGAAATTTGTAAAATTTGTTAAAGAAAATGGAACAGATTTTAATGAAGCTGAAAAAATAAACAGTAACTTAAAATTAACAGCAGTATATGAAGATATAGCAAAAGAAAAAGATACAACACCAAAAACTGGATCTGTAGATTTTGTTATGTATGCTGCTATAATCGTTGCAGCTTCTGCATTAGTTGGTACTATTGTAACAAAAAAATCTTTAAACAATAAGTAATTTAAGCTAATACTTAGGATGGGATTTTATTCCTATCCTATTTTTTTATCTTTACTAAATAATTTTATATATTATAAATAGAAAAAAGCCCTATTTTAATAGGGCTGAAAGTCTAAATACTTCATCTACCTCTGAATTACAGAGATATTTATAATCATCTAAACCTATATCGCAATGTGTAAAAAACCATGAAACGCATTTAAAGAATACATTAGTTGAAATCTCAAAAATCTCATCATCTAAAACATCATAAAGCTTTTCAAATGCATTTACACATTCTTCAATTCCAAAAGGAATTGGTAAATTTGAATTCTCGTAGCAATCTTTAATTTCGTCAAACTCACAATAAACAAACTCTATTGCATTTTCAGGCGAAACTCGACTATCCTTTTTATCAAGAGCTCTCTTAACTCTTTTATAATAGCCAGACTTTACTACTTCTCCACTTGGTAACCTCATAACAAATCCTCCTTTAAATTATTATACGAGTCCCCTGCATTTTACATAACTATTATATCATAAAAAAATAAAAAGTCAAGAACAAATAAATTATCTTAACTTTTTATTACTTAAATATATTTTTTTATTAGTAATAATCATATATCACTATTTGACTATTATCCATTTTTGTATCATCATTCCTTAAAAATTCATATGCAAATAATATAATTAATATCATAATTACAAGTACAATATATAAAACATATTTTTGTTTATTATTAAGTTTCATTAAAATCACCTAATACAGTATATGTAACATACTTGTACATTATATTTACTAAAAATCTACTATTTCTTTTATAGAATCGCCTATAATTTTTTGCATATCTGCAAGTAATACATTAATTTTCATTTCACATTCAAGTAAATTTCTAACTTTCTCGTTTTGTATTAAAATAGAATATAGATTTTGCATATTATCTTGTTCTTCTTTCGTTACTTCTTGACCATTTATATACTTAATTTGTTGTTCTTTTTGTTTATCTTTAAAATCTTTTATCATATCATATGTCTTTTCATCAGTTTTTAGTTCTGTTTTTAATTTAATATATTCCTTATATTCATTTGTTTCTTTTAAACATCTAGCAAGTTCATATACTTTATCATGAAAATTCATTTTTACCATTCCTTCCTTTATATATTTGTATTATATATCAAAGAAGGAGCAAAAGCAAATACTTTTACTCCTTATATATTAATTTGTTTTTTTAATATCATTGCATCAAGAGGCTTTAAATTATATATATCTGAATCTTTAATACAAAATATCTTTTTGTATCCCGTATCTATTTTAAAAAACTCATTTGTATTATAGTTTTCTTTAGTTCTATTAACAAACACAAGAATTTCTTTTTTGCTGTCCTTTAGACTATAGACTAAAACATTACTATCAATGTATTTTATTTCAAAACAAGTATAAATTAAACTATTTTCTCTCCTAAATAAAGCTAAATTAATTAATATTTCTTTTAAATCATTTTCTTCATTTTCCCACTGCATGTATTTTCTATTTTCCAAATTGCCTCTACCAAACATTCCCTTTTCATCACCGTAATATATACAAGGAATACCAGGAATAGTATATTGCATAACAAAAAGTAATTTTAATAGTTCTTTTGATGTTTCTTTTTGTATTTTAGAAAATACTCTACTACCCTCATTTGCTAAACGATTTCTAACTCTTTCTATATCATGCGTTGAAAGTAAGTTCATCATTAAATTAATTGAATGTTTAGGATAATGATCCATTATTTGCATAATATTATTATAAAAAGCTATATTATTTCCAGTTTTTATATATTCTATAGCGTTATTTGTAAATGGATAATTCATTACAGAATCAATTTGATTTCCAAGTAAATATTTTCTTCTATTTCCATTTTTATCAAACTTATCTGTTGCATCTTCCCAAACTTCTCCAATTATTATTTTTCCACCATACTCTCTAATAGACTTACACAAAATATCTATAAACTGATTTGGAAGTTCATCAATTACATCTAATCTAAAACCATCTGCTCCTCTATCAAGCCATGTTTTAATAACACCATTTTTACCACATATATACTCTATATATTCTTGTGATGACTTATCTATTTCAGGTAAACCTTTTGGATCACCCCACCAGCCCTTATAGTCAGTTGGATAATTAATAAAAGAATTTTTAAAAAAACTATAATATTTACTTGCTTTTGAATTATACGCTCCTAAATCATCACTATATCTATTAAATTTATTAAAATATATACTATCTGCTCCAACATGATTAAATACTCCATCAATTATTATATACATATTCCTTTTATGTGCCTCTTTACACAGTTGTATAAAATCATCATTACTTCCAAGTAAAGAGTCAATATTCATAAAATTAGCTGTATTATACCTATGATTTGAGTGTGCCTCAAAAATTGGATTTAGATAAATTATATTAACGCCTAAATTTTCAAGATATTTAAGTTTCTTAATTATTCCTTTTATATTACCACCATAATATGTATTATTTTTTAAAGTTTCTCTTTGCTCATCATTAATTTTTAAATCAAAATCAGTATCTATTATTCTTCTATCTTTTGGTACATCCTTATATATAACTTCTTCTCTATAAAAGCTATCTGGAAAAATTTGATACATAACTAAGTTTTCAAGTCCTGTTTTTTTGCTATCTAGTAATTTATCATATACCGTAATTTGCCATTTATGGTATGTATTACTAGATATTATAGCTTCATTATTTTCATCTTTTACTATATATAACTTCTTATCCTCTACATCTACTTCAAAATAATAAAAATAATATCCTATTTCTTCAAAACTAACATTAATACTATAAAGTCCATTATCTTCTTTTTTCATTTCCATACGCTTTTCATTTTCTTTTTCCCACATACCATCTTTGTATATTATTATATATACTTTTATATCTTGTTTTTCATCTTTAATACTTAAGCTAATAGTACATTCTTTTTCTTGAGGTAATGCACCAAACGGTGTTTTATAACATGATTTCCATGAATTATGATATACTCTCATAAATCTCTCGCCTCCTTTAATTAAATTAGCTCTATTTATACGTTTCCATATATTGTATACTATAAAGAAAAAAATAAGTCAATACATTGCTAAAAATTAAATATAAAAATTTTATAACTTTTGTACGCACTATATATCCGTACATAAATTTGACATAAAATTTAAGATGTGTTATAATATTAATGTATCAAAATTCATTTAGTCTAATTTAATAAGGAGGATAAAACAATGACTATTGTAAAAAGACTTTTCACACGGGAATTGGAATGTCCATTAGATGTAATTGCTTCTCTTGGCGAAGACTCAAGAAATGCTTGGATATTCATAAGCGACAAATATTATTTAGATTGGATAAAGGATGGTTTTCATACTCATTCTAACAAATGTGAATATATACACTTTGCCGCAAATAAAGAATTTCCCGAGACTGATATTTATTTATCACACATCTCTGATTGGTGCGATATTTTAAAAATAAGTGCCGAGGATATTGCTTTTAAAGATAAACCTTTAAATCCTGACATCATTTTTTTAATCGAGCCTGATGATAAAATGAAATATAATGGCGGTAATCGGGTATATGTTCCGGAAGACACTGATTTATTCAATTTCATTATGGATATGGGCAAGAAAAAATATTATCTTCCTACATATCTTGTTGAACGCTTATTAAACGGCTCTACAGCCAAAAGCATTAGCGTTTATGGCAAAAATAACGAAAACATAACAATTAAATGGGAAGGTACGAAAAAAGAAATCATTTTAAAAAGATTCAAAAACTTATTCAGAATATTTGAAATCTATGATGAAGATGGAAAATTCCATATTTGTTATGATGGCGATGAAACAGTTTATCTTGTATAATGCATTAGACGAGCTTAAGTTAATTCTTAAGCTCGTTTTATTCTATTTATTTGAAAGTGAAGCTAAATATTCCTTTGCTTTTTTCATTTTTTGATATTCTGATTTACTTATATCGGATTTTCCTAAATCATAATTACTAATTTCTTCATTTAATAGATATGTTGTTCTTGAAAAATCAGATTTAACAGCATTCCATACTCCAATAGGCTCATTTACTACCATTTTACACTCTGTACTTTTTACATTACCTTCACTATCTTTAACTATGTCTTTTTTAAATTCAATATTTGCAATTACATTTAAACAATTATCATCTGTAACATAACTTCCACATAAATCACCGAGTGAGTATATTGAATAAACATGCTCTTTTTCTGTTTCTTCTTCTATATTCTCTTGTACAACCATACTTCCTGAGCCAAGTACTACATTAACTCCTGCTGTAAATAATTTTTCGGTAGCTTTAACTTGATCTGAATTTACCATTAGTACATCTTCATTTGGTACATTAAGATAAGCTACAATAAAATCAACATTTTGTGACTTTAGATAGTCTATATCTTTATTTAAATCTTCATCATCAAGCACATTTAGAAGATATGAATTGTTTTTTGTCATTTTAACATTAGATGATGTAGCATAGGACAAGAAACCAATATTTATATTATTTTTACTAAGTATTATTGGTTCCTTTCTTGTTTCATCACTTATACCAGTCTGCTTAATCTCTGCCTCTGTTAAATTTGAAATTGTATCTGATACACCTTTCTCATTTTTATCAAGTGCATGAGATGTAGCTGTTGCAACTGCAGATACATTAAGTTTTTTTAGTAAATCTATCACACTACTTGAAGGTGCGTTATATACAGTTTTAGTTGAGTACCCAAGATTGCTATTTGCTATTGGAGTTTTAAGACTTGCTACAACTATATCATACCCTTGTAATTTTTCAGCTAAGGCATCCATACCATTTGTAAAATCATAGCCTGAGTTTCCTCTTGAAGATGCTAGTGTATTTGAAGTAAAATATATATCTCCAATACCAGCAAATTTTACAGTATAATTCTCTGTTGTATCACTTATATCTTTAAATCCTGAAACTGTTTTAACTACACTATTTACTGCATTATATAGCCACATTTGCTCTTTTTCTTTTTTTCCAAGTGTATACATTATCAAAGTATATAATTGGTATATAACAAATATTGCAATAAATAGCCATATAAACATCCAAATTATATTTTTTTTAGTTAATTCATTAACCTTTTTTACATTATTAGATTTTTTAACACTATTTTTATTTTGTGAAGGTCTTTTTTCTAAACTTCCGCTTCTCATTAAATACTCCTAAATATTATTATTAAATATCTAGGAAATATTATACTATAAACTACTACATATTTGCAACTGAATAGGCGATAATTTATCTTTTTTAGTATTTACAAGCTCCATCATATTTTGAATAATATTATTTTGCTTTATACAATCAGCGTCTATACTTACTTTACTTTTTTCATTTTTTAAAGATTTAGCAATATTATTCATATTATCAAAATCAAGTTTATTATAATAATCATACCATTTTTCACACTTTTCTTTATACTGGTCAACTTTATTATATATCTTGTTAATACCACTATTTAATTTATCTTTAAACCCTTTATTACAAACAAAATCTTTTGTCTTATTAATAAAATCTTTTATAAAACTAACAAATACATTATTCTTTAAATATTTATTTGTAACTATATCTATAGCAGCACAAACTCCTTCTCTTAGTCCACCCTTTAAAGTAACATTTTTTATTTTATTAATATCTTTTAATACATTCTTAGGTAAATCTAATATTTTTAGTCCTTCCGTAATACTACTATTTATTGCAGTTTTTAAAATTTGCTTGAAATCTTTTGTCTGAAATGAATTTTTTACATCTATTAGCACATTTTTAATACTATCATTTACAGGCATAGCTCTTATAACATAATCTGCACCTTTACTTACAGCTTCTTGCACAACACCTGAAAAAGCTCTTTTAGACCTATTAACCTCTACATCTATATTTCTACTTAAATCTTTTTTTATTTCTAAATCATTAAATTCTAATGCTGTTTGCATTTTTAATCACTCCTTCTTTATAATTTTCCTTATATACAAAAAAATATATAGATAAATAAATGAATTTATATCAAATAATAATTTCCCAATAAATGTCTCAAGTAATATCTTTCTATATTCAGCATTTGCCATACAGAAAGCAAATACAAGCAGAATATTTATGCAAAATACAAATAATAACAAAGTAAACATACTTAATCGCTTTTCATTTTGTTTATATCTTATATTTTCAATTTCTTTGTAATAATCATTAAATTTAATAAGTAAATTATTTAAGTTACCTCCACTAATATAGCACTCTTTTAATAAATAAAATAATATATTAATTTCTTTAATATTTATCTTTACTCGTAGTTCATCAAAAGCATATATTACACTATAGCCGTTATTTACAAGACTTTTAAATTCTTCTAAATAGTTATTTAAGTATTTAGATGCTTTTGTATTATTTATTGCTAAAACAATATTATTCGTATTTTTAGAAAAACTTTGTAGATTTACAATATATATTTTTACTTCTTCTCTTAATCTATTCTTTAATATTTTAAGTGCTAAATCAAGTATAATTTGTGGAATAAAAAAGCCAATTGTAGCAAGGAAACAAGCCGAAAGAATAAGATTAAATTTAGTTAAGAAAAAAATAAATGAGAGAATAAAAAATAAAATTGATAAAAATAATATGTTTATAACATTTAATAGATTTGTTTTAATATTTGCTATATTTTTTAACTCTTGTATTGTAACTTGTATTTTAGTATATATATTAAATTTACTTATATATCTAATTAATAAATTAAACCTTCTTCTATATTTTATAGTAACTAGGAAATATGAAAAATAAATACTAAATATAAATAATATTATTAATGAAAGGATATTAAAAAAATTATTCATAATTTTTGCCTCTTTTATATATAGTTTGTATAGTATTTACTGAGTTTGAAATATACACTTTACCAATACTCTCTAATTTAAAATCTTGCATATATATAATATAATCTATATTTTTATATAAAATTTCTTTTATAAAATCTTCACTATACTTTTCAGCCTTTATATTTCTTTTAAATAATAGCACAAGTCTATCTATAGCAGAAGTTACAGAATTTGCATGAACTGTAGTAATTCCCATATGCCCTGTATTTATTGCATCAAAAAAAACATAAGTCTCCTCCCCTTTTAACTCACCAACGACAAGTACATCACTTGACATTACCAAACTATGTTTTAAAAGTTCTTCTAAGCTAATTCTATTATCAAGTCTATCCAAAGTTATTTCTCTTTGTATAATATTTTTATTATCAATATATAATTCACTTGTTTCTTCACTAACTGTTATAGAAATATTCTCGTCAAATTCTTTAAGTAACGCTTTTAGTAATGTAGTTTTTCCACTACCACCTTTACCGCAAATAACCACATTTAATTTACTTTCAATAATTTCTTTGAGTCTTTTAAAAACCTCTTTATCAATCATTTTATATTTTTTATATAAATTATATAAATTCATATCATTATTATTTTTATGAATCCTTATTACTAAATTATCATTAAAGCTATTTACAGGGCTTATACCTGCTTCTATTCTTAATTTATATTCTTTATCACTAGCTATAAGTAATGGCTCATCGTAATTTATAGTCTTATCATTTTTAATTGCACAATATTTTATATAATCTCTTAAAGCCTCTTTACTTTCAAATTTTTCATCTATTTTTTGCCATTTTCCCTTTTGTTTAATATATATTAAATCAAATCTAACTACGCGTATATCAGTTGTAAACTCATCATCTATATATTTTTGCAAAATACCATAACCAAATATTTTATCAAGTACTTTACTTATAACACTATCTATATCTTTTTCATTATTTAACTTATATTTTAAATATATATACTCTTTTATTTTATCTACAAAAAAATCTTTATCTGCATTTTTTAAATATTTAGCGTAATTTGTTGATAAATACTTTATAATACTCTCTATATCAATACTTTCAGCATTTGTACTATTTTGCATATTAATATCTAACTTAAATGGATTAATCAGCATCTTTTAACCCCATCTTTTCTATAAGTTTTAAAAAACCACTTTTAGTTTCAGTATCATTTAAGCCAAGTAACTTATATAGTCCAGTTAAATCTACATTAATATTAAGATTTGCAATTCCACCGTTTATATAGCCTTCAATTTCTTTATAATACTCAAATACTGTTATAATATTGTATCCATAAAGTAATGACTTTATCTGTTTTAACTCAAGAGAGTCTTTTTGCATTTTATTAACTATTATATAAATATTACTACTATTAATATCCCATAATTTTGTAATTAAATCTATATATTTCATAGCTTGTCTTATACTCATATAATTTGCATTAATAACGAAAAAAATCTTAGTAGCTAAATTTAAAGTATATGGTACTACATCTAAAAATGGTGAAGTTGGCAAATCTACTAAGGCAAAATCACATTTGTTATATATACTTGTATATAATTTTTCATAATATTTATTTGACATTTTATTTTGACAATCAAATAAGCTACAGTTATTTGTTATATACCATAAGTTCTTATTTTGATAATCTTTTATCATATATTTATCTATAATATTATTTATATCTTTTAAGTTATCCACATTTTCAACAATTTGTGAAAGAGAAGCATTTTTTTCATCTACATTATTTATAATATCAATAGAAGGATTTTGAATATCCATATCTAATAATGCTACCTTAATATCAAAATTTTTTGCGAGTTTCTTAGCTAAAATGCTTGAAATAACTGACTTTCCTGAGCCACTTGTCCCATATATTGCTATTAATTCCTTAGAAATTACATTTGGCTTTGTCACATATTTTACAGCAGGTTCATTTAAAGTTAGTTTATTATCAACTTTATACACAATATTTTTTTCTTCTTTTATGCAAGTTATAATTTCATCTATATCTATCTTTTCACCTTCAAAAATATTAAATACTTCATTTGCAAATAGGAACTCTTTATAACTACTTGTAAGTTCCTTAACTAAATATATAATTTTAATATTCTCATTTGCAAGTTTCATTTGTTTAACATACAATTTTTCATCTATATTACCTGCTAAGCTATCTCTTGTAATAACCACATATTCCTCGTTTGTATTACTTAAGAACTCAATTACATTTTCTTTATTATCAATATCATATTTATATACATTTTCTTTAAACTCATCATCTATTTTTTTCTTAATTTCTTTATTATTTAATGCTATTAATATCTTCATCATCTATTTCTCCTTCTATTATTTTATGTTCATAATTACTCGCTTTTATTTTTAACATAGATATATTATTTAAAAAGCCCATTAACATAGTTTGTTTTTCAAGTCTTGCAATATTTGCTAAATTTTCCCTAGTCATAATATTTAGTTTATCTAATAACTCTCTATCTGAAAACTCAAGTTTAAAAAATATTTTAAACTCAGAGTTATTTAATATTCCCTTTCCGTAATTAATATTTTCCTGTGAAAACAAATCAGATATATCTTGAGTTATTGTAACAATACTTGCCTTATTTTTTCTAATTGACTTATATAACAAATTAATTAAAGACGCTATATTTACATTTTTATTAAGTTTTATATATTTCCAAATTTCATCAATATAAATAATAACATTATCATTATATATATTGTTCTTTAAATATTTAACTATGGTATTTAAAAAATAATATGTTACTACTTCCATTTCATCTGTATCTAATCTATTTGTATCAAAAGCTAAACTATCTAAAATATCTATATTTGAATAATTTGAAAGTTCTACATACTTATTTATTATTTTATCTAATTTATTATATAGCTTTTTATTTGTAATATAATTTAGCACATCTTTTAAGCAGGGCATATTTCTGCCTTCTTTTATCTTTTTAGTTATATAAATCTCTTGATTTTCCTTAATTTTATACAAACTGTTTAAATCATAACTTATATCTTTATCTTCATAACTTTTTAGAATTGCTTCATTTAATAGATTTTCTTCATTTAAAGTAAAATCATCTATTAGTTTTAGAAAATAAGTAACTTCTGATATTTTCTCATTTAATACATTTTCCTTGTAAATCTCAACATCTGCTTCATTTATCTGCATAATATTTATATAATTATTATTTAACGCATTTTTAAAACTAATAACATTAATATTTAAATGATCTGCAAGATTTACATATTCTTTTTCAAAATCAAAAATATACTGTGTCTTACCTTTTAAAAAATGCCTTAAAACAAGTAATTTAGCAAAGTACGATTTACCACTTCCACTACTACCAAATATCGTTATATTTGAATTTAAGTATTTTATATCAAATATATCTATTAAACAAAGTCTATTTTCATTCTTTGTATAACCAAATACTATCCCATTTTTATCAAATACATTTCTACTATAGAAAGGAAATATATTACAAAGTGCAGATGTAGTAATATTTCTATATGTTTTATCAAGTAATTTGTTATTATAATTATTTAAGGGCAAAGTGAGTAAATACGAATCTAGATTTCTAAAATTTGTAATATTTGAATATAACTGTTTTGAATAAAGTTTACTTTGAAAGTTTTTTATAGTTTCATATAATTTTGGTTCACTTAAAGAATAAAAAGTAATGATAAAATTAAACTTAAATACTTCCTCATTATTTATCTGTATTTTTTTCCTTAACTCCTTAGAATCTAATTGTTGCCTATTTAAAATATCAATATCAATTTGACTCTCATTTAATGTTTTAAGTTCCGCTTTAGATGTAGAAATATAATATGATAAATCTTTTAATACTTTTAGCGTATCTTGCTTTTTAATATAAAAGGCAATATCATACAAGTAGTTTTTATCTATTGAATCTATAATCTGTGTAAAATATATATTTACTGGAAAGTCATATATCACAATACTTGCAATATATTTATCATCTACTTTTATATATCTAAAATTTGTATTATCTATATATGATGGATAGAGGTTAAAACTGTATTTTTCATCCATTAAATTTACCTCCTACGTTTTATTTAAATATTTATATAACAACTCTTCATATTTTTCTTTTTCATTTATTTTATTTACTTTACAGCCTATTTCTTCTAGTTTAAGTAATACTTTATCTACTTTTTTTATACTTGTATCTTCTTTTGCATTTTCTGTATATGCAATTAACATTTGTGTTTCATATATATCTTCTTGCTTAAGTTTTTCTTTCATATCTTGTACATATAAATTATACATTAGAATAGGTATGTTTTTCTTGTATTCTAAGTATTTTTCAATATATTTTTGTATATCAAGTTTTCTATTTGATATTAAAAATTGCAAGTTAAAATCACATTCTCTAAGTAACTGATTATATACATTTATAACACTATCTTGAATATCTTCTGATAAATCAAGAAATAACATCGGTTTTATTTCATAAATATATAATTTTTCAATTCTTTTATTTATTTGTATAAGTACATACTCATCTTTTATTTCCTCAATTCTATATAAATTGCGTATTTCTTTAAATTTATTCATATTACCACCTTTCTACACTTTTTTATTTTTATCATTCACAGTTTAAAAAGAAATGCATATAATTAAAATATAACAAAATATTTTTAAAGGAGATGATTTTTCATGAATAATAATTCAAATGACATGAATAATATGGTTAATTCAAAATTAGTAGAACTATTATCAACTATAGATAAAACAAAAATTGAACAAGTAAGTAAAATGGTACAAAATATGTCAAGTGATGATTTATCTAATCTTGTTAGAATGCTTAGTAAACAAAACACAAATAATAATACATAAAAATGAATGAAAATAATATACAAAATGCGGATAATCAAACTGCATTATATAATTTAATTCAAAGCATTCAAACAAAGATTGATTCAAATCAAAACGAAAGTATTGCACCTGAAAAAAATATTGAAATTGAAAATAATGTAAATAATAACGAAACTATTGAAAAAAATACAAATAATAATAATAATAATCAAAACATAAATTTAGCTTCATTACTAAATAATTTTGATATTTCTAGTATATTAAATAGTTTTAATTCAAATAATGGGAAAAATAACGAAAGTAACAACAATAATGATACAAACTCTTTTAATTTTTCAGATATAGATCCTGAAACATTATTAAAAATACAAAGGCTTGTATCTAAAATGAGTAAAAACAATCCTAAGAAAGATTTACTAAGATCGTTAAAGCCTTTTCTTAGAAAGTCAAGACAAGATAAAATGGGAGAATATATGACTATATTATCAATTGTTGATGCTATAGACATATTTGGTAGTAAAGGTAGTGATTAAAATGTTTAACCAATTTCCATATAACAGATATCGTAATTATTATAACAGATATAATAACTATAATCCTGCCTTTACTAATAATTATAATGCATATAATGCAAATATACAAAATCAAAATAATATTAATGATGTATCTAAAGAAGCTGATGAAGATAAAACAAACAACGAAGATATATCAAATATTAATGCTAATAACAATATCGAAAACGAAGGTATTAAATTTGGTCCTTTTAGCCTTAATAGTGATAGACTTTCAATATTTGGTTTTAATATTCAAATAGATGATTTATTAATTATAGGGTTAATACTAATATTACTACTTGAAACAGAAAAAAATTATCCATTAATTATAGTACTTGGTTTAATGTTATTTAATATTAACTTTAGTAATTTGCATCTCTTTTAAAATCACTAATTTCGTTATAATATTTAACTAATAATTTATCTATTTCTACACTAGTCTCATATATTGTGTCATATGAGTCTTGTTTTTTTATTTGTTCATCTAATTTTTTCTTTAAGTTATCTATTTCTTCAACAATCAATTTAATCAACTCCTTTTAACATATTTATACCATTTTAGACTTCATATGTCAATATTTGCAAGCTAAAAATCGAACGCAAGTTTCGACAAAAAATCTAATTTTAATCGACATTAATTTTAAATGACTTTTTCACATCACTATATATACTATGTTAAATTTAGCTTTTTATACGAAAGAAAAAAGAAATAAATATGATAAAGTAGTTTTCACTACTTTATCATATTTTTATATTAAAATATATAAACCATAAAATTTATTATACAAATATCTTTTCTTGCAAAAAATAATATTCATTTATAATTCCAAAATAACTAGTATTCTAGTAAATTATAGCTATTACCAGATGTATCTATTGCAATAGGTATACCAGATTTATTATTATTTGCATAGCATATTCTTACTATATTACTTAGCCCGTTAATTTTACCGACACTTGCTATACCTTTTGTAATATTTCTATTTAAATCAGACATTTCTACACTACCGTCTTCATTTAAAAAATATATTCTACTTTGAGAACCATCTCCAATTGGGCCACCTATTACATCAATACATTTTCCACTTAATTTATCAACTTGTATATTAACTGGACTATTATTTTCATCAATATAAGTAACGATAACACTACCGTCATTAGAAACTTGAGCGCTAGAATACGGTGAGCCAAGTCTAATAAAAATTGAGTCTATATCTTTTAACACATTACTTTTTACTTTAGTTGTGTCAAATTTAGGAAATATAGCTTTTTCAACTATTTTTTCTACTACTTGAGTATTATTAGAAGTAATTTGTTTTTCTTCAACTTCTTGAGTTTCTTCTTGTATTTCATTATTTGAAGTTGTTTCATCAAGTTTAGCTTGAAGCTCTTTTACTTCTTTAGTACCTGTAATTCCAAAATATAATGCAACACAAGATGCAACTATTGTAGTTATAACAAATATAACTATATAAACATTTTTTCTTTTACTTTCCATTTCTTCCCCCTTGTATAATTATATATTTATATATTAACATATTTTTATAAAATTTTGCAATAGCTAATAATATAAAATTATTTTTTCAATTTTAAAAGTTAT
>CANPWO010000033.1 GCA_947584535.1 uncultured Clostridia bacterium
TGAATTTTTATCACCTCACTTTCTACTCTTTCTAATCAATTTTTAGTTTTTTCACCCCAACAATTGACAAAGAGCCTACAAAATAAAGCTTCTAGTTGTATTTTACTAGAAGCTTTTAAATATTATATATCAGTGTTCATAAAGTCTTTTAATCTTTTACTCCTACTTGGATGTCTTAACTTCCTTAAAGCCTTAGCCTCAATTTGTCTTATTCTTTCACGAGTAACCATAAATTCACGACCAACTTCCTCAAGAGTTCTCATTCTTCCATCTTGAAGTCCAAATCTTAGTTTTAATACTTTAGCTTCTCTTGGAGTAAGTGTTGTCATTACTTCTTCAATATGTTCTCTTAAAAGTACATCCGCTGCTTGTTCAGAAGGAGATGGCGCATCATCATCTGGTATAAAATTACCAAGATTACTTTCATCTTCTTCACCAACTGGTGTTTCAAGTGATATAGGTTCCTGTGCTACTTTTAATACTTCTCTTACCTTTTCTACAGGCATTTCAAGTTCTGCAGCAATTTCTTCAGGAGTTGGTTCTCTTCCAAGACTTTGAAGCAAGTGTCTAGATGTCCTTATAAGTTTATTAATTGTTTCAACCATATGTACAGGTATCCTTATTGTTCTAGCTTGATCTGCAATAGCTCTTGTTATTGCTTGTCTAATCCACCAAGTAGCATATGTACTAAATTTATAGCCCTTAGTTTGATCAAACTTATCAACTGCTTTTATCAGACCAAGATTACCTTCTTGAATTAAATCTAGGAAATGCATTCCCCTACCAATATATTTCTTAGCTATACTTACAACAAGTCTTAAATTTGATTCAATAAGTTGTTTTTTAGCATTAGTATCACCATTAACCATTCTTTCTGCAAGTTGGTTTTCTTGTTCATATGTAAGTAAAGGTATTTTTCCTATTTCTTTTAAGAACATTTTAACTGGATCATCTACATTAAGATTATCTACAAAGTCCATATTGTCCATATCATTATCAAGTAATATATCTTTCTCAATTTCTGTTATATCTTCAAGATTTGGCTCAATATCAAGTTCTGAAACATCTGAATTTCCATCAGCAGGTATTTTTTCAATATCTATATCTGCATCATCTAAATCTCCATCTTCAACTTCTTGATCAAAGCCTGATATAAGGTCAACATTTTCCTTTTTATTTTCTTCCTTTTCAGAGTCAAGAATTATATTTAGATTCATCTTTGCAAGTTGATTATATATCTTAGCAGTTTGTTCAGGTGTAAATTTCTCATTTTCAGCAAATGTAGCCAATTCATTATATGTTATACTATCTTTATCTAAAGCTTTTTTTACAAATCCTTTTACTTTTTCTTTCTGTTCTTCAGTAAAAATGCTATCTTTTTCTTCTTTATTTTCAGTATTATTTTTTGTAGCTTTGCTAGCTTTTTCTTCCTTTTTAGTAGTTTTACTAGCTTTTGTAGTCTTTTTAGTTTCTTTTACTTCTTTTTTACCTTTTTCTACTTTTTCTTTTTTTGTTACCTTTTTTTCTTTAGTTTCTTCTGTTTTTGTATTTTTTGATTTCTTTTCCATTTAAAATCTCCTTTTTCTTAAAAATACTACTTTTTTAATTTTGATATTTCTAAAATTATCTGATTTAATTCAAGTTGTAATACTTCTTGTTCATCTTTTGAAATATCTTCATCAAGTCTTTTAAATATCTCATCACGCCTTAAATATAGTTTTTCCTTAAGTTTGTTATTTAATACATCATTTAGTAATTTATTTCTATCTACACTTGAAATATCTAAATACATTATATCTGTTAATTCATTCATCATTTCTTCATTTTTTACTTTTGATAATATATCAATTTTATTGATATCATAATTATCCTTTAATTCTAAAATAAACGAATAAACAGATTTTACTTTTTCATCTATAATATCATCAAGTGAGATTTTTCCAAAGATTTCATTTTGTATTTTTTTATCTTTACTTAGTAAAAGTGCTATAATATATTGTTCTTGTCTTTTCCTTATATTAGTTACAAGTCTCATCTTCCTATTTATACTTTGAACATCTACTACTACTTGATTTCCTTGTACTTTTTTTATTCGTTTTTCAACCTCATTTAGTATAGGAGTAGTAGCCATATTATATTCTTTAGCGATTTTATCTATATATACATCACGTTCTATTGTATTATCTATTTTTGCAAGTATATTTGCAACTTCAGTTAAAAACATAATTTTTGAATCTATATCATCACTATTTATTTCTTTCTTTAACTTTGAAATCTTAAATTCAACTAGTGAAATACTATTATCTATACAATTTTTAAAACGCTCTTTTCCATATTTATTTATATATTCATCAGGATCTTTTACATCATCTCTATCAAGTCGTAATACTTTTACTTTAAGTCCTTTTGAAACTAGAATATCAAGTCCTCTTAAAGTAGCTTCTTGTCCAGCACCATCTTGATCATATGCTATAATTACATTATCTGTATATTTTTTTATAAGGCGAGCTTGATTTTCAGTTAAAGCTGTTCCAAGAGACGCTACTGCGTTTGTAAAGCCAGATTTTTGAAGTGCTATTGCATCCATATATCCTTCAACCATTATGATATTATCAATTTTTTCTCTTTTTGCAAAGTTTAAACAATAAAGGTTCTTTCCTTTAAAATATATTTCATTTTCAGGAGAATTTACATACTTTGGCAAACTAGTATCAAGTACTCTCCCACCAAAAGCTATTATTCTATCTCTAACATCAAATATTGGGAAAATTAATCTTCCAAAAAATCTATCATATATTTTACCTTTATCATTTTTTAAAATAATACCTGTCTTTAAAATCTCATCTTCTTTAAAACCAAGTTTTATTAAATGATCATATAATGGAATTCTACCAGTCGCATAGCCTATACCAAACTTTTTTATCGTATTTATATCAAATTTTCTTTTTTCAATATATTCCTTTACTCTACTAGATTTAGTATTTAATTCTTCTATTAAATTATTATGATAGTAAATTCCAACTTCCCTATTTATCTTAAATAATGTATCTTTTAAATTTTTTCTTTCTTCTTGTGCTTTATTTGAAAATGATGATTTAACTTCATATCTTTGAAGATCTATATGTGCTCTCTCTGCTAAAAATTCAACACTATCCCAAAAATCTAAGTTTTCAAGTTTCATTATAAACGATATAACATTTCCACCCTCAGAGCATCCAAAACATTTATATATCTGCTTGTCCATGGACACGGAAAAAGAAGGCGTCTTTTCTCTATGAAAAGGGCAAAGTCCTACAAAGTTTCTTCCACTTTTCTTTAATGGTACATATTCAGATATAACATCCACTATATCATTTTGTGATATAACTTCTTCTATTAAATCTTCTGAATAATATGCCACTATATTCACCTTCCTTTTATTAAGCTACTAACATCTTTATTCTTTCTTCTCTATTTAAGTATATATTAGAAGTATTTACTATAGCAATAAGTATCAATAGTATAGTAATTACTGGTTGAAAATAATATATATTCATATTAAATATTACAATAGATGCATATAAACAAAGTAATATTGTTTTCATCAGTGTTGATTTAGTATCATATCTCCTATGTAAGCAAATTGCAAGTATCTCCATAAATAATATATATATAAATATACATAGATAAAATAATGGTGCGCATAATACAAATTTATTATTTAAATCAAAAACTGAATTTTTTAAATTACTAAAACTTAAATCACTTATACTACTACTTTTTCCAATTTGAATTGTTACAAAATCAAACATATTTGGGCTAAATAACTTAGAAATTACAATGTTAAATAGTAAGCTTATAACTACAAGCAATGCCATAGTAATAAACATCGCAACAATTAGCTTATTTATATTTATTCTTTCAATTTTATATAAACTTTCTCTTTTTGCTTGAGTAAGTGAAGCCATGAATTTCTTTGGGAAATTTATATGTGTTCTATCTAAGTTATATGTTATAAAAAATGTTATGATTAAAACACATATCCAAACAAATACATTAACTCCAAATATTGTTGAAATACCCATTAGTACTCCAAGTATTATAGCTTCAATTATGTATTTTTTTGTCTTTATCCCTTTTTGCTTAAGTTCATCTATTAATAATTGAAATACGAGTATTGCTCCAAAAAATATTGTTGTAAATATAGTAGATAAAATATTTGAATTTACATTTTGACTAATTGTTGGTATTAAAGCATACGAAAACATGGCAAGTACAGATAATATGTCACTTTTTGATACATTAAATATAATCTTTTTTATAATAAAACATGTTGATAATGTTAATAAAAGATTAAGTAACATTTTATTATCTGAAAAATTTGTTAAAAGTCTCTTTGATGATAATATAAATGCTCCAATAAGCACAAATACTATATATATGTATCTGTAAACAAAAGATAAATTCCTTTTTACATGAAGTTTATATAATTTATCTTTTATATATACATATATTCCTACTAGTGCTACTAAACACATTACATATCCAATTTTTACAAATATAGAAGATGATACTCCTCTTACCTTAAAAAAACTAGATACATCAAAAAAACCTAAAAATATAATAAACGCTATAAAAATTACAACAATCAAACTTCGTGAAATTTTACTTATATTCATACTTTACCTACTTCATTTTTTACTACTATTTATTACTATATAATTCATTTACTTCTGCTAATGCATCATGTGTACCAATATCAAAACAAGTGCCTTTAAATGCATAAGCATATGTTGGTGTTTTTTTGTACATATATGCAACTAAATTTCCTGGTGCATCACAAGAGTTCCCTTCTTCTAAATATTTTTTAATTTCAGGTAATACAGCTCTTGGATATATGTACTCAGCATAAACTGCATATTTACTTTGTGGCTCAGCTGGTTTTTCAACAAAATCAACAATTTTCATTTCATCATCAAGTTTTGCTACACCAACTCTTTTTAATAAATTAATATCTTGTTCTTCTCTTACGCAAACACATGGTGCATTTTTTGTTTTATAAAAATTATAAAAATCAAGTAATTTAAATTCAAATAGATTATCTGTTGCAAGTACTAAAATATCATCATTTACATTTGCACTTTCAAGCACAAATTCAATATCTCCTATTGCTCCAAGTCTATCATCATTATTAGTTGTTCCATCATTAAACACTTTAATTGGCTTAATGTTATTTTTTTCACTTGCCCATTTTTCAAAATGTGGTGTATATTTAGCATTTGTTACTAAATATATCTCGTCTATTTCATCTATTTCATTTACTTTATCAAGAGTATAATCAAGTATTGCTCTTCCTCCGACCTCAAGTAGTGCTTTTGGGAAATTCTCAGTTAGTGGGAATAATCTTGTTGCATATCCTGCACATAATAAAATACATTTCATGTTTTTTCTCTCCTTCAATTTTATAATATATTTATTTATGAATAAATATGTAGTAATTATATCATAAACACTCATTAAATTCAATACTTTATAAAGTTATTTATTATAAATATAGCCTGTTACATTTTATATAGTAACAGGCAAGTAAATTGTTATTAAATGGTTATTAGATTGCTTCTAAATCGTTTAATTTTTCTTCAAATTCAGAGATTCTCTTTTCTGTTTCATATTGTTCTATTCTATTTAAAGCATATAAATATTTTCTTTCTTGAGAAAGTAATGTTTGATATTCTTCATTCCAGTCTTCATGATTTCTAAGATTTGCATGAACATCATTTAATTTTTCTTCAAGAACAAGCTTTATAGGCTCCATTACATCAGTTTGTTTATCAATTTTAATACCATTATCAACCATATGTGTTATTACTTCTGCAAAAAGTCTTTCACCTTGAGTATTTACACCTTCATCTGCTTTATCATGTAATACATCTACAATTTGATTAACTTTTTCCATACCAAGTTTTTCAAATAAAGTATCTACTCTTGAATCGATAAATTGTCCATTTTCGCCAAAAACTTCTTGACCTTTGATAAACAAGTCAACATTATTTTGAACAATTCTTGCTTGTTCAACAGGAAGTTCCTCAGTAGCGAATTTTAGAGCATGTCTATCATAATATTTTCTAAACGCACTATTACACATTTCTTGTGCTTCAGTATAAGGTTTGAAAAATTGTGCATACTCTCTTAAAACTTCGTGTTGTGTTCTATCTCCACTAACATTTTGTCTTAATTCTTCGATATTTTCTCCAAAGTATGCTGTTACTTTATGATCAATTGCATCTGGCTCATACTTAAATACTGGTTGTTCTTGTGCTAAAGCATCAGTTTGTTGCATTGCTAATTCACTTTGCAATACATCTTGTTGTTCTTGCTCATTTTCAGATTGGTTAAGCATTAAATAATCTTTCTTAAATCCAAAAATCTTTAAGAATCCATTTTTTAACGAGCTCATATCCTCCATAAATAATTTCCATTCATTTTTCCAAAATTCAAACATAATTACACCTCTTTTGTTAAAATAATACGACATTATTTTGTAATTTCATTATACAAAATGTTGAAAACAAAAGCAATAACAATAGTATTATATTTACGTTACATTTTGATTACATCCTCGTGCATTTTTAACAGATAGTATTTATTTAATAATTTAAACCAGTGCGAATTTTACATAATTATAATTGGCATATTTTTTAAAATTTGTTACATTTTAGTTATTTTTTTTCGTTTATATAGAAAAAAGAGTAGATTATTATTACAAAAATCTACTCTTATATTTATTTTTATTTTATTTAAAAGTAACAGGTTGAGTTAAAAACTCTTTTGCATTATTTAAATCTTGTTTAAACAAATCCCATTCTCTTTTCCAAAAGCCAACATTATCTTCAACTGTCTCTGCTTTTTCAGCAACTTCTTCAACAGTTGGTTTAAGCATTTGTACTTCTTCTTTTTTCTGCCATGGTACAGTTATTTCTATTGGTTGTAAACAAAACTCTCCAAGTTCCTGCATATCTTTTAAAAATAAATCCCATTCATTTCTCCAAAAACCTTTACTTTCCATATTTCCACCTCTTTTTATTTTCATTTTATTATTTTACAATATTATATTACAAGTTTTTAGAAGAAAAATCAACTACATTTATATAACATTTATATTACATTTATATTACATTGCTCTGTTTTTCTCTAATTTATAATATATAATTATACTTACCTATTTTCTTCAATAAATTCAATTAATTCTTCTTTTGACATATATCCTATTCTTTTATCTACAAGTTTACCATCTTTATATATACAAATTGTTGGAATAGTATCAATATTTAGCTTACTTGCAATTTCTTTATTTTCATCTACATCAACCTTAAAAATATCACATTCAGCTCTACTATTTGCTATTTCTTCAAGTATTGGTGCTAGTCTCATACAAGGACCACACCAAGTAGCATAAAAATCTACAACACAAATTCCTTCGTTATTTATAACTTCAGTTTCAAAATCATCATCAGTTATATGTTTAAGCATTTCTTATACTCCTTTCAAAACATTATCTTCTTTCTCCATACTCTATTAATTCTCTATATGGAAATGTTGCAAGTGCTCCATACTCCCATATATATATATTATTATATCCTAAGCTATTTAATATACATATAGCATTTTTACTTCTTGAACCACTAGCACAATATACCATTATATCTTTATCACTTGGAACCTCTGTAATTCTTGTCTTTATCTCATCAACAGGAATATTTACAGCATTTTTTATATGCATAAATTCATATTCATTTTGTGTCCTAACATCAATTAAAAATACATTTCCTGTTTCTATCATATTTCTAGCTTGTTCAAAAGGAACTAAATTATATATACATCTACTTGCATTTCTTGATCTTGATGAATAATGACTATTTCCTGTACTATTTTGACTACCAAATAACATTCTTCTTAAATTTTCAAACATAGGTTATACCTTCTTTCTATATAGTATAACCTATGCTTTATTTATATATATTATGAATATTTACGCATTTTCTTTTACAAAAATTTTAGCAAGTATTAACTTAATTATCTCAAATATTGCAATTGTACATATACTTACAACAGCAATTGTAGTTAATACAGGTACTGGCATAATTGGTATAGATAATAGGCTTGCAAGTGATGGTGTAAATACTATTATACCTTGTAATAACAATGTAGCTATAATGCAAAGTACCATTGGCTTATTTGAAAATAACCCTATTTTAAATACTGAACGTTTATCTGATCTGCAGATAAAGGCAAAAAGCATCTCTATTGTTGAAAGTGTTATAAATACTGAGCCAACTGCTACATCATGTCCATATGTTTTATTTACAAAGAAATATAACAAGAATATAACAATTGCTTTTAATATTCCAGGTATTAATATTCTTGATACTAAAAATGGAGTGAATAAGCTTTCTTTAGCACTTCTAGGTTTTTGCCTCATTATATTTTTTTCTTCTTTTTCAAATCCTAGTGCAATTGCAGGTATTGTATCAGTAACTAGATTTATCCAAAGTATTTGTATTGGTAGTAATATTGCAAAATTAAATAAAGTTGAGAAAAATACTATCAATATTTCTGCTAAATTTGAAGCAAGTAAATATGCTATTACATTTTGTATATTATTATATATTCTTCTTCCTTCTTTAATTGCTACAACAATAGTTGCAAAGTTATCATCTGCAAGTACCATACTAGATACACTTTTTGAAACCTCAGTACCTGTTATTCCCATTCCAATTCCGATATCTGCACCTTTAAGTGCTGGCGCATCATTTACGCCATCGCCTGTCATTGCAACAGTTTTACCATTTTTCTTCCAAGCTTTTACAATTCTAATTTTATTTTCTGGTGATACTCTCGCATAAACTCTAATATTAGTAACTCTTTTATATAGTTCTTCATCAGACATATTATCTACGTCACTACCTGTTACTGCTTCTTCGTTATCTTTGATAATTCCAAGCTCTTTAGCTATTGCTTTAGCTGTGTCTATATTATCCCCAGTAATCATAACTGGAATCATACCAGCATTAAAGCATCTTTCAACTGCTTTTTTTGCCTCTTTTCTTGGTGGATCTATCATTCCAACAAGACCTGCAAAAATCATATTTTTCTCAGATAACTCCACTTTTGTTTTTTTACTTTGTATATTGTATGCTAATGCAAGAACTCTAAGTGCAGATTTTGCCATATCTAAATTATTTTCTAGTATTTTTTCTTTATCTTCATCAGTAATATTTTCTATTTTACCATTTTTAATTATTCTATTACAATTTGCAAGTATTGACTCAACTGCACCTTTAGTTGAAAACATATATTCATCATCAAATTCATTTACAGTTGTCATCATTTTTCTAGTTGAATCAAATGGTAACTCATCTACTCTTTTATGTTCATTATCAAAGTTTTCTTTATCATAACCTACTTTTTTACAAAAATCTATTAATGCTGTTTCAGTTGGATCTCCAACAGTTACTATTGCACCACCATCTTCTGCAAATTTAGTATCATTACAACAAATCATAATATTAACAAGTTTTGAAAATGCCTCATTATCTATATCATTACTATTATCTATCTCTTCTTTTGACTCTATATCTGTTACATCTACAAGTTTACCATCTAAATATATTTTTCTTAAAGTCATCTTGTTTTGTGTAAGTGTTCCTGTTTTATCTGAACATATAACCTCAGTTGCTCCAAGTGCTTCAACAGATGATAGTTTCCTTACAATAGCTTTTTCCTTTGCCATTTTCTGTACACCTATTGCAAGTGTAATTGTTATAACTGCAGAAAGTCCTTCTGGTATTGCAGCAACTGCTAATGATATTGCTAGCATAAATACATCTAGTACATTATTTCCTTGCATATAGCCTACTATAAACATAACTATTGTAATTATTACTACAACTATACTTAATACTTTACTTAATTCATTTATCTTCTTTTGAAGTGGTGTTATTTCTACTTTTTGATTTGAAAGAGCCTCAGCAATTTTACCAAGTTCTGTATCCATTGCAGTAGCTACAACAACAGCTTCTCCTCTACCATATACTATATTACTTCCTGAATATAACATATTAGTTCTATCAGCTATTGCTACTTCCTCTTTTTCTATTACTTCTTCTTGTTTATCAACAGGTACAGACTCTCCTGTTAAAGCTGATTCTTCAACTCTTAAGCTATGGTTTCCTATAATCCTCATATCTGCAGGTACATAATCTCCTGCTTCTAATAGCACTATATCTCCAACAACTAGTTCTTCTGTTTTTACACTTAATACACTACCATTTCTTTTTACTTTTATATATGGAAGTGACATTTGTTTTAAAGCTTCAATTGCTTTTTCTGCTTTTGCCTCTTGTATTACACCAAGTATGGCATTTAAAAGTACTACGACAAATATTATTATTGTATCAGTAAAAGGCTCATGAGTTTTAATTGATACTATTGCTGAAAGTATAGCAGAAATTATTAAAATAATAAGCATTACATTTTTAAACTGGTCTATAAACTTAAGAAATAAACCTCTTTTCTTAACTTCTTTAAGTTTATTAAGTCCGTTTTTTGAAAGCCTATTTGAAGCTTCTTCATTACTTAACCCTTCTTTTGTTGTATCCAATTTTTTTAAAGTTTCTTCTGTAGTTATATTAAAAAATTTTTCCATAAAATTTTTCTCCTTAAGACTATATATTATATAATCTTATCTGTTATTTCATTTATTTCTTTTTTGAAAATATTATAGTAAATATACAACCTGTTGCTAAAATATATAATGCAAGTAATATATATCCACCAATTAGTGGTATTTTTACAAGTACATTAAGTAATAAGAAGATGCAAAATGTACCTAATATATCAGTACCTACTCCGCCTTCTTTTAAGTATTTATTCTTAATGTATGTATACATTATACTACCAATTATAAAGTTCATTAGTATGTATATTATAATTAATGCAACTATATATACAAGTAATATTGGTATTGCAATCATCCAAAGTCCAAATACACTTATCATTATCAATAAAAATGTTAATGGGATACTTGCAAGTAACATTACCGTACCACTTAATATTACCATTACAGGATTTGCTTTTACTTTATTTAATACAGTTTCAAATGCTTGTTTTTTAGATACTTTATTTATTAGAAGATATAATAATGCTAATATTAAACTGGTAAATATCATATTCATTATCTTAGCAAAAGAAAATTCATTTGTAGTTTCAACTTTTAGTACATTTAATACAGCATTAGGATATTTTTCTTTAATATTTAATTTTTCATTATATGTATTAATGTATATATTTTTTGCTACATTATCATTTGCTGAGAATGTTATATTATTATATGTTCCTCTTAAATCTTTATTTATTTTTCCAGTTATATTTGCACTTTCAACAGAACCAATCACACTTCCTTCAACAGTTCCTTTAATTTCTAAATTAGTACAAATACATAATAAATCTTCTGATAGTTTAGCTTTCTCAGTAACTGTAACTGTTCCTGTTGAAAATACTACTAAACTTCTGTCAATATCTGAGTCTATTATAACATTACCATTTGCGAAAATAACTCCATATTCCATAGGAGCATTTATTCTAATAGTATCAGATGAGAAAAGGATTTGTACTCCTTTTGTTTTAGCATTAACTTCTATTGCTTGAGATGAAAAATTAAAGCCATTATTTGATATTTCTTTATCTATTATAATTCTACCAGTTGCAAAACGCACAAATGGTAAATATGAACTTAGCTTATTTTCACTATATTTATACACGCCATCAACTACAGATGTATCAAAAGTTCCTTTTATATCTTCTTTTTCTGTTTCTTCAACTTTTGTATTGTCTTCTTGTAGATTTATAGTCATAATATCACTTTTTGAATTATCTGTTGTTAATTCTTGTGAATTTACTTTATCTTCTGTATTAATAACTTGATCATTTGCTTTAACACAGCCAAATGTAAAACACATAGCTAAAAGTAAAGCAAAGACAGTAACTACATATTTTTTATTATTTAACATAGTCTTAATCCCTCCAATTTTTATATCTCTATTCTATACTAAACCACAGCAAAAATCAATATATTTGCAAAATAATACAAAAAGTTACTAATAAAAAAGAGCGTATAAAATTATACACTCAAAAATAAGCTAAACTGCTTTATTTATTCCACTTGCAATAATACTTGACATATCAGCTATTAACTCATCTACTTCTTTTGGAGTTACTATATAATTATCTGTATTTAAGATATTTGATATCATATCGTATCTTGTATCTCTTTCTAAAAACTCAAATATACTATCTATTTTCTTCTTTTCTATTATTTTATTAGAAAAATCAGTTAATTCTTCCCTTGCACTATCAAGCATTTTATCTATTGCTTCATTTGTAATAGTTGCCATATCTACTACACAAGGCACGCCTATTGCTATAACAGGTATCTTCATATTACTTTGATTTATTCCTTCTCTTTTATTTCTAACTCCTGAGCCTGGAGTTATACCTGTATTACTAAGCTGAATTGTACTACCAATTCTATGTATGCTACTTGAAGCTAAACTATCAATTACTATTAATATATCAGGTTTTACATTGTTTACAATGGAAGATATAATTTCTGAAGTTTCTATTCCTGTAGTTCCAAGTACCCCTGGTGCTATTGCACTTACTTCTCTTGTATTTGACTTAGCAAACTCTTTTGCAAAATTTAAAATATGCCTGGTAACATCTATATTTTTTATAACTTTTGGTCCTAATGCATCGGGTGTTACATCTTCGTTTCCAAGTCCTACTACAAGTACTGATTTATCAAAATCGCTATTTATTAAATCTTTTATCTGTTCTGCTAAAACTTGTGATATATTTTCTTCATCTTCCTCATCAATAGTATTTATATCTGTAATTTCTATAGTAATATATTTTCCAATATCTTTTTGTACTGCCTTTGCGCCATTTTCATTTAATACATCCACCGTTGTAGTAATTATACCATTTTGATTGGAGCTTTCTACTTTTATTCCATCAACTTCTGATAAATTATGAACTCTTTTATATGTATCCACTCTTTCATCAGCCATATCAGTTCTATAATTCAAATATTTTTTATTCATACAAAACACCTCTTTTTTCCATATGTATATTATGGTTAAAAAAAGGTGATTTTATAACAAACAAGTAATGTTATTTTTATCTACATAGTGCAAATTATCTTTTTTAAGCCTATTTCAAAATCTAGTTCTCCATTTTTTGTCTTTTCATCATAATTATCAAATTCATATATTAATTTTTTTAAATCTTCTAGTTCATACTTATCACAAGTTATACTCAAATTTTTATATACAAATGGATGTATACCAAGTTTACTTGCAATATCATTTTCTCTTTTTTCTTTTAATACTTTAATCATATACATTTGCTTAATTTGTTTATATAACATGATATATATCTTTACAATAGGCTCTTTTTGATTTAATAAATCATCCAAACTAGCTATAGCTTCACTATGTTTTTTATCTATTATTTTTTGTAAAACATCAAATATTTTTGCATTTAATGTCTTAGAACATACTTTATCTACATCTTCTTTTGTTACAATTTCTTTATCATCTAAATATATAACTAATTTTTGCAATTCATTTATTATATTAGCTTTTTCTTCTCCGCAAATACTTTGCATATATTCTGCTGTTTTGTAATCAATGTTTTTATTATATTTTTTTAAAATCTGTATTATATATGCTACAATTTCTTTATCCTTCATATGTTTAAATTCTATACACTCAGCGATTTTTGATAATTGTTTATATGAAGTAAGTCTTTTATCCACACTATCCTCAATTATTACAATCTTAGTTTGTTCATCTATATCTTTTAAAAAATCCACATCAAATTTCAAATTAGTATTTTTTATTATTATTAACTTAGACGCACCAAAAAATGTAAAGCCTTGACATATAGATTCAAGTTCATTTATATTCTCTTTTGTGATATAAAATAAATTTACACCTACTTCTAGTTTTTCAAATTCTTTTTTTATTTTCTCTACTTTTTGTTCTAAATCGTATTTTTCTTCACCATATAATAAAAATATATTAAACACTTTACCACTTCCCTTAAGTTAGATAATATCCTCTCTAAATTTCTCTATATCTTTAACTGCTCTATCAGATAACATTTTATACTTTTCTTTTTTATCTTTTATCTTTGTATCTAATGGTTTAATTATACCAAAATTTGCATTCATAGGTTGAAAATGAGTATTTTCAGTTGAAATATATTTGCTCAAACTACCAAGCATTGTTGTAGCTGGAAATTTCAAGCCTTTCCCTTTTAATCTTGATATAATGCTATATGCTACCATTAATCCAGATGCAGCAGATTCTACATATCCCTCTACTCCTGAAATTTGTCCGAGCAAAGTATATATTTTTATTTTCTTTCATATTAAAATTTCTATCAAGTATTTTACTTGCATTTATATATGAATTTTTATGCATAACTCCATATCTTGAAAAAATTGCATTTTCAAGTCCAGGTATCATACTAAAAACTCTTTTTTGCTCTGGAAATGCAAGAGAAGTTTGAAAACCTACAAGGTTATACATAGTTTTATCTTCATTTTCTGCTCTAAGTTGCACAACTGCATAGTTTTTTTCCTTATTTCTAGGATTGTCTAATCCTACTGGTTTTAGTGGTCCAAATGTAAGTGTTTTTTCTCCTCTTTTTGCCATTTCTTCAATTGGCATACATCCTTCAAACAATATTAATTTATCAAACTCATGTCTATCTGCTTGCCTTGCGTTTATTAACTCGTTATAAAAAGAAAAATATTGTTCTTTATTCATAGGAAGATTTAGATAATCTCCTTTATTTTCCTCTCCATATCTATCCATTTGATATGCAATATTCATATCTATACTATCTGCCTCAACTATTGGAGCAGCAGCATCATAAAAATACAAACATTCTTCTCCTATCATTTCTTTTATACTTTGAAGCAAATCAGAACTTGTAAGTGGTCCTGTAGCAATAACTGTTATACCACCTAACTTTTTAATATCCTTAATTTCTTCTTCAATTATTTCTATATTTTTATGATTTTTTATTATATTCGTAATCTCCTTAGAGAACTTATCTCTATCTACTGCCAACGCTTGCCCAGCTGGAACTTGTACTTTATGTGCAACATCAACAAATAAACTGCCTAATCTGCTCATTTCATACTTAAGAAGTCCACAAGCATTTGTTAATGAATCAGATTTTAAAGAATTACTGCAAACAAGCTCTGCAAAATTATTACTTTTATGTGCTTCAGACTTTTTATTTGGTTTCATTTCATATAGTTTAACCTTAATATTATTTTGAGCTAAAATATATGCACATTCACATCCTGCAAGACCTGCTCCTATTATATTTATATAGTCTATTTTTTCCATTATTTCACTCCTAATATACTTAAATTATACGGAGTTTAACAAAATTTGTCAATAAAAAAACAAAACTAAAATTTTCTATGCTATAAATAGCTTAGAATCTCAAGTTCCGTATAATTCTTCTCTACGTCAAGTCTATCGTCTTCAATTATGATTTTCCTAGAGTATAAAAAAATGCACACAAAATTTAATATGTGTACATATACATTTAGCTTATTTACTGTTAAAATATTGCAAAACATCTTTTAACAACTTTTTATCTTTTTCAGACTTAATATTTAAAATATTTGAAGCGTATATCAATATTTCTTCTATTGCCTTATCACCACTAACACAATAATCTATATTACTATATATTAAATCATTTGGTGATAAGTCAAATATTTTTGAAAGCTTTAACAACTGTTTAACATTTACAGTTGCAAGTCCTCTTTCTATATTTGACATCTGTGGTACTGAAATATCAAGTAAAGTTGAAAGTTCTTCTTGCGATAAGTCTAAACTCTTCCTATAGAATGCTATTTTAACACCTAATTCGTTTAAAAGTTCGTCGCTATTTATTTTCTTCATAAGTTATACCTCCCATTTATTATACAAATTAAAACAAAATTCGACACAATTTTAGCATATATAAATTTATGATTTTTTAATTATTATTTATATAATCTAATATAAACGAAAAATAGCTTCCCTTTTCAAAATCCATACAAGTTCTTGAACAGTTGAAAAAAGGAAATATAGAACTTGTAAATGAACTTCAAAAAAGAAGCTACTGATTTTTAACATTTTTTATTAATGCTAAAAATAATATAATAAAGACAATATGTGGATTTTCACATCTGCTTTATTATGGTCTGATTATACCATTACAAAATTTTAGTTTCTACTAAATCAGAAAAAATTGGAAAATTTTAGAAAAAAGTCGAAATATGTAAAAAAATAATATTATTTTTCAAATAAACTATGCTTTTTGTTATTTTGTGTTGTATAATTAGTGTAAGAGGGAAATATATTATGGAAGAAGATATGGATAGAAATTTGTATAATGACTTTTTAAGCGGTAATGATAAAGCATTTGAAGAAATAGTTATCAAATATAGAAAATCTGTAACAGACTTCATTTATAAAATTGTTCATGATTATTCTATTGCAGAAGATTTAGCTCAAGATGTGTTCTTGTATATACTAGTTAATAAAGATGTATATAATCCAAAGTATAAACTAAAAACTTTTCTGTTTACAATTGCTAGGTCTCGTTCACTTAATTACATTAAAAAATCTAAAAGAGAAATAAGTATTGATACTTATGAATATTACTTATCTGACACTACTGATTATTTAGATAATGTCGATAATAGAGAAAAGCTTGAAAGAATAAATAGTATCTTAAAAAGTCTAAAGCCAGATTACCAAACTGTTATATACTTAGCAGATTTTGAAAAATTCTCTAACAAAGACATTAGTAAAATACTTAATAAAACTGATATTCAAACTAAAGCTTTAATATATAACGCAAGAAAGAAATTAAGAACATTACTTGAAAAGGAGGGAATAACTTATGATGAATAACAAAGAATTTTTAGATGGTATTTATAAAAAATACAATGATCCAAAAACTTTAGATGATAAATTCTATAGAAAAAAAATAAATAATAAAAATCATGTCCCGTTATATTTAGTTATAATTTGTGTATTTGTAATAGCTATATCATCTTCAATAGGTTTTGCAGATAATTATTTGAATTTCTTTAATAAAAGTGGTACGGCCACAGTAAAAACTAATGAAATGGAAATGGCTATAAAAGATAATTATATTCAAAATGTTGATATGAAATATTGTAAATCAAGCAAAGTAGGAGTTAAAGTAGATAGTATATCAATGGATAGTAATAAATTATATATTGTATTTAATTTCAAATTTGATAAATCTCTGCAAGATAACTTTGATGACTTAATTATACCTAATATGCTTATTACAAATGATAATTATGATTTAATATTTAGTAATGATGTATCTCTTTATCATAACTTTTGTAAAGAAAATAACATAGATTTTAATAAAAAAGCCATATATAAAATAGATTTTAAAAGCAATTTAATAGAAAAAACACATGATACAGCTAAATTTATATATTATTTTAATACTGAGAATTCTTTTTCAAAAAGTAAAGAAATTCACATTAAGTTTAATAATATAACTCTAGTAAACTACTCTATTAAATACTCTAATAACAAAGAAAATAATCTTATATCTGGAAATTGGAATATATCACTTAATTTAGAAGATAGTTTTTACAACTCAAAATCTATTATTTATTCAACAAATGATATAAATGATAATATAGAAGAAGTTTACTTAAATTTAAATAGTATTACTAGTACATTAATATTTAATAAGAAAAATGATTTTAGTATAGAAGAAATATATATAAAAGATAAAAATAACAAAAAGTATAATATGCAAGATATAAATATATCAGATACAGGCAAAGTAATAGTAAATTTGGGTGTAATAAAAGATATTAATTCTGATTCTCTAACCCTTCATATAAAAACAAATACCTTTGAAAAAGATATACTTTTAAATAAACAAGACTAAAAATACATTTTTTTGTATTTTTAG
>CANPWO010000034.1 GCA_947584535.1 uncultured Clostridia bacterium
GAAGATAAGACAGTAGATATAATATTTGCAGATCCACCATATTTTTTATCAAATGATGGAATAACATGTAGTGGTGGAAAAATGGTAACAGTAAATAAAGGAAAATGGGATGAATGTGATTCATTAAAATATAAACATAAATTTAATAAAAAGTGGATAAAAGAGTGTTATAGAATATTAAAAGACAATGGAACAATATGGATTAGTGGAACATTGCATAACATTTATTCAATAGGAATGGCTCTTGAAGAAGAAGGATTTAAAATAATAAATAATATAACTTGGCAGAAAACAAATCCACCACCAAACTTGGCTTGTAAAACATTTACACATTCAACCGAAACAATATTATGGGCAAGAAAAGATTTAAAAAAATGCAAGTATAAATTCAATTATGAATTAATGAAAGAAATGAATAATGGAAAACAAGTGAAGGATGTATGGAAAACTAGTTTAACAAGACCGTCAGAAAAGAAATGTGGTAAACACCCAACGCAGAAACCATTAGAAATATTAGAAAAAATAATATTAGCATCTACAGATGAAAAAGATATAGTTTTGGATCCGTTTAGTGGAAGTGGAACAACAGGAATTGCAGCATATAAGTTGGGAAGAAATTATATTGGAATAGAAAGAGAAAAGCAATATTTAGATTTATCAATAAAAAGATATGAAGAAATAAAGGAGAAAATAGATGGGTAGAAACTTTGAAGAATGGCTAAATCAATTCAAATTTAGTATTTCGGGATATAAATATTATATAGACTTTGAAAAAGTTTATAAAAATGTAGATAATATAAAAATTGAATTAAATATTTTAAATTCACTTATTGGTAGTAGGCAAATAGAAAAAGACTTTGAAAATATTATGGAAAAGTATCCAGAAACTTTAAAGTGCATACCTATTCTACTTGCAGTAAGACAGATGGAGATATATGCACAAGATGAGAATGGAGAATTTACTTATAATTTTAAAAAACAAAATTATAGTATAGAACAATACAAAGTCTTTATGAGAGAAACAGGATTATTTGAATTGTTACAGAAACATATTGTTAATAACTTAGTTGACTATTGCTTAGGCGTAGAAACAGGACTAGATTCTAATGGAAGAAAAAATCGTGGTGGACACCAAATGGAAGATTTAGTTGAAGCATATATAAAGAAATCAGGAGTTAAAGAATATTATAAAGAAATGTATTTAACAGATATTGAGAAAAAATGGAATGTAGATTTATCAGCAATATCAGGAAATGGTACATCAACAAAGAGATTTGATTTTGTTGTAAAAACAGATAATATGATATATGTTATAGAAACTAATTTTTATGGTGGAAATGGTGGAGGTTCAAAATTAAATGAAACAGCAAGAAGCTATAAAATGATATCTCAAGAAGCAGATACAATTAAAGGAATAACATTTGTATGGTTTACAGATGGAACTGCATGGAGGAGTGCTAGAAGAAATTTAGAAGAAACATTCAATGTAATGGAAAATATTTATAATATAAATGACATGGAAAATGGCATAATGACTAAAATATTTAAATAGAAAAGGGAAAAATGAATGGAATTATTAGAAGGTAGAAAATATAGAAAAAGAAGAACAGAAAAATCTATTATGGATATAAAAGTAAATGATAGTTATACAATATATGTATTTAAAGGTTCTTTATCTCCAAATGATATAGTAGTTCAATATAGTAAGGATAGTGGAAGAGCAAGAACACCAAAGCATATACATTGGGTAATAGATATGCTTTTAAAAGAGCAAAAGAATCATAATGATGTTATTACTTTTATAAAATGTATGCAAAAAACATGGGATGAAATTGTAGGACTAGAAAGTAATGATTATATAACATTAAAAAATACATTACTAACATATAAAAGCAAAGTAGATAAGGAAATATCAAAACTAACTCTCGAGGGACGGGGAGTATCCAATTGATTTTGTTTTGATTTTATTATTACTACTTATGATTCAAGAAAAAACCAATAGAGCAGATGCATATATGTTTAAACAGATATTAGATGAATTATTAAAGGATAATATGGATATTTTTTCAATTGTAAGTACATCTACTTTTAGAGGAAGATAAGAATAAAATATATAAAAAAGATTGTGGGGGCAACTTTTATTAGTTGTCCCTTTATGCATTTTAGAAGGAGGAATGAATTTGAAACATAAACCAGAACAATTTGAGGTAGAAGAGACAACAATATGGTCTTTTAAAGAAAGAGGAAATTGGGCAACACATAAAGGAGATTATAGAGGTAATTGTCCACCACAAGTTCCTAGAAATTTAATTTTAAAATATACAAACGAAGAAGATATAGTTTTAGATACATTTTGCGGAAGCGGAACTACAATGATAGAAACGAAGCTACTTAATAGAAAAGGAGTACGGAATAGATGTAAATGTAAATGCTCTTAAAATAGCAAAAGAACGAATAAATTTTAAAAGTAATAATTTAGATGAGCCGAAATTAATAAGAGCGGATTCCACAAATTTAAAAGGAATAGTACCAGATAATTGTATAGATTTTATATTTGCACATCCACCATATGCTAATATTATCAAATATAGTAAGGATATCAAAGAAGATATATCAAGATTAGAATTAAATGAATTTTTAGATCAAATGAAATTATTTTCAAAAGAATGTTTTAGAATCTTAAAGAAAAATAAATATTGTGCAGTTTTAATAGGAGACATAAGGAAAAATAAGAATGTCATTCCATTAGGTTTTTATATCATGAATATATTTATCAAAACAGGTTTCACTTTAAAAGAAATAATTATAAAAGAGCAGCATAATTGCAAAAAGACAGATTATTGGGCTCAAAATACAAATAGGGATTTTTATTTATTAGCTCATGAATATATTTTTATATTTAGGTTATAATATTCGACATTAAACGACAAATTACACTAGTAGACAAAAATATACAAAAATAGTATAATATAGACAAAAAAAGGGAGAAGAAAAATGGGAGATACAAAAATTTTTGATGCTATATTAGAAAATTTTAGAAATGAATATAAAATAAAAAATAAAGATAATCTTTTTAATGTTTTTGTTACATACCAAATATGTAAGAATAAAATGATAAGTATAGATGATGTAATTCAGAGTTGCATTGATGGTGGAGGAGATGGTGGAGTAGATAATTTTTTAATATTTATCAATGACATACTTATCCAGACTGAAGCTGACTATAATAATATAAAACAAAATATAAATACTCAGTCAACATTAGATATATATATATACTTCAAAACAAAGAATCCAAAGGGTTTGCAGTTGAACCATTAAATAAGATAAACAACACTATACAGAATATATTTAATGAAGAAATGACAGAAGAAAAATTGGGATATATCTATAATTTAGAATTAATAGAACAAATTCATATTATAAGGAATATAATCAAAGAAATCATTCCTAAATTGAAAAATAAAAATATAAATGTTAATATAATATTCTCTAATAAATCAGATATTATTGATATATCAAAGGATGTAAGAAATGCCGAAGAAATATTAAGAAATAATATAAAAAAATATATGTGTATAGAAAACATAAATGTACAGTATAATGGAAAAATCGAGCTAAAAAAATTATATGATTCAGGATATTTATCAACATTACAATTAAAAACAAAAAATATTATATATGATACATATAGAGAAGATAAAGATATAGCTTGTATGGCTTTAGTTAACATAGTAGATTATTATAAATTTATTTCAACAGAAGATGAACAACTTAAAGAATATTTATTTGATAACAATGTAAGAGATTATCAAGAAAATACTAATAGAGTTAATGAAGAAATATTTAAAACATTAGATAATGAAAAGAATATAGACTTTTGGTGGCTTAATAATGGAGTAACAATTTTAGTTGAAGAGCTTGAACTAAAGCCAGGGTACATTAATTTAACAATGCCTAGAATAGTGAATGGATTACAAACTAGTTACTGCATATATAGTGATATAGAAAAAAACAAGATTATACAAAAAAGTCAACTAGCTCAATATTGTATGACAATTTTACAAAAATCACCTAGTATAGCTAGAAATAATCCTAAAACAATTTTATATAAACATACATATGAAGATATATTTAATAAAGAAATAAATGTTGATATATATTTTAAAATATACTTATTATATAATAAAATAAGTCAATTAGTTGATGAGACAACTAAAGAAAAAGATATGTTAAAGAAAAAATATGGAACATCAATAGTTAGCTTTAAATTACATTTATTACTTATTAATACAATAATATTGTTAAAAAATAAAAATTTCACAAATAAAGAATTAGAAAAATTAGAAATAGAAAAATATGATAAAGAAATATATAAGAATTCTTTAGATATATTATTAGAAATATTAGAAAAAGCATACGATAAAAATAAATTATATTATGCTAAAACTAAACAAATAGATTTTGACATATTAAACTATGACTATAAATTTAATGAAAAATAGCATTTTTTATTTTAACTAAAACATATTGAAATAAAATGTAATATAATATATAATATTCCTAAAAGGGGGGAAATGAAATGGAAGAAAATAAAATATTAAAAGATAATATAGTAACAGATTCATATTATTTAATTAATTTATTTACTAATGATAATAAAAAAGTAACACAATTGCACATACAAAAGTTAATGTATTTTTTTGAAGCTTTTTATATGTGCATAAAAGATACAGATTCATTATATCCTTGCCATTTTAATGCTTGGGCTTTTGGCCCAGTAGCTATACCTCTATACAAAGAATATAAAGTTTTTGGTAATGCAGATATTATCTTATCAGAAGAAAAAATAAAACAAGGCAACGAAATAGATCCTTTAAAGAAAGAAGTAATAAAAAAAATATATGAAACTTTTGGGATATTATCAGCAAGCCAATTAGTGGATATAACACATAGCGAAGGATCTCCATGGTATAATAAATGGATGGAAAATAATCAAAAGGTAGTATATGGAGATAAAAGTTATATCAATAAGATTGAGACTAAAAATTGGTTTAGAGATAATTTTATAGTAAAAGATGAGTGATGTTAATAAAATTCCATCCATAAAGATACCGACACAAACAAATGAAAACAACCCAGTATTTGATCTAGATCAAACAATAAAAGAACAAATTGAGCGAATAGCAATAATTCAAAATAAAGGAATAAAAAACGTAACAAACAAAGAAATTGAAAATTTATTAGCTATGGTTGATAGTTTAATAGTTGAGTGTAATACTACACAAAATTTTCACTTTAATAGAAATGAAAATATAATTGAATTATTATACAAATATCAGAGACTATCATTAGAATATGAAACTTATAAGATAGAGCAAAAAATGAGTCAAATAGAAGATGCATCAAAAAGATTAGAAAAAAGGCAAGAAAAATTCGCACAAGAAAGTCATAATTTAGTATATACTATTTTAAGTTTTATTGCTTCATTCAGTATAGTTTCAGCAGCAGTTACAGCAATTGATGAAATAAAAGATATTAAATATATATGCTTATTTATGTTATTTATTGTGTTTGTATTAATAACGACACTTATAGGATTAGATAATTTTTACAGAGGTGAAAAACAAAAAAATAGATTACTGAAAAATAATTACTTTATATGGATAATGTTATTGATAATAATTATTGTATTTTCAATAGGAATATTTATTAGTGATGCTTGGAACAAAAACAAAGACGAATTTATGTTAAATATAGAAAATAAAGTTACAGAATATATAGTAGACCAAGAAAAAATAAAAGAGCCTTAGGCTCTTTTTCTATACCAGATTAACATCTTTAACTAACATATCTTCCAATAACTCTGCACTAGCCTTATCAGTAGATTCCAAATTATGAACATAAAAGTTCATGGTAGTAGTAGCACTCGCATGTCCTAACTTATGAGACACAGTTTTAATGTCAACATTATAAGAAATTAATAAAGTAGCAAAAGTATGTCTTAAATCATGAAATCTAATATGAGGGAATCCATTCTTTTTCAAAAAATTAGTAAACCATTTAGGACCAGTTGAAAGATTCATAATTCTACCATCATCAGTAGTAAAAATATTTTCTGCACCTTGCCACTTATCACCAAGAGCAAGTCTAATTTTACTTTGTTCAGATCTCCATTGTTTCAATAAATCAAAACAGATGCCAGAAATTACTATAGTTCTATTGCTTGATTCAGTTTTAGGTGATTTTTCATTAACACCTGAATGCCCTAAATAGTAAGCACTTCTATTAATTGTAATTTTCTTATTCTTAAAATCTATATCATCCCAATGTAATCCAACAATTTCTCCTCTTCTAAAACCACCTAACATTGCTAAAATTACGAAACATTTATATTTGAGTGGTGCAGTTTCTAGAAGTCTATTAATTAATCTTTTAGAAGTTTCTTCATCGTAACAATTCATTCTAGTCCTTTTATATTTAGGTTGCACAACTTTAGTACAAGGATTGTAAGGAATTAAATCCCATCTTGCAGCATTACTAAATAGACTAGATAATATTTCATGAACTCTATGAATACTAGTAGGAGATAGCGTTTTAAAATTACCATTTTCATCTTTTCTATTAATAAGTTTTGTAGATAGAAGATTATATAAATTATCAATATCTAATGGTTTGATTTTGTCTAATCGTTTACTGCCTATATATGGCAAAATGTGCTTATTCAATTTTTCGTTGTAACTTTGATATGTAGTTGGAGAAAGATTAGGTTTTACATATGTTTCTAGCCATTGCTTACTAAATTCATTTAAAGTTATTTTGCTAGCAGAATAAGTGCAACCACCTTCAACTCTGGTAATGAGTTCAGCCATTTTCTTTTCTGCTTCTCTTCTTGAATTAGCATATATAGTTTCTGAAATATACTTTCTTTTACCATTATTATCAAAACCTTGACTATAACGAAGTCTATACTTATTATTTCCCATGTCAATAATATTACCTGCCAAATGAAATTACCTCCTTGAATTATTAATCCAGTTAATTAATTCTTCTTTGGTAATTTTCTTTTCTTTGTATTTTTTCAATTGTATTGGATAACTGGTTTTCCAATTATTATATTTTATATCATGTTCTTTAATATCTGGATTTCTTTTTACTCTCATACCAAGACAAGATGATGTATCTCTAATCATTTTAGTAATTTCATCTTCTCTCATTTTTTCTTTATATTTCTTGTCAGCTCCAATATTTTTACAAGTACGAGATGGGTTATCTAATAATGGATTATCACAATATATTTCATTACTTTTTGATGTAGGAATAAATAATTTACCACAATTGGCACATGTATTAATATGGAGATTATTTAAATTAATTAAATTAGTAAAAGAAATAAATAATGCATTTTTTAACTTTGAACAGCTGTAAGAATATGGTGTAAATGCAAAGCTTTCCGAAGCAACAGCATTAACTAATTGCTCTTGTGTAAACTTTGATAATTTTATATCTGTATCAAAAAAGGAGTTAAAATCAATAGTTATTCCTTTAGAGTATTTCTGAAATTTTGGTATTTTAGTAAAGTAGATATCACCATCACATCCATGAAAAGATAAAAAATATCTTTGCTTAGGATTTAACTTATCAATTTTTTTATTACCAGAATCACCAAAACAGAAAGTTATAGTATCTTTAAATTCTTGCTGCAATTTGGATAAATTATTTTTTATAGAATTAAAAAAATTATTAAATATTTTTTCAAACTCACTAGCAATGTAAATGGTGTAGCTATTTAAATTATTTGGTTTATCTAAATGTAAAAGATTATCTAAACCATACTTAAAAGCAAATTTTTTTAAGTCAGAATCGTTATTCAAATTTAAATTAAGAAAATCAAGTAGATAAGTTCCAATAGGTTGGACTTTAATATCTAAATCATTAAAATTATCTACAAAAACTGCTTCATATACAGGAGTTTGTTTTTCAATTAGGTTTGATTTTATAATGTAATATGGGTTATCATTTTTATCTATTTGATATTCTTCCAATAATTGTGGATCATCTGTATCCAAAACAAATTCTTTTAATAATTTTCTATGTTTAATAATTTCTTTATTTGTTTCTAAATCAAAATAAATATAAAAGTTAGAATTCATAAACTATACCTCCTGTTAACAATCTTAAAATAAGAAAATTTAAGTTTTTTATTTATAACTCTTTTTGATTGATATTATTGCATTTTCAATAAAAACATATTATTATAATTTTAATGTTAACAATAACAACAACAATTTTATATAGTATAACATAGGCAAAAATTATTGTCAACTATAACTAAAAGGAGGAAAGCAATTTGAATAATTTAGATATTAGAAAAGCAATAGAAATCAACGATTTTAAATATTGGCAAGTAGCAAATAAATTAGGAATGACAGATGGAAACTTTAGTAGATTACTTAGAGTTGAATTAGATGAATCTAATAAAAATAAAATACTAAAAGCAATTAAAGAATTAAAGGAGGAACGAATAGAATGGAACAAAAAGAAGTCATATATACGAAAAAAGATGTAATTGAAAATTATAAGCCAATGTTTACAGAGTGGTCTCTTTCTAAACTTATTAGAGAAGGTAAAATAAAATATATAAGAGTCGGAAGAAGAATATTTATTACAAAACAAGCAGTAGAAGAATATATTAAAAAGCAAGAAGAAAGTTCATTAAGAGATAATTTTCACATTATATAGATGTATAACTCAAATGTTTTTAAAGAAATAAAGGAATATTTGAATCCACAGCAAGTTGCTGAGTATTATATGCCAGAAAAACGGAAAGAAATCAGGTAGCAATCTTTTTTATAAATCACCATTTAGGAATGAAAAAACAGCGTCATTTTGTGTAAATAACCAAAAAGGATTTCATGATTACGGAGATGGTTGGCATGGAGATATTATTAGTTTTGTTCAAGAACTATATCATATATCACCAATAGATGCAGCAAAAACTCTTATACAAGATTTTTCATTACCAATTAAAATAGAACAAAAGACCGACTATAAACAAATAAAAACTCAAAGACAAAAGAATTTATTAAATAAAAAAGTAAGAGAAGCATTAGATAATTGGTTTAATAATACATTTATAAAATTATGTGATTCAAATAAAATGAACCGAATATGTATAGATACTTTGAGTAATAATATAAAAAATATAACTGATTTTGAAAATGATGGTTTAACAAATGCTTTACAATATTTATATAATAATCAAACTGCGATAAATTTATGGATAGATGAGTTTATAAATGCAACAACGGAAGATGAAAAAATAAAATTATTTAGACACAGGAAGGAGATTGAAAAAATATGTCAGTAGAAGATTTGACATCAGAAGAAATAGAAGAACTTAATGTAAATCCTGAAGAAATAGAAGAATTATTAGATGAATACAAAGAATATAATGATAAACTATATGGAACTCCTTATGTGTTTGGATATCAAGGACTACAAAGAAAAGTAAAAAAGGGTAATTCAGAGGAATTAAAAACCCTTTCAAATTTTATGCCTATACCAATCAAAAAAATATACATAGATAATGGTTTAGAGGAAGAAGGATATTTAGAAATAGGTGCAGTATTAAATAGTAAAATTAAATTAAACCCTGTAAAAGTTAATTATAATAAACTAGAAAATATGGGATGGATTTGTAATCCATCATGGGATTTATTGCCACAAATCTATCCACCAAAATCTAATCATAAAGAATATGTATATTCAGCAATTCAAAATTTATCCAAAGATATAGAAAAAGAAACAATTTACGAGCATACAGGATTTAGAAAAGTAAATGGAAAATTGGTATATCTATATCATGGTGGTGCAATAGGTGACAACCGAGATGTAAAAGTAGATTTGTCTGGAATTAGCTTAGAGAGATATAAATTTACAAATAACACATATGAACTTAAAGAAAGCATAAGAACATCTTTATCAATTTTAGATTTAGCTAAAAAAGAAATAACAATTCCTCTACTTGCTACTGCATATTTATCGCCATTAAGGAGTTTATTTCTAGAAGAAAATATTCCATTGGGATTTGTAACTTGGATTGTAGGTGAAAGTGGCTCACAAAAGAGTTCTTTATCATCATTAATAGTCTCACATTTTGGAGATTTTGAAAGAGATACTCTACCAGGAGGATTCAAAGATACAGCAAATAGCATTGAGAAAAAAGCATTTACATTAAAGGATACATTGTTTGCAATAGATGATTATTATCCAAGTCAAACATTACAAGAAGGGAAGAAGATGGATGCAGTTGCAGAAAGTCTATTTGGACTATATGGAGATAGACAAGCTAGAAGTAGAATGAAACAAGATGGAAAAACAGTAAAAATGGGATTTAGTGCAAGAGGAATGTGCATTGTTACAGGAGAATCATTTCCTAATATGGCAGAAAGTAGAACTGCTAGAGCACTAATAATAGAAATGGCTAGAGGAGATGTAGATTTAAACTTATTATCAAAAATACAAAAGTATAAAGAACAATTATCATATTGTATGAAAGAATATATAAAATACATAATTGATAATTATGGCACAATAAAAAGAAATTGCAAGGATAAGTTTATAGAATATAGAAATAAAGCAAATCAAGATTTTGCTCATGGAAGAATACCAGAAATTATTGCATCTGAATATATGGGAATAGAATTACTTTTAGAATTTGCAAATGACAAGCAATCAATAACATATGAAGAGATGCAAAAATTAAAGACTATGTCATGGGATTGTTTAATTAAAGCAGCTCAAAAGCAAAGTATGAGAACAGAAGAAAACAGAACCGATAATATGTTCTTTAGGGGAGTTCAGGAATTATTAGCAAGCAAAAAGATATATTTGAAAAGTTATGCCAATTATCAAAGAGAACCAGATATGTCATTGAGTACATTTGTTGGATACTATGATGAGAAAAGGCAGAGATGTTATTTACTACCAAATGTTATATTTAATGAAGTAGCGAAATTTTATGGAGTACAAGGAATTAAATTTCCAGGTAATAGCACATCTACATGGAAATATTTGAAAGAATCAGGAAAATTATTTCCAGGAGAAAAAGATAGAAATACAACAAGGAAATCGATTAATGGGAAGTTAATAACATTTATAGAGGTATTGTCTAGTGATGTATTTGGTGGAGAGGAAAGGGTATTTGGAGATTATATAAATAAGTTTATCGCAAATCCCGTAAATCCCGATGAAAATATATGTATGAATGAAAATGAATTACCATTTTGATATGTAAGAAAATTACACATGCTTTAAAAGTATGCGTAATTTTTTAGGTTTTTTACACAAATTAATGGGAAAAATGTTATAAACAATGGACATATCCCACTTTTACTGGTATAATATGTAAAAAGTGAGGTTAATATGAACAATTATATATTTTTAACTAATGAAGGTTATACATACCAACCAAATTCAGAGAGCATAGAACCAGATTGTGAAAATTCTCAACTAATTGGGATAGCTAGAGGTGTAACTCAAGAAGAAGCATTTTGTAATTTGATAAAAGAAAAAGAATACCTAAGACAATTCAATTTTGATGAAATATATTGTTATAAATTAGTAAAAGATTATGAAGAAGGAAAGAGGTATTTTTATATAAAAGATAATACTACCGAAAGAAAATAAAAATCTTTTGGTATTAACTTTATATGATAAGAAATAGTAAAGGAGTACTATAAATAAAAAATGTATAAGTTAGTTAAAGCATTTGGACATATAATAACATACTTTATATGTGCTATAACAATAGATAAAATAGATGTATCAGAAAGCTTTTTTCTAAACTATTTTATAATATCCCCCATAATAAATGAGTTATTATGGGCATTATCATATTATACTTGTGGAAAGATTGTATATCAAAAATTAGACATTAATGAATCAACCATAGGGAGTATAGGATATACAACTGCTTATGTTATTTATGCATTAATCTTATTTATAATATTAATAGTTTTAAAAAGATTAGGTATTATTCCATTTGCAAAAGACTTTGATGCAAAATTAATAAATTCTATTACACAATATTTTAGTAATTTAATAATTAACTTTTCAAATAAAATAGTAGGAGTATTGCAAATAACTAATCAATAAAATGTTAAAATTTGTCGAAAAATATAATTTCTTTCAAATTTCGACAAAATTTGCAATTATAATGTGATAATAATATAATTATGGGGGAGTAAAAAATGAGTATAGAAATATTAGAAAAAACATTATATGTACTAAATTATGAAGAAGAAAAACTAGAGTTAAGGGAACCACCTAAAGAGTTTGATGAATATATAAACAATTTAGTGTTATATATAAATGCTAATCAATCTATAAGAATGTATAAACAAAGGTCTGAAGATACACAAATTGTAAATTCAGTGAGAGAAATTATTCGACTAACTATAGAAGAAAACAAAGAAAAAGGGAAAAAAATTAGTACTAAGATGGAAAATAATGCAAATAGATTATTTAGAATTGAACAGAATACACAAGAAAGAATTAATAGACTAGATGTAAAAATAAAAAAAGGAAGTTTAGTACAAGTTTTATGTTATAATGAAGATGAAGATAATTATGAATTTTTAATTGCAAAGGTAGAGCATAACGAATTTTGGGATGATCAGGATTTTAATAAAAGATCAGGATTTTCTATAGAAAATAATAGACTATGGAAATCATGCTTATTTAAAATTCAAAGGGAAAATTGTGAAATTATTGAGGCAAAAGTGTTTTTGGATAACCAGGCAAAATATTGGTATAATGATTTTTTAGAATTGGATCCAATGAATGATGATGAGGAAAATACGAGTAAAGCTTTTAAGGCTATTGATAACTTATTGAACAATAAGATAAAAAAAGAGTCTCCAAGCGATTATTTATATTTGAGAAATGGAGTAATCTGTTTCTTTAAAAATAATGACTTTTTTGATTATGATAATCTAATGCAATCAGTATTTAATAACTATGAATCAGATAATATAGATAAAGAAAATTTTAATATTTTTTTAAAAAAATTAAAAGATTTACCAAACAACAAATTTGAAAGACAGTTTAATGTAATAAAAAAAGCTATAAAGGCAAGAGTTCGTAAAATATATCATGTAAATGATGACATCGAACTTAAAATAAATGACGGAATAGATGGAATCAAAGATATTATAAAATCATATAAAGATGACTATACAGGAGAAAAATATATTCAAATAAAAACAAATGATGATGAAACATATAGGAGCTTCTTATAGAATAAAAAATGAAAGGAATATTATGAATCCATTAAAAGAGTTATTAAAAATTTTTAATTTAGATATTAATGATGTAAAAGAAGAATTGATGACTATAGGATTAAGGAAAAAAGTAAATGCTGATATATTTCCTAAATTACAAGAAATAAATCAGGTTATCACAAAGTTCTCTTGTAGAGACCATTTAATAATAAATTTATTAGATGATAGTGAAACTATTCAAGTAGTAAATGGAACAGTAATAATAGAAGAGAGTGAGTACAAACGATTTATTAAAGAAAATAATGATTTAGGAAATGAAATCACAATATCAATAAATATAACAAAATCATTAGAGGAGGAAAAAATATCTATATACACATTAAAATCTTTTATAGATATGATTGAAAATAAAAAAATAACAGATATAATGAAGATTTTTAGTATGCAATTAGAAAAACATGATAAAATTATATTTGTTAATTATGATGATTTAAGTAATTTTTATACAAAAACTATATCTATGATAAACTCAGAGCAAAGTTTTGAGAAAAAGATATATAATAGAAGTGAAAATTTAGAAAAACTAAAAGGCATTGGCAACTTTATTAATAATTTAGAATATAAGTTACTACCAGAAGATTTTGATATTGAATATTCATCAATAAATGAAATAGTTAAGGATAGATTTAATAAAATAAAAACGATTTTATCTATAATATATATATCTAATATCTCAAAAATAGAAAACCAAAAATTAGATATACATATAAGTGGATACCAAAATAAAGATTTTCAAATAGATTTAGAAGATATAGTAAATAAAGAAAACTATGAGGATATATATGAAATATATAAATGGACTTATAAAGAAGGTAATATATCAGATAAAATTAATCTAGTTAGGAATGTAATAAGTTTACATTGTAAATATTCGGGAATACTAGAAATAGATAATAAAACATTTGCATCAATCAAATCAAATTATGAAATATATTTAAAAAAGAACTTAGATAAATATATAGAATTAAAAAATAAAGTAACAGAATTCATAATGCAAACTTATAATCAAATAAATGATATATCATTAGATTTTATAAATAGTTTAAAGAAAAATATTATTGCATTTATAACATTTATACTAGGAACTATATTAACAAATGTTGTTTCTGATAGTAGGTTAGACAACATATTAACAAATGATATCGTTGCTATTTGTTATTGGCTTCTAGCAGGATCAATAGTATATTTATTAATATCAATATTTGAATTAAATTTTAAATTTAATAGATATACAAATAGTTATTACCAATTAAAGAAATCATATAAAGATATATTAGATGAAGAAGATATAGAAGAAATATTTGAAAAAGACAAAAGTTACATAGAAAATAAAGAACTAATATCAGAGATACGATTCAAATATACTATTTTATGGGTAATATTTATAATTGGTACTGCAATGGCTATAGCTGTATTTAAAAATATAGATGTAATTGAAAAAATACATGTGATAATGAAAGAAATTAGTACAATAATAAATATATTTAGTAAGTAGAAGTCTTAGTGACTTTTACTTTTTTTGGGGGTTATTGTCACATCTTGGTCACACTTCCTACGAAATTTTCCAATTTTACACACAATTTAACGCAAACAAAATATCATCAATTTTACGAATTTACTTACTCTAGCAACACTAAACACAATTAGACAAAATCCAGCAATATCAAGGATTACACGCTCATAACCCGAAGGTCGTAAGTTCGAGTCTTACCCCCGCAACCAAACTTATATCGTTACAGCTAACTAAGTTGTAGCGATTTTTTATTGTTTAGAAGTTGGTTGCTATAATGCTGATAAATGACCTTCTTATGTCAAATTGGGAAGATTTTGGGAAACAAACATACTTCAAAACACTTAAAATTCAAATAAAATTCACAATTTATCTTTCCAATTTTTTTAATAATTTAGTAAAAACTTTTGGGGAAGAGATAAAATATCTCAAAGTTTTTACTATTTTTTATCGTGTGAAATTTGTAATCAGTGAAAATTAGAAAAAAGTTTAAATTAAGACTTTGCTGGCAAAAGCAAGTTTTCTAAAACATTTCCAGCTTTCCTATTATGAGAAATAATTGGATGCACATAAAAATTAAATGTTGTTGTAATTTGTGCATGTCCTAGTCTTGCTGCAACAACTGCTACATCAATATTTTGTGATATTAAAAGTGTAGCATTTGTATGTCTTAATCCATGAAAATTAATTACAGGTAGACCAATTTGTTCAATATATTTTACAAACCATTTACTTATGGTTGAAGGATGCATTGGTTTACCATCATTCTGTACAAATAACCTATTAGAATTGGTCCATAATTCGCCATATAGAGATTTTTGATCTTCATACCATAATTTATATTCATCAAGTAAAGAAATGACAAAATCAGGTATTGCTACTTCTCTAATAGAGCTTTCTGTTTTTGGTACTTTAGTAAATACTCCTTTGTCTGCTAAGTATTGACTTGCTCTATTAATATTTACGATTCCATTTTTAAAATCAATATCAGTCCATTCTAAGCCCATTAATTCACCAAGTCTAACTCCAGTAAATACAGTCAAAATAATTGCAACTTTGTATTTAATCTGATCTTCGCTTAGTGTTTCTAAATTTTCTAATAAGACTTTTGTTTGTTCATCATCATAATATCTTCTTTTAGGTTTTTTTGCTTTAGGCGGTTGAACACGTTCAACAGGATTTGCTACTATTAATTGCCAATAAACTGCCTTATGCAACATTGCTCTTAAAAGTCTATGATGTTCTAAAATTGTTTTGCCAGATAAAGGTCTTAAAGTTTTCTTTCCATTATTGTTTTTCTTTCTAATTATTTGAGTGTCATTGCTAAGTAAATCGTAAAATCTCATAATATCAGTTGGCTTTAGTTTATTAATATAAAAGTGACCAAAGTATGGTAAAAGTCTTGTTTCTAATATTCTGCAATATCTTTTATAAGTTGATGGAGCAAGTTCTTTTGATCCATAATCTCTTTTCCATATTTCAGTAAATTCAGAGAAAGTTAAAGATTTTCCATCAACAACTAATCCATTTTGAACTTCTGTAACAAATTTGGCAAGTTCGACTTCAGCATCTTTTTTAGTTCCATGTACAGTTTTAGTATGTCTTAATGGTTTTCCATTTAAATCATAACCTTCATGAACAATTAGTCTGTAACTATTTTTCCCTCTTTTTTCTATACTCCCAGCCATTACTCATTTTCACCTCCTAGTATAATAATGTTAAGTCAAAAATGGCTTGACATTATTTTATTTTTTTCTATGAGTTATTCAAG
>CANPWO010000035.1 GCA_947584535.1 uncultured Clostridia bacterium
TATTATATTATATCATAATTTTATTTTTTTTCAATAGAAAGGCTTAAAATTGGTAAAAGTTATGTAAAAAGCTTGACTTTTAAAATATGCAATTATATAATTACAGTACAAAAAAATGTAATTTTATTTTTAAATAAAAATAAGGAGGAATAGATATGAGTAACTCAAATGAAACTATAATTAGGGAAATGGCGAGATTAGACGGTAATATCAAAGTTTTTAAAGGGCCTATAACTAATAATTTAACACCTGATATTTATTGGATAAAATGGTTATCATATATACCAGATATTGAAAAGAAAAGAATGGAATATTTTGATACCAAAAAAGTATCTGATTTATCTTTTGAAGAAATTGAAGAGATAAATAGATATAAAAGTAATAAAGAATTTGCTAGACTATTTAAAATTTATGGAACAGATGAATGTTCTGAAGATGATTTTATCAAGGTATATAAATATATGTGTAGTGAATCTATTGAAAAATTAATGCATAGTAAATTAACTGCTGAAGAACTTGAACAGGCGAATAAAGAAATTAATAAACTAATTAATCTTCCAAAAAATGAATTGGCTAATAAAATAAAAAAAGTTCGAACTGCAGAAGATTATAATGCATTATCAATGGTAGATGCATATATATATTATATGATTTCAATTTTTAATTATAAAAGAGGTTTAACTGATTTAGGTAATGAAATTCAGGCAGAACTTAAAAGAAATGAAATTATGACACAAAGAATTATAGAGCAAGTTACTAAGCCATTAATTTAACAAAATTTAAAAGAAGTCCAAACTAGGACTTCTTTTTCTTACCTAAATAATCTTCAATTATTTTATACATCCAAGCAGATGAACCTGTATACCAAGTCCAACCTCCTCTACCCATATGCTCAGGATTAGAATAAATATCTGCTGCAACAACATATGGTTCAACCATATATATATCTGCTTTCTCCTTTGTATCAGAATGAGATATTGGATTAATCATATCAAGTATTTCAACAGCCTTTTTATCTTCTTTAAGTTCAAAATACGCTTTAGCAAGCCATGTAGCAGCGTGAGTATATTGTCCTCCATTTTCTCTAATTCCAGGTACATATGCTTTTATATAACCAGGATTATTCTTTGGTTTATCAAAAGCAGGATAAAGTAATTTAACTATCATATTTTCTTTATCAACAAGATACTTTTCTGCACTACTAATTGCAAGCTTTAATTCGTCTTTAAGATCAGGATAATCTTTTAAAGCAATAACTGCCCATGCTTGTGAAATAAGGTCTATTTTACACTCTTTATTTGAATTAGCACCAATTACTTCTCCGTTTTCATAGAACGCTCTAACAAAATGATTTTCATCCCATGCATAATCTATTATACTATGTTTAAAAATATGTCTATGTTTCTGACATAAATTTATCATTTCCTTATCTTTTTTATACTTAGCAATTTGCTCAAAATTTTCAAGTATATTCATCATAAAGAAAGTAAGCCAAACAGATTCTCCTCTTATATTACTAAAGCCATCATTCCAGTCACCATCTCCAATTTCTAAAAGCCCATTTGAAGTATTAATTCTTGATAGTGAATATAAAATAGCTTTTTTAGCGTGATTATACACACTATCTTTTACATCTATGTTGTTAAAAACATCATACAGTTCTCTATTATTTCCCATTGGCTTATCTTCAAGATAAGGAGTTTCAACATCTAATATAGAATAATCTTTAGTTTTAGTTACATATTCAATTAAAACATAAGGAAGCCATAAATAATCATCACTAAAGTAAGTCCTAATACCTGCATTATTATGATCATGCCACCAATGAAGTACATCACCTTTTTCAAATTGCTTAGATGAATTTAAAATTATTTGACTTCTTGTTTTTTCAGGCCAAGTAGAAATTAAAGACATGGTATCTTGTAGTTGGTCTCTATAGCCAAGTGCACCACCTGCTTGATAAAAACCACTTCTTGCAAATAACCTACATACTATAGTCTGATATAACAAAAAACCATTTGCCATAATATCTAAATATTCATTTCCAGTATTAAAATTCTTTACTACTAACTTTCTCCAATATTTTTTAGTTTCATCATATGTTTTAATTAAAGCCTCTTTATCTTCGTATTTTTTCCTTATTATATCAATTTCGTTTTCATCTTCTGTTGCACCAAGAATAATACAAAAGCATATTTTTTCTTTAGGCTTAATAGAAAAATTGGCATTAACACTATACTCTTGTTCATCGTATGTAGTGACAATATTATCGGAGTATGGAATTAAAGTAATATATGATGTTATATTTGAAAACTCTAAACTATATGGATTTTTAAATTTCAAAGCTGAATCTTCTTTTTTACATAGTACATAATCTTCAGTAGTTTCCCTTGCAACTCCAAGTACAGGCTCAATTATATATTTAATATTAACGTTTTGCTTATTAGACTTTCCTGTATTTTCAATTTCAATATACTGCACTTTAATATTTTCATTTGGTGGTACAAATATATCCATTTTTTTATTTAACGTATCTGTATCTTCGAGTACTACACTATATCCAAAGCCATATTTTAAATTATAATCTTTTTCATAAATTCCTTCAAATCTCTCACCAGGTACAAAACTAACCCAGTCATTACACCATTCACTTATTTTATATTCTCTACTATTCTTAAAATATGTATAAACTGTGCCGTAACTAGAAATAATAGTTCCAAAATTCTCGTTAGCCATTACATTACACCAAGGAAGAGGTGTATTAGTATTAAGTATATGGTATTCATCTTTTGTACTATTAAAGCCACCATATGAATTAAAAGCAATATATTCATCTTGCGATTTACTCTTCTTCATTAATACTTTCCCCCTCCTTGTCTATTATTTCCTTCTCAAGAATTATACTTTCCTTATTACTTCCTTCAATTTCTGATATAGTTAAGAAATCATCTACATTTTGTATATATTTTTTTGCTAAGAAGGATAACAATTTTACTTCGTTATCATCTAAGAATCTAACGTTAAGTATAAATATATTTCCTTTTGAATAGTCCATATATACTGCTCTGTCAATTCTAGATTTAACGTATATATAAAGTGGTCCATCTTTTTCTTGTTTTTCGTTAATAAGTACAATTATATCTAAATCTATTTTTCTATTTTTTACATAGTCCATGAATTTAATAACTTCACTTATAATTCCAGCATCTTCTATCTTATCAATATAGATAAGTAATATTGGTAAATCTCCAGATATTGAATATTTCCAAAGCATTGACTGACTTAAAGAAGTATCCCAAAATTTTGAAGAATCAACACTTATCTTATTAAATAATACTTCTTTTAAAATATTATTATATATTTCAGCTTTACCAGGTTCAAGTTGTAAATATCTAGAAGTAACACTGTTTAGTTCACCTGTTAATTTAAACTGATTAACTAAAGTCTTATTATCTAAGTTTATTACAGCATTTGATATTTTGTATTTACTATCACTAACACCTAATACATAATAGAATTCTTGTCTTTCATAAGCATCAAGTATTATTCTAGCCCTATATGAAAGTACAGGCCATAAAGGGTATCTATTTATTGTTTCATTATATGCATTATCTATATCTTTAACAAGTTTTTGTTTCTCAGTTTCCATTTCTTTTTCAAGATCAATGCCAATTAATTTAGCATAAACATATAATTCTTCATCATTTTCATTTTTCTTTCTTTTACTTGCTACAAGAATATCTAAATTTTCATCATAATATGTTTCAATTTGAAGATTACTAAATGATGGATGAACTACGTTTGTCATATAGTCTGTCATAGCCATCTCTATGTATGTATTAATTATAATTTCACGTTTTACATTAGAATTGTTGTAAATACTTACTTTCTTTATCTCCATATTATACTCAGGCGACATATACATAGTTGTAGTTGTTTCAAGTTCATCATTTTCAAGATAAGCCTCAATTTTATTTAAAGAAGCATTAAATAATGATTTTTTAATATCTTTATTAATACTATGTGTAAGGTTAGTATCCATTGCAGAAATTGTTTTACCAGTTACTTTATCTGTTAAATATATATAATTACCACATGAAGATAAATTAGTATATCTTTGTTTATTTATAATCTTATCTTTATATTTAATAAACATATCACCAGAGTTAGTTACTATTGTTGATAAATTAAGACCTTTAAGCATTGCTATACTTGTTGTGTCTTTAATGCTATCTTCAATTTCTCTATCTTGTGAAATATAATTTACAAATGTAGTATATTTTTGTATATTTTTTTGTTTAAATACATTTTCATTATCAACAGTTGATTTATTAATTGTAGCTTTTAATCTTTCCCTTTCTTTTAGTAAGATATCACATGCTCTAATATCAGGGTTTTGATGGAAACGCTCTTTAATTATTCCTTTATTTAGATAATTATTAAGAGAGGCAAGTATCATACCTTGATGGTGAGCCATATATGTTTTTACAATTTCAAATTTTTCATTTTCTCCTATATGTTCTTTAGTATAATCAATTGCTTCGTAAAATCCATAACTTGAGTATGCACCTATTTTCTTTAGTCTTTTTATATTTTTATATACATTATATGGATCATATTCAATAGTTAAAATTGAAGCATAAGGTGCTACTACCATATAATCATTAAGACCTCTTTTAAGTCCAAGCCAAGGAATTCCAAACTCTTGATATTGATAATTAAGCTCGTTATCTTTAACAGCAAAAGCTGATTCAGATACTCCCCATGGTACTTGATTATCTTTTGCATATTTTAATTGACTATATTTATTAAAGAATAATGACTGATCAATTAATGTATGTTCATATGATTTATTAAATATATATGGCATAAAATATTCAAATGATGTACCAGCCCATGATATAAGCCCTTTATACCCATCTACTTTAACTAAGTTTCTAGAAAGTGCAAACCAGTGTTTAGATGTAACTTGTCTCCTTGCAATAGCTATTAAACTTGCAGTTCTATTTTCTGACATAAGCATATCATAATAACTATCAACTAATTTACCATTTTCTTGTGCGTAGCCCACATGGAATAAATTTCTTGATGTATCGTATAACTCACTAAAATCAGTGTCGTTAATTAACTGTTCATTTAATTCATATAAATAATCAAGTGTTTTATCATAATCTTCATTTTCTCTTTTACCGTATGAATTATTATTTTTAAGTTCATTTATAAACTGTCTTGCAACGTATAGACATGCAACAAAATTACCACTATCTACAGTAGAAACAAATCTTGGTCTTAATGGCTCAAGTGTTTTTATATTATACCAGTTATATAAATGCCCATTCCACTTTTCAAGTTTTTCTAAAGTATTATATACATTTTTTAGTTTATGTATAGTTTCTTCTTTAGATATAAACTTTAAGTCATATGCGGTAATTATTGCAAGAATTCCCATACCAATATTAGTAGAAGATGTCCTATTTGCAATTTTATATCTTCTATTTTCTTGGTAATTATCAGTTGGAAGATAATTATTTACTTGTGTCATCATGCTATCAAAGAAGAACCATGTTCTTTTTGCAACCTCAAGTATTTCTTCTTCCTCTTTTTTATCAAGTCTTTTTCTTCTTCCAAGTAAATGATCTTTTCCAAGTAGATATGCAAGAAATGGAGCAAAGAAAAATGTAGTAGCAATAATATACTTAAAGTTAAAAAGTAATGCATTATAATTATTTAATGTTGGTATAAATACTAAAACGATTGCAAAAATAACATTAGCTATCATATTAGTATAATAGTAACTTAAACTACTTTTTGAAGCCTTTTCTAGCATTTCACCTGTTGTCCATTCAAGTAATTTTTTATGTGATATAAGCATCCTATAAATAGAACGACTAAATGCACTAATACATATCCATGCTTTATATGGCATAGTTAAAAAGTTAAAACACACTGTAAGTAAATCAGCTTGAAAGCCATGTATAATTGGTATATATTGTAAGTCCCTACTATGTTTTACTTTACCAAATATTAATCTATTTATTGTACCAAGAATTGTACCAAAGTTAACTACTAAAAATGTTACAAGAATACTAAATAAAAAGGTTTTCATATCTACAAATGCAGATAAAATAATTGCAGTAAGTGCTATTACATCTAAAAGAGGTCTTCTTAAATTATCAAATATCTTCCATTTAGAAAGTATTGATAACTTAGACTTTGGAGAAAATAACCATTTTGTAATTTGCATATCTCCCCTATACCATCTATGATTTCTTTTCATATATGATATATAGTTGTTAGGGAAGCCATCTTGAAGTTCAATATCACTTGCAAGCCCTGCTTTTAGGAAAGAACCTTCAAGTAAGTCATGACTTAATACTAAATTTTCTGGTATTTCTTTACTTAGTAAATTATCGAATAATTCAATATCATAAATTCCTTTACCACAAAATATAGCTTCTTCAAAACAGTCCTGATAAACATCTGCTACCGCGTTAGTATATATATCAAGGCCTCCAAAGCCACCAAATATTTTAGAGAATATACTCTTATTTGCAGATTCAATGTCAAGTCCTACAGAAGGCTGTATAAGTCCATATCCTTTTATAACAGTCTTTTTATCTTTTGAAAGTATCGGTTTATTTAATGGATGAGCGATTATTGCTACTAAGTCTTTAGCGGTATTTAATGAAAGCATTGTATCTTCATCTACTGTAATAGCATATCTTGCACCTACTATATCATCATAAATTAAATACGCTATATCATCTATTTCAGCTTTAGATAATTTACCTAAAATAACTTGGTTAAATTGTTGCAAACCACCTCTTTTTCTTTCCCAGCCCATGTAACATTTTTCGCCTTTTGAATATACACGCTTTCTATACATAAAATTAAATAAAACATGTTCAGATGGGTATTTATTATTTAGTTCTTCAAGTTTTTCTTTTGCATATGCTACTATTTTTTTATCAATGTCTATAACTTTTTTATCACTTGCCATACAGTCACCAAGTAACATATAATACATATTCTCACTTCTATTTGCAAGATAAGTTATTTCCATTTTTTTAATCATTGCATCAAGCTTTTCAATAGAAGAAATAATAGTTGGCATTACAACATATGTTGGATATTTCTTGTCAACAGTTTTTGCAAAATCAAATCTTGGTAAAATTTTTGGCTTAACAATTTTCCTAAGGAAATAATCTACTAGTTTAATTGTAATTTCAAGAGCAAATGAAAATACAATTAAAAGAACAACAACGTTAAGTACTATATTATCAAAAAACACAATATATGGACTTAATAAAGTAGTTACTAAAGAGGCGACAAAAATATTTAAAATAATATATAATGCAGGTTTAATCTTTTGTATTATATTATTATATATTATGTCACTAAAATATGATTTTCCCAGTTCCTTTTTTAATAAATACTTTTCTTCTCCAATTAAAAAGAAACCAACATGTTTTTTATATTTTACTGAACATTCTACTGCTTTTTTTGCAACATAAACTTCTGATAAATTGTATTTTTTAGCAAGTTTTATAATGTATTTTCTATACCTTCCTTTAGTCTTGTAATCACATTTTCTAAATTCATCAGTATAGTCATTTTTCAAGGTTTCATCAATTTTATTTACCTTTTCAAATATTTCTCTAAAATTTATTCCTTGTAACTGTTTAAAAGCAAGTATTGCACGACCAATATAGTCAGTTGTCTTAGAAATTTCCATATGTTCTTTTATAATTGCTTCTTCAACAGTAAACCCTATTTTTTCTGCTTCTTCATTTAATCTTTTATAATAATTTTCTCTTTTTTTACCTAACTGCTTAACTCTATATGCCATATATTCAACAAATGCTGTATTTGTTGATTTTATCTTTGAAAAATCACTCATATGTGATTTCATATTTCTAAAATACTTAAATTCATTATATAATTCTTTAAATACTGTCTCTTTTCCATTATCTGCCTCAAGCATTTTTTCTACTTCAATTTTCTTAAGTTGTGAATTTGAGATATTTAAACAGATTCTTGAGATAAATTTTAAAAGTGACATTTGAAGCATTAATATAAACAAATCTAACTCTTCAGATGTTAAATAAGAAAGCTTTTGATGTTCTTTTAGACAGTTAAGTATTATATTTTGGTCAATATACCCTTTATTTTCCTCAACAAGTTCGTATGCAAGAAAAAATATACTGATATATTTATCTCCCTCACTTGTTTTTATAATAGGAAGTCTTTTATTTTTTAGTCCACGTTTACTATCTTTTATCTTCTGATACTCTTCCTCAATTATATACATATTATCTAGCAACCATTGTCCTGCAGAATGTATACTTATTTTCTTTTCATAAGATTTCTCTAATAATTTATATGTATCACTAATATTTTTATAGTGGCTTTCTGCATCTCTAAATAAATCATTTAGTGCGTTTTTCATATACCGTTCAACCCCAATTCTTTATATCATATAAATTATATAATAAAGCAAAAAATATTTCAAGAAATAAGCTATAATATGACAATATATTTTTGAAAAAAAGACCGACTATTTTATTTAATAGTCAGTCTTTTTTAACTTACTTTTTATTATTAGTTCTAAATCTTTGAGTTGGATCTAAAATTTTCTTTCTAATACGGATATTTTCAGGTGTTATTTCAACAAGCTCATCATCTGATATAAACTCAATTGCTTGCTCAAGTGACATTACTTTAGGTGGAACAAGTTTAAGTGCATCATCACTTCCTGAAGCTCTAGTATTAGTTAAATGTTTTTCTTTACATACATTTATTGTTAAATCATCACTTCTTGAGTTTTCTCCAACTACCATACCTATATATACTTCTGTTCCAGGTGTTATAAAAAGTGTAGATCTTTCTTGTGCGTTAAATAGACCATAAGTAGTTGCTTTTCCATTTTCAAATGCTACAACTGTTCCTCTACTTCTAGTCATTAATTCGCCTTTATCCTTTTCATAGCCTGCAAAAGTATGGTTCATTATACCGTTTCCTTTGGTATCAGTCATAAATTCTCCTCTATAACCAATTAAACCACGAGATGGAATTTTAAACTCTAATCTTGAATAGCCAGCTTGTGAAGTAGATGGTGTCATGTTTGTCATCTCACCTTTTCTATTTCCAACTTTTTCCATTACTACACCAACATACTCATCAGGAACATCTATTATTAAATTTTCCATTGGCTCACATTTAACACCGTCTATCATTTTATATATAACAGTTGGACGAGATACAAGTAGTTCATAACCTTCTCTTCTCATATTTTCAATTAGTATAGATAGGTGTAACTCACCTCTACCTGATACTTTAAAACTATCAGCTGAGTCTGTTTCCTCAACTCTTAAAGATACATTTGTTTCAAGCTCTTTAAACAGTCTATCTCTTAAATGTCTTGAAGTTATATACTTACCTTCTTTTCCAGCAAAAGGGCCATTGTTAACACTAAAAGTCATAGATACAGTAGGCTCATCTATATCAACAAAATCTACTTTTTCAGGTGAGTTAATATCTGCAATAGTTTCTCCTATATTTATTCCTTCAACACCAGTAACTGCAACTATATCACCACAGTACGCCTCTTCTACTTCAACTCTATTAAGTCCAGAATATGTATATAATTTTCCAATCTTAATATTTTTTATACTACCATCATTTTTACATAGAGCTACTTGGTCACTTGCCTTAATTGTACCTCTTTCAATTCTACCTATACCAATTCTACCTGTATAATCACTATAATCAATAGTTGTAACTAAAAGTTGTAAAGGTTCATCTTTTGAACCAGCAGGTTCTGGAACTGTATCTATAATTGTCTCAAATAATGGTTTTAAATCTTTGCTTTCATCTTCAAGTTCAAGTTTTGCATAACCATCTTTTCCTGAAGCGTATACAACTTTAAAATCTAGTTGCTCATCTGTTGCATTTAAGTCCATAAATAATTCTAGCACTTCATCAACTACTTCTTTTGGTCTAGCACCAGGTCTATCAATTTTATTTACAACTACAATAGGAATCAAATTTAAATCTAAAGCTTTACTTAATACAAACCTAGTCTGAGGCATTGGGCCATCAAATGCATCAACTAGAAGAATAACAGCATCTACCATTTTAAGTACACGTTCAACTTCTCCTCCAAAATCAGCATGCCCAGGTGTATCAACAATATTTATTTTTATACCGTTATACATTACTGCTGTATTTTTAGATAGTATTGTGATTCCTCTTTCTCTTTCTATATCATTTGAATCCATTACACGCTCATTTACTATTTCATTATCTCTAAATGTACCACTTTGCTTTAGTAATGCATCAACTAAAGTTGTTTTACCATGGTCAACATGGGCTATAATTGCAACATTTCTTATGTTTTTCATAAATATTCTTCCTTCCATAAAATATAATATATTTTCACCTAAACTTATTATAACTGAAGTTTAGATAGATTACATAACTTTTAAATAATTTTTACTTATATATTATACCATTTTTTTATTATACCTGTCAACTGATTTAAATGTTTTTAAGCAAAAAAATAGCAAAAATAAAGAGGCAAAATTAATTGCCTCTTTACAACAGCTCTTACATAGTAAAATCACAAATCTCATCTTCATTGTAAACTCTAAAACCTTTACTGATTATTTCAAGTTTTGAATTTTGATTAACATTTTCACACAAATAGTTAGTTATACTAGCCGTATCTATATCAAATGAACATATTTTATTTTCAGTTGCATAGTAAATACTATTATTGAAAAATATCGCATTATTAATAGAGCTAACCGCTTTAATACCTTCTATAAGTGCCCAAACATCATCATTATTAATCCACTTAATTGATTTATCTTCCATGGAAATCACAAAGCCTTTATGCATATTTGCCTCAATTACTAACCACTTTTGTGTTACCAAATCAGCAAGAATATTTACTCCGCAATATCCGCAATACATATTGAATTCTTGAACGACTTTTCTTATTGCAAAATTATATGAATCAATTAATTTTGCCTTATCGTTATTACCATTAAGTGAATTAATACATAAATTTAAAGCTCCAGGATATGATTTAAGACCTATATCAATAATATCAGATACTGAAGATTTAAATTCCTTGCCAACTTTTTCAATAATCATAGTGTATATTTCTTTTTCATGACTAAAATCACAATAAAGTAAGACATTACTATGCGGTATTGCAAGACATGCCCTAGGCCACTGTATATTGCCGGACACATCGCCATTTATGTTTAACGATGGTGAGAACGGCCTCGTTAAGAAATTTAGCTTATAGTTTAAAGCTTCAATTATAAATTTCTTATTGCACTCGTATAAAATGGCGGCCGAAGAATATACATAGTCTTTAGGTATGCCTTTATCAGAGAACTTACTTGGAAAGCAATTATTTGAAACTTTCTTTGTAGATAAAGTTTTTAACACTAGTTCTTCATTATTATTTACCTTCGTATTTTCTTCCGTTTTTTCTTCTTCTAAATTTATTGTAGGAATATTTCCTTCAGCTACAACTTTCTTATTATTAGAAGAATCAATTACTTCAATATCTTCATTGAATAATCTTTTATACTCTTTGGCAAGAAAACTACCAATGTTAAAACGTTTTTCTCTTTCAAAGATATCAATAAAAGCATTAACAAGTTCATCAGACATCCAGTCCCAGTCCTTAATAATTGGAGGTACAATAACTTCCTTTTCGCCAAGCACAGATATTTTAGCTATCATTCTTTCTTTTTGTTTTAAGACATTTCCATTCTTATCTCGATATACACCGTTAAAGGGATGTAAAAGAGTTAAAACATAAAATGCCATTACAGCAAAAGAATAATAGTCAGATTCAAATGAAGAAACACAATATCCATGACCTTGTCTACTTGAATCAGCAACTACTGATAAGGGATCAAGAAAAGGTTCTGTATATACAGAATATTGACCAGCTTTGGTATTAGCACTATCTAAGTCAATAATAGCTACTTCTTTTGTGGTAACGTTAAATAATACATTATTATGACTAACATCACCAATGTATATATTATTATTATGACAAAATTCAATAGCATTACTAAGATAGACCAACATCTTAAGCTTATCTTTTAAAGTAATATTATATTCCTTTACTTTGGAACCATCAGTAAGTAACCTAAATGGTTTGCTATTTTCAATTTCCTCAATTACTGTACCACTAAATTCGTTGTTATCATCAACGATAATACCAACTGTTTTAGGAATTATGAAATGATACTTTGATGTATCTTTAGAATCAATATTAGTAATTAAAGTCCCAATTACTATTTTTCTATTATCTGCATTTCGTATACTTCCAGAAATTCCTTCACTATCGGATGTCCTATAGATTTTACCTAAATACCCATTTCCCAAGTTATAAATAATCGCTTCACGACCATCATCAGAAAATACTGGCATTTTTTCTATCTCACTTTTCCTATACCCTTCTACCTTATTTGAACATAAGGGACACTTTTTATACTTTTCAAGAGAATAATAGATATTGTGGAAAATACAAAACTTTTTAGATGATTTTATATATCCACTAAGCATAGAGGATGCTCTTTTAAAATCTCCATTAAGTACAGTGTTTAAGAAAATGTCTATTCGTTCTTTGTCAAAGCCCATCGCTAAGTTAAAGTATTTCTTGAGAAATACAATTACATTTTTACTTAAGACATTTTCATCTGATTTTTTAAGATAAACTATCTCATTTACATAGACTTTATATGAATTTGAAAATGAGATTAGTTCCTCAACATTAAAACCTTGTAAACACAGATGATTCTCTTTTAAAACATTCAAGAATAATATAAAATTCCTTAAACATTTTAAAAGTTCTAAGTTACTAAGCTCATTTAAGTTAACAAATTTTCTTGATTTACTTATATAGCTTAAATAACCAACTACCTTTCCATTTGATAATGGAGTATTTTTTAAAACTACATTTTTATATACACTATTTCTTAAATGTATTCCCTTAAGTGATTTAGCAAAGCTTAAATAGTCTTGCATCGCGTATTTATCTGAGTTAAGATACTTTAAATTAATATCATTTATTTTAGTACTATATGTACTTAAAAATAAATTTGTAGACAAATGATTTTTACCATTATTTAACCTATAAGTCGGGTTTATTATGTGATTTTCCTCAATGTTATATGGTAATTTACCATGTCTTACTTCATTAAGTATTTCACTTATTTTTTGTTCTACATAATTTAAAGCTTCATCATCTTTAAGTGAGATACCTACACGACTTTCTCTTACATCAAAGCCAATAGACTTATATAGTTTATTTATAGCTCTAATATACTTTTTCTTATGCATTATATAAAATTTATCCTTAGACTTATTTAATATATTTTTATCCGCATATCCTCTATCTTTTGCTGAATTTTCCAATATATATCTTAAGTTTATATAAGGCTTAAGCTTACAATCAAAATAAATTGAATTAATATCAAAATACCATGAAATTTTATCAGAGTATTTATATATATCAATCAATATTTTGATAATGTTAAGTATAGTTGCAACACGATTTTTAATTTTTAAGTCATTAAGTAAAGCTTCTATGTTTGCAAGACTATAATATTTATTAGATACTTTTTGATTTCCAAACCTAAAGCCATATGCTTCGTACTCATCAGTGTGCTTGATAGTTGAAGTATATATAACCTCTTTTGGCATACCAAATACACCTATATTAAATAGCCATTTTCTTGAAATTTTATATGTTTTCTTTTTCACATCACTTATATATTTGAGTATAGTTTTAAAATCACAACTAATATCCAATTTTAAGATATTTTTATCATCAAGTGAAACATCATTAACAAATGAAATCGGTAATTTTTTTGGTGATATTACATATTTTGAGTAGTAATCAATTTTCTTCCCATTTAATGTTAGGTTTTCAAATGTATTACTTATGGCTTTGCAAAAACCTTTTATGTCAAGAACATTGTTAATTATATATTGCTCAAAATATAAAATTGTAAACGGTGACATTGAATAAATAAGCTCTTTGCCACTATCGTATACTACTTTATGATTTTCAGCATGGCATTTAACTAATTTACAAAGTATGCCAATAAATGTTTTTGCAATTACAGACTCCATTTTATCTGTTGAGTTAGAATATTTACTTTCGTCAACCATATCTTCAATGTTTCGAAAAATTATATTTGTCTTAGCTCTTTTATCAATTATAATATCATCAAAGTCTATCTCTTTTTTAAATATTATATCTTTTGTATTATTATATTGATAAATTTCATTATATAATTCTTCTAAAACATTTATTATATTACCTCTACCTTTGGTTTTGATATAATTAGAAAATGTCGTAAAATGACCACCTCCAATAAATGAATCTGCATTTTTAAGTGTAAATCCAATTGGATGGTTATAGTTATCATGGTATACAGTACTAACTATATTGTATACATTTTCGCTATTATATCGCCAGCTTTTGCCAACAAATTTATTAATTAACAGATTGATATTTTCTTCAGCTTCCTGGTTAAAATTCTTATATATAAAGTAAAAAGTATCTACAACTTTTATAACATCATATAAATTAGTAGAATATATAACTGTTCCTTCACTAAAGATTTCATTATAACCATTTTCTGTAAGATAAAAACAATTATCATCAGAATCAGGAGAAGATGAAAATCTTTCTCTGTTATATACGCATGTACCATCAATTGAAAGATTATTAAGCTCATTTACTATTATTTCAGAAAACGAACTTGCATCAATTAATTCTCCTTTGTTAAAGATTCTATCGTATAAATTAATAAATTTGCTAGAAAAGTAATGAAAATTTTTGCATTTAACTATCTTGTCATAATAGTTTTTATCAAGGCTTATATTATATTCATCATCTTCATTTAATAAATCAAAGAATATAGCTATATAATTTAAAAACCATTTTAAATTGTCTGAACTATCAAAGTTTAATGGTTCAACAAGTTTATGGATATTATTCAAAGTAATATACTTTTCATCGTCAGTAAATATAATATCTGAATAAACTATGTTCTTCATAGAAATCTTATAGCTAATTAAATGTAAGATAAAGTAAAGAAGTGATATAATATAGTCAAAATTTGAGCTTGAACTATTTTTATACATTCCATAAAATTTCTCTATAAATTTTAAATCTGTAATACGAACTATATAATTTTTTTGTGTTAAACCAAAGTTTATATAATTCTTATATCCATCTTTAACACTTTTTAAAGAAATTAAATCTTCAGGTATTGAGTATGCAAAAATTGGATTATTTATATCGTTATCCATATAAGCGCACACAATTTTTGAAGCATTAATTTTAAAAAGACAGTTAGAAACGCTTTTTTGCATTTTTTCTTCAATAGTTTGCAATTTAAAAATAATTGATTCAAATTCTTGTGCATCCTTTTCTTCTCTGGGTAATATAATTTTAGATAAATTAGCTAAATTATAATATATCCGTGCCCATGGGTGAGCACAAGATAATAAGTTATTATTTTCTACAATAGAAGATAACTTTTTTGATCTTAACCTTTTTTTTGTAGAGTTTATACTGTCTAAACTTTTTCTTTTTACACTAGTTAAAATATTCATTTTGCCATACATCCTTTCTTAGACATTTGCATATAAATCAATTCCTTCAATCATGCTTTTTGAACATTGTTTAATAGTCTCAAACATATCACTTAAGCCTGAACTATTCCTTTTAAATCTATGCACATGGTCATAACCAAGTTCCATAATTTCTTTATTTCTATGTCCAAAAAGTAGTAAATGTGTTTCTACCCCATTTTTTTTGAGTAAGCTTATTGCATTACTTGCCTCATCGAAATAATAGCCACTTTCTTCACTACCTTCATCTTTACCATCTGAAATTGTAAAGAATATAGTTTTTAAGTTATAGCCACTATCTAAAGCTTTTCTTAAGTAACCTTCATTTGGAAATAACAAGCTTTCAGTAATTCTACAAATCGAATAATACAAGATGCTTTTTCCACCTGTTTTATATTCTGATTTGAAATCACTAGGCTTACAAACATCATACTCTTTATACGAGCCTGAAAAATCAGCCCTTAGTATTAAAATTACTGCATTATCTTCCATTGAATTTAAAAACTGCTTTATATCCTCAAATTCATCTGATACCTGTGCTTCTCTTTTTTTCATTGATGATGATTTATCAATTAAAAAAACAAGCAAAGTAGCATTATCTGATTTTATTAAATCTTTATAGTTTAATAACATTTTTTATTCCTCCCTTTTTTTACACATAAATTATTTGTATAATATAATAGATTTCGCAAAGATATTATATCAAATTTTTATGTAAATGTCAATATTTATGTTAATTATTTTATGTAATTTTAGAACAAATTTCATCTTTAAAAATTAAATGTTAATAATATGTCTTAAAGCA
>CANPWO010000036.1 GCA_947584535.1 uncultured Clostridia bacterium
AATTGCTTTTTATTCAATTTTTTAGTTGAATTATTATTTTTAAATATTTTGTTTCACATCATTGACAAGTATACAATATATTATATTTTATGCAAACTATTAAACTTTAAACATAAATTTAGAACAAAAAAATTATAAAATATATAATTTTTAATAACTCTTATCTATATCTAATCCAAATAATATTTTTTTATTATAGCTATTTTTTAAAATTAACTATATTATACACATATATATCAGCTAACTTTAAGCATAAAAATTTAGCCTATAAAATACAATTAAATAGGTGATTAAATTGGATAAAATATACTTAAAAGAATTTGTACTTTCATATAACAAAGTACAAAATTTAATTTGTTATTTAGAAAATAATTATAGTGAAAAATTTAAGTTTGATAAAGTGGTATGTAACACTTCTTTTAATTGCCAAGTTAATTCATACAAAATTGGAACTGGTAGAAAACATATAATTATATTTGGTGGTACACATGGATGTGAGATTATAACTGTATATTTCGTACTTGAATTTATTTTAAGCTTGTTAAATAACCAAGAGTTATATAATGAATATAGCAAAAAATATACTTTCCATTTTATACCTATATTAAATCCTGAAGGATATATTATTTCAACAAGTAATGTACTTGCTAATATCTCCAAATTAACAACTGAAGAACTTGAAAAATTTGCAACAAATTATTTGCAATGTTATGAACAAGACGACTATTTAGCATTGCAAGGAAAGGTACTTGATAAAAGGTATAAAAAAGCTATAAAATCATCTATTGACAATATACCAAATACTAATATACAAAAAAGTGTTAAAAATATACTTAAATCATGCAAACTTGATGAAAGTGTCCTTCCTATATGGTCTGCAAATGGACTTGGATTAGATTTAAATTCTAATTCCATACATAAATTTAAAGAAATGAAAAAATTGAGGAAATTACAAAAAGTAGGAAAATTAAGATACAATGATATTCCAGTAACAAAACCTAGTCCTCTCTCTTATCCTGGAAATCGTACATTTGATAAAAGAGTACCTGAAAATGTAGGTCTATACAAATATATAAAAACAATATATTCTTTAAAAGATATATCAGATGAAAAACTAACATCTATTTTTTCATATCATTCTACAGGTGGAGAAATATATGGTTTTTGCGACTTAGCATATGCAAATAAAAAACAGATAGAAATCCAATCAGCTGGTATGTTAGAGTATGAAAAATATACAGGTTATAAACCAATAAATGAAAAGCTAAAATATGGAGTTATGGATTTTTATAGAGTGGCACTTGATAATGTATGTTCACTTACTATAGAGTTATCTAAGGTAAATGCAAACCCTATAGGCTACTTATCTAATATAGATAATTTTACAAAAGAAATTATAGTAAATAAAAACGCATTAATAAAAACTATAGACAAAGTATCAAATATATTATAATTAATTAATAAAAAAATATAAATAGTGAAGCTAAAAGATATTAACCTTTTTGCTCCACTTTTTTTGATAATAAATTTGACAAACATAAGTTTGTTTGATATAATATATTTATTAAGAAAAGAGGTTTTTATTAATGAACTTTACAACAATTTTATTAATTATAGTAATTATATTGTTATTAATAGCTATAATAGCAATTCTCTCTACTAGAAGAAAAAGTGATAATTCAAAAGAATTCTTACACGAATTTAATGATATAAGGCAAGAACTTTCATCTAATTTTAAGCAAACACGTGAAGAACTATCAAATACAATAGGTGCAAAAATTACTGATAGTTCGAATATTCAACAACTTCAACTTACTAATTTAACAACAATTAATGAAACTAAACTTGAAAATAACAGAAAAAGTATGGAAGAAAAACTAGAGAATATTCGTAAAACTGTTGAAGATAGATTGCAAGTACTACAAAAAGATAATAATGATAAACTAGAAAAAATGCGTATTACAGTAGATGAAAAATTACAAGGCACTCTTGAGAAAAGACTAGGCGAATCTTTTAAGATAGTAAATGATAGACTTGAATCTGTATATAAAGGACTTGGAGAGATGCAAACTCTTGCACAAGGTGTTGGAGATTTAAAGAAAGTATTTACTAATGTTAAGTCTAGAGGTTATTGGGGCGAAATCCAACTTGGTAATATACTTGAACAGTTTTTAACTAAAGAACAATATGAATGTAATGTAAAAACTAAGCCAAAATCAAACGACTTAGTAGAATTTGCTATTAAACTTCCAGGTAGAAATGATAATGAGTTTGTATGGCTTCCTGTTGACTCAAAATTTCCTATTGAGGACTATTCTCGTTTAGTTGAAGCTGAAGAAATTGGAGATATTGATTTAGTAAATGAATCTAGAAAAAAACTAGAAAATTCAATTAAATCATTTGCTAAAGATATATCAGAAAAATATATAGAATCTCCATATACTACTGATTTTGGAATAATGTTCTTACCTACTGAAAGTTTGTATTGTGAAGTATTAAGAAATACACCACTTTGTGAACTTATATCTCAAAAATATAGGATTGTTATATCAGGACCAACAACATTTGTTGCTTTACTTAATAGTCTGCAAATGGGCTTTAGAACTTTAGCTATAGAAAAAAGAACTAGCGAAGTTTGGCAATTACTTGGTATAGTTAAGACAGAATTTACAAAATTCGGTGATATATTAGATAAAACTAATAAGAAATTAATTGAGATATCCTCAACTATGGAACTAGCATCAAAGAAAACTAGAACTATAGAAAGAAAACTAAAAAAAGTGGAAGCTTTACCTGTATCAAATGAAGAGGATTTCTATCTTAATGATACATCTGATATATCAAGTATTGTAACACAAGACGATGCTACAGAATAAAATATATAAATAATAGTATCAAAAGAAAAATACAAAAATTGGCAAATGTATTTTTCTTTTTTATATTTAAATATTTACATATTAAGAAAATTATGTTAAAATAACCGTAAAGTCTAAAAAATTATTTATTTTTAGGAGATGATATAATGTCAAATGTAAAAGCTATTATTCTTGCTGGTGGAAAAGGAACAAGAATGAAATCAGAACTTCCAAAAGTTCTGCATAAAATATATGATAAATGTATAATAGACTATGTATGTGATGCTTGTGAAGATGCAAAAATAAAAGATATTTTTGTTATAGTTGGACATAAACATGAAATGGTAGAAGAACATCTTGCTTCAAAAAATAATGTAAAATGTTTACTTCAAGAATATCAACTAGGTACAGGGCATGCTGCAATGCAAGCTCAAGACTATATAGAAGATGATGATTATGTATTCGTTATAAATGGAGATCAACCTCTTATATCTTCACAAACAATTAGTTCACTAATTTCTTTTTGTAAACAAGGAAATTATGGTGGCGTAGTTCTTTCTGCAATAATAGATAATCCTGGTTCACTAGGTAGAATAATTAGAGATAATCATGGTAACTTAAATAGAATTGTTGAAAGAAAAGACTGTAATGACGAAGAAGAAAGAATAAATGAAATAAATATTGGTGTTTATTGTTTTAAAGGGAAACTTCTAAAAGATTCATTCTCAAAATTAGATGATAATAACGCTCAAAATGAATATTATATTACTGATGTACCTTATCATATTAAAGATATGGGCTATAATTTTGGTGTATATGCAATAGCTGATATTTCTGAATATCAAGGTATTAACTCAAGAGAAGAACTTTCTATTGCTACCTCTACCCTACTTGATAAAACAAGAAAGTATCATATGAATAATGGTGTAACTTTAATTGATCCAAGTAGTACATATATTAGTTTAAATGCTGAAATTGGTAAAGATACAATTATATATCCTGGTACACATATACAAGGTGATACTGTAATTGGAGAAGATTGTATTATTGGACCAAATTCACATATTATCTCATCAAAGATTGGTAATAATGTAATTGTAGAAACAAGTAAAATTACTGAAAGTATTATTAAAGATAACTGTAAAATAGGACCTTTTGCACATATTAGGCCTAAAACTAATTTAGATAAAAATGTTAAAGTTGGAAGTTTCGCTGAAACAAAAAATGTAAATGTAGGTGAAAATACTAAAATACCTCATCTTATCTACACAGGTGATGCCGATATTGGAAGAGATGTTGAAATTGCTTGTGGCGTTATTACAGCAAATATGAATGTAAACTGGGAAAAAAATAGAACTGTTATAAATGATAAAGCATTTATTGGATGTAACTCTGTATTACTTGCTCCTGTTACAGTTGGTAAAAATTCAATTGTTGGTGCAGGCTCTACAATAACAGAAGATATACCAGATAATTCACTTGCTATAGCTCGTGAAAAACAAGTAATTAAAGAAAATTATAACAAGAAATAGTTTAAAAAGCTGATATTATACTAATAATATCGGCTTTTTATTACTATATAAAGAGTTATAACTATTTTTAAGCAAAACTATTGTATATTTTTTTTATTTAGTGTAAAATATAATGTGATAAAAAATCATGTACGGAGGATAAAATATAATGAACTATTTGGATAAATTAAAAGAAAAATGCAATTTAGAAGATAATTTTATTAATATAATTTATCAAATATTTGATAAATTACTTTCTTTTGGCTATATAACAAAAAGACAAGAAAAAAAACTTGAAAAAAAATTATATGATAATATAGATGTAGTTATATTTGGAAATGACGTAGTAGTAGACTATAAAAGCGGTTACTATGATGCTATAAAAAAAGAGCTATATATAAAAGATATAACAAATATCGAAGCAATATATCTTAGAATACTTTATGCTTTAACAACAAATGAAATATCTAGAAATGTATATTCAATTGGTTATAGTGTTGCTGCAATGTCAAATTCAAGTTATAAAATTATTCATAATGACTTTGGTATTAATAGAGCTATAGTATCAAATCTTGCATGTAGACTACTTTATACCTTACCTACTACACTAAGTATTGTACCAACTTATCGTACATATGAAAATGATTTTTTAGGCAATAAAATAACTAGTGATAATGATATGTATTTCTTAGAAGGTAGACTTCTAAGTCAACTTTGTTATATATTAAATGTATCTGAGGAGGATTTCTATATTAATCTTTTTTCAAATCCTAGAAAATACTTAGATAAATTCTTTGCAAAAAGCAAATTTAAAGATAGCAAAACATTCTTAAATATTCTTGATGAGACAAGTAGAAAATACTCAAATTATAATAAACTGGTATTTTTAAATAAAATACTTGATGATAATTACCTAAGTATAAAGAAAAATGCTCTTAAAAAATCTGCTAAAGAAAAGCTTATAAAAGAACAAGATAAAATTAAAATGGCTATTTCAAGAGCACTTGAACCTTTAATTGAAAATCAGGAAGACGAAAATAATGATCAATATGAAAGTATTGAATCAAGTCTTTCAGAAAAAATAGATGAATTAGAAGATCTAATTAAAACTAATATAGTTAAATTACAAGAAATTCTTATATATACATTATTTGATAATGAGTCAAAATATTCAAATATAGAATATGCTATAAAGTTAAAAAAACTTAATGAACTATTAGTTATATATAATCAAGATCTTGAAGATAAATGCTATGAAATTATTGCACATAAAATATTAAATACTTCTGAAAATACTTCTACTAATTTAATCGAAAAAATTAAATATAGCTTAGTTGAAGAAATTTTATCTAGCGATAAATATATAAAAATATATAAAAATATGAGTTTTAAAAGATTTGAAAATTTCAAATTGCAAGATGAAAATTCTGAACTTGTTGTATTAACTATTAATAATAGCTTTTTGCAACTTGTTAAAATCGATAATCTAAATTTAAAACAAAATCAATTAGAAAATAACACAAAGACAATTAGATTAGATAGTTTAGGTTATTTACTTAATAACCCTTCTGCTAATTTTGATATAAGTTATGTAGAAAAAATATTTACTAAAATAAAAAATAAATATACTGAATTTGCTAGTGTTAGAATTGAAAATATGTTTATTTGTAATATAGATAATATAGACTTTGTTGTTATTCCAAGTAATGATAAATTTAATATAATTGAAATTAATAACAAAACTAAAGACCTAAGTTGTAAATTAATTAAAATGTCTGAACCTTTCTTAATATTTTCTAGTAATACAAATACTAATATGCCAATTCTATATAACAAAGAGGAAAGCGGAATAAAAAAATTATTCTCATTATTTACCTTCTTCTCCTAAAAAAAATATCAAAAATACTTAGTACCAAAAAATGATACTAAGTATTTTTTTATACTAAGTTATTATATAGAAAACTAATTACTAAACTAATAATAATTAAAATATAATATTGTCCTAGAAATTTATAAATCCAGTTAATAAACTTATCTTTTCCGTGTAATAATATCATAAATTAGTAATATAGTAGATATTACAACTAATATGGCAATCGGTATAGATAGTATATTATATTTTATAGCAGTTATAAAATCTAGTTTAATTATACTTCTAAACGCACGCGTAAGTCCACATGCTGGACATTCAATATTTGTTATACTTTTAAAAATACAATTTGCATTTACACCATATATACCAAAAGCATAAAATATAATTATTAATATAATTAGTATAACTATACTCTTTACTCTATTTTTCATAAATTTAATCTTTTAAAGGAACACCATTTGCATCTACTTTTTGGTCACCAGCTAAAATTAAAATTCCTTCAATTAAGCCCCAAATAGATGATACAGGTGATAAGAAACCACAACTTAAAACTGTAATTAATAATTGTGCTACTGCTTTACCAGTAAAACCTAAATAGAAGTTATGCACTCCAAATGCACCTAAAAATATTCCAAATAGTCCAGCTGCAACTTTAGATTTTGCATTTACATTATTATTTACTGTATTATTAGTATTTGTATTTGTTTGATTAACATTTTCGTTATTTACACCTGATGTATTAGAGTTATTTACTTCCTCAACAACTTCAACTTTTTCTGTTTCACCAACAGGTTCAGTTTTTAATTTTGCTTCACATTCCTCACATAGTTCCCTGTCATCATCAACTTTTCTTCCACAATTTCTACAATACATACTATATTCCCCCTTTATATTACATATTTATATTCTATCACACTTTTTTATAACTTACAATATTATTTATACTACTTTTTTATACTAACTGCTACTCCATCACCTATATTAAAAATTGTAGTATCTAAATCTTCATTAGTTGTTACTATATCTATATATTTTCTTAATCTATTTGTTGCTGTCCTATGTCTATGTTCGTTATATCCGAGATAAAACTCTACCTTTAAAATATACATTATCAGCTATTATTATTCCACCTTTTTTTACAAGACGTAGAGCATTTTCAAGAAATACAAGATATTGACCTTTTGCTGCATCAATAAATATAACATCAAATTTATTTTCCTTTTCATCAATTGTTTCAAGATATTGTGTTGCATCTGCATTTATTACTTTTATAGTATTTGAAAGATTCATTTTTGTAATATTTTCTATTGCTTTATTATACATATTTTCATTTTTTTCTATAGTTAAAATCTTAGAATTAATATCTTTTAAATACCTAGAAAAGTTAATTGCAGAATAACCTATAGCTGTTCCAATTTCAAGTATGCTATCAGGTTTCTTTAATTTTAATACAAGTAAAATTAAATCGAGTGATATATCTTGAAGTATTGGTACATTATTTTCTTTTGCATACTCTTTTATTTCTTTTAATATAACTTCTTGTTCCATTTCTTCTCCATAATTAATATTTTATATATCTTAATATATTTTCAACTTTCTCATTTCTATATAATGTATTATATAAATAATCTAGTGACTTTATCTTTATTTCTTTTTCTTCTAATATCTTAATTAGAGCATCTAAAGTATATAGTCCTTCTACTGTTGTTACTTCCATCTTTTCTAATGCTTGCTCAAGTGTAAGTCCTTTTCCTATATTTTGTCCTAATGTATAATTCCTACTTTTACTACTCATACAAGTAAGAAGTAAGTCCCCTACTCCTGCGTATGAAAAAACAGTATGTGATTTTCCACCCATAAGTTCAACAATTAGTCTCATATCATTTAATATACAAGTTAAAATCGCTGCTCTACATGATTCTTCCTTATGAATTGTATCTGATATTCCCATAAGTATTGCATATACATTTTTAGTTGCTGCACATATTTGCGTTCCAATTATATCGTTTATTGCATTTATTATTACTTTTTCATTTTCTAAACAAACTTTAACTGCCATATTTGCTACTTGTGATTTAGATGCAACTACCAGCCCTGTACTTACTCCCTTTGCAAGTTCAATTGCAAAAGAAGGACCAGATAACATACAAATATTTTCTGAGTTTGTTTCTTCATAAACTACATCACTTAATAACATATTACTTGACTGCTCAATTCCCTTTGATACAATACAAATAATTTGTTCTTCATCTATAAACTTAGCTATATCTCTTGATACTTCTCTAACAGCATTAGTAGGTACAGATAGTACAATAATTTTTGCATTTTTAAGAGTATCTTGTAAATCTGTTTTTATCTCTACAGATTTAGGAATTTTCACTCCTTTTAATACTCTTGTATTTTCTCTTTTTAAAAGTACACTATCACATTCTTCTTTATACTTTGACCACATTACAACTTTATTATCATTTTTATCAAATACTCTTGCAAGTGCTATAGCATAGGCTCCAAGCCCTAATATTGCTACTTTCATATACCATCTCTCCTTATCATTTGTTAATAAATTACTGTTTAATATCTTGTTCGATAACTTTTATATGTACATCTCTTAATTGCTCATTTGTAACTTTAGCAGGTGCTTTCATAAGCACATCTCTTGCTTTACTATTCTTAGGGAAAGCTATTACCTCACGAATATTATTTTCTTCAAGAAGTAACATAATCATTCTATCAATTCCTGGTGCAGCTCCTGCATGTGGTGGTGCACCATAAGAAAATGCATTAAATAGTGATCCAAATCTTCTTTCCACTTCTTCTTTAGAATATCCAGCAATTTCAAATGCTTTTACCATTATATCTATATCATGATTTCTTACAGCACCTGATGCAAGTTCATAACCATTACATACTAAGTCAAATTGATAAGCAATAATATCAAGTGGATTTTTATTAAGTAGACTGTCCATTCCACCAATTGGCATAGAAAATGGGTTATGATTAAATGCAATTTTACCTTCATCATCAAGTTCATACATTGGGAAATCATTTACAAAACAGAATTTATATACACCTTTTTCTATTAAATCGAGTCTATTTCCTAGTTCAATTCTTATCTGTCCAGCATCAGTACAAGCTTTCATATATTCATCAGCAACAAAGAATATTGCTTCATTTTCTTTAAAATCAACTAGACTTTTTAGTACGTCTAAAACTTCAGGTGTTACAAACCTTGATATAGTTCCTGTCATACTAGAATTTTCGTCTAATCTTATCCAAGCAAGACCTTTCATACCAAGTTCTTCAGTTGCAAAATCTACCATTGAGTCAAAGAATTTTCTTGGTAAATCTTTTGAATTAATTTTTATGGCTTTTACAGTTTTATCTTTAAAAGCTCTAAAATCTGATACTTCAAATGCTTTAGTTACATCTTCTATTACAAGAGGGTTTCTTAAGTCAGGTTTATCTATTCCATATTTATCCATTGCCTCTTTATACGGTATCCTTATAAAAGGAGCTTCTGTTATTTTAGCATTTGTAAAATGCTTAAAGGTATCTCCTACTACAGTTTCAATTACACTTAAAACATCATCTTGCGTAGCAAAAGACATTTCAAAATCAAGTTGGTAAAATTCACCTGGAGACCTATCAGCTCTTGGGTCTTCATCTCTAAAACATGGTGCTATTTGATAATATTTATCAAAGCCTGAAACCATAAGTAACTGTTTAAATTGTTGTGGTGCTTGTGGTAAAGCATAAAACTCACCTGGATGAAGTCTACTTGGTACAAGGAAATCTCTTGCACCTTCTGGTGAAGAATTAGCCAGTATTGGTGTCTGTACCTCAACAAATCCTAGTTCAGTCATCTTATCACGTAAATATTTTAGCACTTTAGCTCTAAATACAATTTTATTATGTATATTTTCATTTCTTAAATCTAAAAATCTATATTCAAGTCTTAAATCTTCTTTTACTTTTGAGCTATCTTCAACTTGAAAAGGTAGCACATTATTTGCCTTTGATAATATCTCTACTTTATCTACTCTAACTTCTATTTTACCAGTTTTTATATTATCATTTATATTTTCTTCGTCTCTTCTTAGTACTTCTCCTTCAATACAAATTGTTGACTCAACAGTAATTTTATGAAATGTATCTATTAATTCTAAATTATTTACTAAAAGCTGTGTTATACCATAATGATCTCTTAAATCTACAAATATCATTGCTCCAAGATCTCTTACTGTTTTAACAAATCCTGATAATTTTACTCTTTCTCCTACATTTTCTATATCTAATTCATTACAAGTATGTGTTCTAAATTCATGCATTATATTCTTCTTCCTTTCGTTTATATATATTAATATAGACAATTTCCTGGTGTTCTTGGAAATGGTATTACATCACGAATGTTTTGCATACCTGTTAAATACATTACAAGACGCTCAAATCCTATTCCAAAGCCAGAATGTACACAAGTTCCAAACCTTCTTGTATCTAAATACCATTTATAATCCTCTTCTTTTAATCCTAACTCGTTCATTCTATTTTTTAATTTATCTATATTTTCTTCTCTTTGTGAACCACCAAGAATTTCTCCAATTCCTGGTACTAATAAATCTACTGCTCTTACAGTTTTATTATCATCATTTTGCTTCATATAAAAAGCCTTTATATCTTTTGGGTAGTCTGTTACAAATACAGGTTTTTTATATATCATTTCTGTTAAATATCTTTCATGTTCAGTTTGTAAATCTGTACCAAACTCAACTTTATACTCAAATTTATCATTATGTTCTTTTAATTTTTCTACTGCCTCAGCATAAGTTATTCTTACAAAACTAGAGTTTATAATGTTAGTTAATCTTTCTATTAACCCATTATCAATAAATTTATTAAAAAAATCTATTTCTTCTTTACAGTCCTTAAGTACTACATTTATAACATATTTAATTAATTCTTCTGCTACTTCCATATCTTTATTTAAGTCACAAAATGCCATTTCAGGTTCAATCATCCAAAATTCTGCAGCGTGTCTTGTAGTATGTGAATTTTCAGCTCTAAATGTTGGGCCAAATGTATATACATTTGAAAAAGCCATTGCCATACATTCTGCAGATAACTGACCTGAAACTGTAAGACCTGTTTTTTTACCGAAAAAATCTTTTGATATATCATCATCTACTTTTTCAAGTGTTGTTACCCTAAACATCTCACCTGCACCTTCGCAGTCAGATGATGTTATTATTGGAGTATGTATATATACAAAACCTCTTTTATAGAAAAAATCATGTATTGCATAAGAAATAGTAGACCTTACTCTAAAAACAGCATTAAATGTATTTGTCCTTGGTCTTAGATGTGCTATCTCTCTTAAAAATTCCATTGAATGTCTTTTATTTTGTAATGGATACTCAGGAGATGAATTACCTGCAATAACAATTTCTTTTGCCATTATTTCAAATGGTTGCTTTGCGCCTTCTGTTACTTTTACTATTCCTTTAGTTATAATACTTGAGCCTATATTTAAACTTGAAATCTCCTTATAGTTATTTAAAGTACCTTCTTCTAATACTATTTGAACTGATTTAAAACAACTTCCATCATTTAACTCAATAAATGATATTGATTTTGAAGAACGCAAATTTCTTATCCAACCACAAACCAATATTTCTTTTTTATCTAAATCTTTAAAATTCTCATATACTTCTTTTACAAAAGTCTTATTTTCTAGTTTTAATTCTTCCATAAAATTCTCCTATCTATTTTATTATGCTTATAATTTTTTCTAACTTAAAATCAACTAAATCTTGCTTACTATTTTCCATATTTTTAATAGTACATTTATTTTGCTTTAGTTCATCTCCTATAATGCAAACATATTTAGCGTTTATTTTATTTGCATATTTTAACTTTGCATTAAAGCTTCTATCTAATGTATCAATTTCAACTTTTATATTATTCTCTCTTAAACTTAACACCATTTTTAATGCATTACTATATTTATCTTTATCTAAAACTGCAAAATAAATATCAACATTATCAACATTATTATCCATACTATTTTCTAGTAACAAGCAAATCCTATCAAGTCCCATTCCAAATCCTACAGCTGATGTACTTTCACCACCTATATTTTCTACAAGTTTATCGTATCTTCCACCAGCACATACTGCAAAGCCATATTCATTTGATATATATTCAAAAACAGTTTTGTTATAATAATCAAGTCCCCTAACAATCCTTTTATCTACTTCGTACTTTATTCCTAGTTTATCTAACATACTTTTTAATGCTTCAAAGTCACTTTTACATTCATCACAAATATAGTCTGTTATCATTGGTGCATTTTCAAGTATATTTTGACATCTATCTTCTTTACAATCTAACATTCTAAGTGGATTTTTTTCATATCTAATCTTGCAAGTATCACACATTTTATCTAAATTTGGTTTAATATATTCTTTCAACTTTTCTATATATTTTTTTCTACATTCTATGCAACCTATTGAGTTTATAGTTAATGTTACCTTATCAATCAAATTAAGTTTCTTAAATAATTCGTATGCAAGTGTTATAACTTCTATATCAGCTAAATATGATTTACTTCCAAAATACTCTATTCCAAATTGTGTAAATTCTCTATATCTTCCTTTTTGCATTTTTTCGTATCTATACATATTTGCTTCATACCATAATTTTACTGGGCTAACCATAGATGACATACCATTTTCAATATATGCTCTAACTACACCTGCAGTAAGCTCTGGGCGTAAAGTTATACTTCTACCACCTTTATCTAAAAATGTATACATCTCTTTATTTACTATATCAGTTTCATCTCCAACACCACGAGCAAAAAGTTCAGTTGCTTCAAATACTGGTGTTCTTATCTCATTAAAGCAATGTGTTTTGCATATTTCTCTTATATTTTGTTCAATATATTGCCATATTTTTATATCTTGACCATATATATCTCTAGTTCCCTTTTGTTTTGTGATTTTCATTCTTACCACCTCGTAAAATTATACCACAAAGCCCTAATATATGCAATAATATGTAAAGTATTTTATTAAGCTTTTAAAAACGAAAAAATAAATAGTCAGAGTAAAATCCCTGACTTTAGATATTTTTCTATTTATTAATTTCTATTAAGCTTGTAATCTGATATTAAATATTTACCATCCTTTTTTGTAAATGTCCATATACTTTTAGCTAAACTATCTTTAACAATTTTTCCGTGAGTCAATATATTCTTTTAATATTTCTTGCTGACCTGATATCTCATCTATCATTCTTTCATCTTTAGTTTCAACTGCTTTATTTAACATTTCGCTATCATAATATATATTGTTTGTTGGTAAAGACATTTCATCTTCACTTTCTGATTCAATATATAACCTATATGATTTTACTTCAATTCGATCACTATATTCCATTATTTGATATGGTACTTCTACAATATAATCTACATTTGAACCAACATAGCCTCTTGCAACTATTACATAGTTTCCAGTTTCTGCATTATATGTTTCTTCTTCATCAAATACTGCCTTATGTTTTATATTAGAAGTATCAACAAAGAAATCACCTGCTACACTTTCTAAATCTTTTTTAGTTATATAGCTTCCAATATAATCTTCACCTTCTCTTAGATAATTGCTATATTCTTGATATGTAGTCATTAGCGAAAATGTATACATAATTTTAAAATCATTACTTACACCGTTTTTGTCTAGTTCAGCATATAACGATTTTGAATATAGATTTGGAAACAATAATTTAGATAATACTTCACTTCCAATTTTACTATCTAATACTACTTCTTGCCCAGTAGCTTCATTTGCCTCTTTAGCACTACTAGTATCTATTTCTTTATTAGCTTTTTCTTCTGTTATATTTTGCTCATCTTTTGTTGCCATATTTGCAATAATTACACCAAGCGAAAAACAAGCTATTACTATACATACTATAGTAATTATTATAACTACCCTTCTTTTCATAACTTTCCTCCTATATTTTTATATACCACTTGACATTGCATCTGAGAATACTTGTCCAAATAATTTAAAATCTGCTGTATTTTTAAGTTCAAAAGAAAAAACTTTCTTTATATCTGATGCGATTATATATCTTATTGCTACTAAAGTTGCAGTTGATATTTTAATATACCTTCTTTTATCTTCCCTCGTACAATTTTCACATAAGAATCTATTACTTACATAATCATAATATATAACATTATTTTCAAGTGGATTATTACAATTTGAACATACTGTAGTTCTTGGTGCAAAACCAAGTAAAACAAATAGTTTTATCTTAAATATTGCAACTACTACATTTATATCTTTATTTTGTTTTTCCATTACATATATTGTATTTAAAAACAACTGTAATATTTTTTCCGTATCTTGATTCTCATCCGTTACACTATTTATCATCCTTGTAAGTTCAAATATTAAATTTAATTTATCAAAGTCAATTCTTAAGTTATAGAAAGTATTAATTACTTCTCCTGTGTTAATATAATAAAATTTCTTGCTTTTATACAACACAAATTCACTATATACAAGATACTGAGAATTTGCAAGAATAGGGCTATTTGTTTTCTTTGCTCCCCTTGCAATACAAGAAATTTTACCAAGTTTATCTGTAAGTAGCGTAATTATTTTATCATTTTCTTTATATGTTGTTTCCTTTATTACTATCCCCTTTACTTTTATCAAGTTCACTTATAACGTCACCTTTTTCTCCATCTAAATTTTGCATTTCATTATTTAATTTAAGTATTTTTTTATATTCTAAAAAACTTTCAATATCTCCAGTCTTACAAAAATTTTCCCATGCTATTTTTTCGTACATATACTTCACCTTCTAGTAATAGTCTATGTATTAAAATATTCAATATACAGAAATTTTTGTCTATTAAAGTCTATTTAAATAAAAAAATGTAAATTTAATCTATTTATAAAAATGTATGATATTCCTTTATATTAGAATTTGCTTTTTATGTTTTTTACATACATCTCGTCTTCTTGCCAATTTTCTCTTACTTTTACCCAAATTTTAAGATTAACTTTATCTTCAAGCATTTTTTCAATATCAACTCTTGCTTGACTTCCTATCTTTTTTAGCATTGCACCATCTTTGCCAATTATTATACCTTTATGTGATGTCTTTGAGCATATTATATCTACATCTATATCATATACTTTCTTTTTATCAATACCTTTTCTTTTCTTAAATTTTATTACTTCTACCATTAAATTATGTGGTACTTCTTCGTTTAAATTATTTAAAGCTTTTTCTCTAACTATTTCTTCAATTAATTCTCTTTCAGTTATATCTGTTATATCATCATCTTGATATATTTTATCGCCTTGAGGTAAGTGTTTTTCTAAAAGCTTAATTAGTATGTCAAGACCATCTTCTTTATATACAGAAATAGGTATAATTTCTGCAAAAGTTCCTCCAATTTGTCTCATATAATCATTGTATATAGTTATAATCTTAAGTATCTTTTCTTTTTCTATTTTATCTATTTTATTTATTACAAGAATTACCTTTTTATTTGAATTTGCAATATTTTTCATTATCTCTTCATTTGCATTATCTATTGTTGGTTTAGATGCATCTACTAAATATATAATTACATCAACTGTATCTATTGCTGATTTTACACCTTTCATCATATACTCGCCCATTTTATGCTTTGGTGTATGAACTCCTGGAGTATCTATAAATATCATTTGTGCATTTTCATTTGTTACTATTCCTTTAATATTAAATCTAGTAGTTTGTGGCTTAGGTGTAGTGATTGCTACTTTAAATCCAACTAATTTATTTACAAGTGTTGATTTTCCCGCATTTGGTTTTCCAACAACTGTTATATATCCTGCTTTATACATATATTTCACTGCCTTTCCTTAAACATTATACCAAAATATACAAAAAAATACAACTTATATAAAAAGTATAAAAAAGATAAGTATTATACAATTGTTACTATTCAGACTAGGAAATAAAATTTTAGTAACAGAATTATGTATTTTGTGGATAAATATTGTATAAAATA
>CANPWO010000037.1 GCA_947584535.1 uncultured Clostridia bacterium
GCAATTTTTTTACTAAAAAATAATGTTGAAGTGTAAAAATTTATTTTACACCCCAACATTTATTATAGAACCAAAAAAACACTAGAAAGACTAATATGTATAAGCCTTTCTAGTGTTTTCTAATATGTATTAATTATACAAAATTACCATATATTAAATAGTAATTAAAAATTTAATGTTATAGTAACTTTAAATTTAGTTTCGCTCCAAATACTATCAGTAATAAAACTTGATTTAATAGAGTGACAATTTTGAAATCCTTTTACTTTTACATTTAAAGCAGAAGCATATTCTTTTGGAAGTTGCTTTAAAATCTCATTAACTATAAGTTCCTTAAGCAATTTAGATTCCTCTTCAAGTTCTAATCCTATAAAGCTAGCAAAATAAAACTTAGTAGTAGTAGTTTCAAAAGTATAAGGAGGAAGAATATTGTTATTAAGATTATCTAAGAAAAATTTTAAAGTATCATCAATTAATTTTTCTTTATTTCTATTAAATATTTCATTAACTCGGTAAACTGAATGTTTTTTATTAATTCGTTTTAGTTCTTTTTTTAACTTTTTTTCCTCAATTTCTTCCTTTTTCTTTTTAGTTCTTTCTCTTTGCTTTTTTTTGAGTTCTTGCTTTTCAAGCTCATTTCTTTTAGATTGAAATTCACTTAATGCATTTTGAAGGTCATTACTGTAGTTATTCATTTTGAATTCTCCTTTACAATTTATTTAAATTATTAAATAAAAAAATAATAATTTACTAGATTATATCATGCAAGCTATATTATGTCAAGAAATATGTGCAATTGTATATAAACAACAAAAGTGATTTGAATAAAAACATTGCTTTTTTATATAAAGTGCTGTATAATGTAAATATATAAGTAAAAAATATTTGTTGATTATGCAAAGGGAGGAAAATAAAATGAATATTTTAGAAATTATTGTAGGAGTTGCGTTGGTAGTAATAACCATACTTATTGCTATTTTTGCAATAGCGATTATAAAAAATCAACATGGAAAGGAAATGGAAACTGCTACTAAAGTGTGGGTGACTATTCTTTTGGTCTTGGATGTAATTCTTTTTGCGTTAAGCATTTGGTGGTTTACTTTGATTTAAGAATATAAAATACCTGGAAATATTTTTTCTAGGTATTTTTCGTATATATTTATTGTAAAATAAGCACAATAATGGTATAATTTAAAAGTAAATAGCAATGGAGGATGTATATGGAAGATGGACAAATAGATTTGTTTGCAGGAAGTACAAATAAAGATGCGATAAAAAAAGAAATAGAAGAGTTAAGAGAAAAAATAAACTATAACAATATAAAATATTATGAAGAAGATAACCCTGAAATATCAGACTTTGAATATGATAAACTTACACAAAGATTAAAAAAACTAGAAAAAGAAAACCCAGAGTTTGTAACAAAAGACTCACCTACTCAAAAAGTTGGTGGAAAAACAAAGAAAATCTTCTCACAAGTAACTCACGAAGTACAAATGCAAAGTTTGCAAGATGTTTTTTCATATGTTGATGTATCAAGTTTCGTAGATAAAGTAAAAGAAGAATATGGTAACGAAACTCAGTTTATAGTTGAAACTAAAATTGATGGACTTTCTGTATCTTTAGAATATGAAAAAGGTAAACTTGTTAGAGGCTCAACAAGAGGAGACGGATATATAGGAGAGGATGTAACTGAAAATCTTAAATGTATAAAAGATATTCCTTTAACTTTAAATACAGATGAAACTATTGAAGTTCGTGGCGAGGTATATTTGCCAAGAAAAGAATTTGAAAAGATAAATAAAGAACTAGAGGAAAAGGGAAAACAAATTCTTGCAAATCCAAGAAATGCAGCTGCAGGAACACTAAGACAACTTGATAGTAATCTTGTTAAAAGCAGAAATTTAAGTATATTTGTATTTACAGTATTAAAAGGAAGAAAGTTTGAAACAGATAGCAAAAGACTTGATTTTTTAGATGAACTTGGCTTTAAAACTATTGAGAAAAGAAAAGTATGTAATACTAAAGAGGAAGTTATACAAGAAATAGAAAAAATAGGGGATATAAGAGAAAGTCTTGCTTATGATATAGATGGTGCTGTTATTAATGTGGATAATTTGCATATAAGAGAAGAAATGGGACAAACAATAAAAGTACCTAAATGGTCTGTTGCATATAAATATCCACCTGAGCAAAAAGAAACTAAAGTACTTGGTATTATTACACAGGTTGGTCGTACAGGTCAAGTTACACCTATGGCTATACTAGAAAAAGTTAGAGTAGCAGGTTCAGTTATATCAAAGACAACACTTCACAATTTTGATTTTATTGAGCAAAAAGATATTAGAATTGGAGATACTGTAGTAATAGAAAAAGCTGGCGATGTAATTCCAGAAGTTGCATATGTTAAAAAAGAGGCAAGAACAGGTGAAGAAAAAGAGTATATAAAGCCTACTAACTGTCCAGTTTGTGGTGAGTTATTAGAAAAAGAAGAGGATAATGTAGCTTTAAGATGTACAAATAGTGAATGTCCTGCTACAATATATAGAAGTATAATACACTTTGCATCAAGAGATTGTATGGATATTTCAGGTATGGGAGAGGCAGTAGTTGAACAATTAATAGAAAGTAATTTATTAAGTGATGTAGCAGATATTTACTATTTAAAGTATGAAGATTTACTTTCATTAGAGAGATTTGCTCCTAAGTCTGCTATGAATTTAATAAATGCAATTAATGAAACAAAAAATAATAGTCTTGATAAATTATTGTTTGGACTTGGAATAAGACATATTGGAAAAAGAGCTGCTAAGATACTTGCAAGTAATTATAATGATATATATGAGTTATATAATGCAAGTGTAGAAGAACTTAATAACTTAAATGATTTTGGGCTTGTAATGGCAAAATCAGTTTATGATTTCTTTAGGAAAGATAAGACAAGAGAGATTATATCAAAACTAGATAAAGCTAATGTAAATTTAAAAGGTAGTAAAGAACAATTAGATTCTTTAAAATTAAAAGATATGGTTATCGTTGTAACTGGTTCTTTTGATAATTATTCAAGAAATGATGTAGCAAATATTATTGAAAAAAATGGCGGTAAATTTTCTTCGTCAGTATCTAAAAAAACAGATATTGTAATTGCAGGGGAAAATGCTGGAAGTAAATTATCTAAAGCACAAGAATTAGGTATAAAAGTATTGTCTATAGACGATTTTCTAAAGTCATATATAGAAAATTAGTATAAATTATATATTAGGAAAAGAAAAAAAGATGAGTATATTAGTTGATATTTTAAATGAGGATGAAAATTATACAAGTTTAAAAAGCGAATTAAAAAAAGGTAATATAAAAAATTTAAGCACTATCGGTTTAACTGATAGTGCTAAAGCCATGCTTGTATATACCCTTACAAAAGAGTTAGATAAACCATCAATTATAGTATGTAGTAATGTTTATCAAGCAAATAAAATATTAAATGATCTAAAATTCTTTAGTACAGATATAGAAATAATATTTATGCCAAGTAAGCAGATAAACTATTATGATATAGAAGCAGAAAGTAATGAAATTGAAACACAGCGTTCATACGCAATACAAAAAATACTTGAAGGAAAAAGAAATATCGTAGTAACAACTATATATTCACTTCTTGTAAATATAAAAGCTAAAAAGACTTTTGATAGACTTGATATGAACTTAAAGCTAAGTGATACAGTAGATTTAAATGCTTTAGTAGATAGTTTAAATAAACTAGGGTATAAAAGAGCTGATATAGTTGAAGGAAAAGGACAATTTTCTATTCGTGGCGGTATAATTGATATATATACTACAGATAGTGAGCTTCCATATAGAATTGAACTATTTGGAAATGAAATAGATAGTATGCGTACTTTTGATGTTAAAACGCAAAGAAGTATAGAACAAACTCAAAAAATCAATATACCATATGCAACAGAAGAGTATATCAGTAATGAAAAAAGAAAATATATAATTAACTCATTAAAAGAATTTGTTGATAGAGATGATATAAATTCAGATTTAAAAATAAATATATTAAAAGATATTGAAAGAATAGAAAATAGTAGTTTAGAAAATATTTTTGATAAATATTTTGAGTTTTTTAAAGATGAAAGTGAAAATCTAATTGACTATTTAGAAAATTATAATATCTTTTTAGATGAGCCAACAAGATGTATAGGTAGGATACAAGATATTATATATGAAAATGAAGAAGCATTAAAAGTATTTTCTAGTAGAAATAACATATATACCCCTTTTGTAAATAGGTATCTAAGCTTTGAAGAAATTAAGCCTAAACTTGAAAAATTAAATAATATATATTTAGAAAAATTATGTGTAGATTCAAAAATACACGAACATAGAAAAGTATTTAATATAACTACTAAAGAAGAATATTTTTATCGTAATTTTTCTGAAACTTTACTTGGTGATATAGAGAAAAACAAAAATTCAAATATATTATTTGTATTTCCATCAAATGTTAGAGTAGAGCAGATAAAAAATTATCTTTTAGAAAATGGAAAAAGTGTAAAAGTAATATATAGTATTACTGAAATGGAAAAAAGCTTAGATGATATATATATTATGCAAGGCATCCTTTCTTCAGGTTTTTCGTTGTGTCAATCTGACTTAGTTGTTATTGCAGAAACTGTAAGTGGTGTTAAACTAAATAAAAGAAGAAAAAGCGAAAATGAAATTGGAAGTAAGATAAATAACTTTGATGAATTAGAAATTGGTGATTTCCTAGTTCATGAAAATCATGGTATAGGTATCTATGAAGGTATAGTAACACTTGAAGTAGATAAGCACTTAAAAGATTATATAAAGATAAAATATGCAAATAATGGTAATATTTATGTGCCAATTAATCAATTAGATTTAGTTAGAAAATATGTATGTGATGATGATACTATTCCAAAACTAAATACACTTGGAACAAAAGAATGGAGTATAACAAAAAGAAAAGTATCAGAGCATATTATGCAGATAGCAAAAGAACTCGTTTTGCTTTATGCGAAAAGAGAAAATATGCAAGGCTATGCTTTTCCAAAAGATAGTCCATGGCAAAGAGAATTTGAAGATGATTTTGGCTATGAATTAACTGAAGACCAGAAACAATCTGTAATAGAGATAAAAGAAGATATGGAAAAAGATAAGCCAATGGATAGACTACTTTGTGGTGATGTAGGATATGGAAAAACAGAAGTAGCTATGCGTGCGGCTTTTAAAGCAGTAATGGGTGGAAAACAAGTAGCATATCTTGTTCCAACAACGGTACTTTCTTTGCAACAATATAGACTATTTAAAGAAAGAATGGAAAAATTTTCTATTAGAGTTGAAATGCTAAGTAGATTTAAAACTAAAAAAGAGCAGACAGCAATTCTTAAAGACTTAATTGATGGTAAAATAGATATAGTTGTCGGTACACATAGGCTTCTTTCAAAAGATGTGTTTTTTAAAGACTTAGGGTTGTTAATTATAGACGAGGAGCATAGATTTGGTGTTAAAGCAAAAGAATCTATAAAAATACTTAAAGAAACAATTGATGTATTATCTATGACTGCTACACCAATACCAAGAACTTTAAATATGTCAATGATTGGAATTAGAGGTATGAGTACTTTAACAGAGCCACCTATTGAAAGATTACCAATACATACTTTTGTTATAGAGTATGACACACAAGTTATAAAAAGTGCTATTGAAAAAGAACTTTCAAGAGATGGGCAAGTTTTCTATATCAGTAATAAAGTTGAAGATATCGAACAGGTTACTGCTAAAGTAAGAGAAATGGTGCCTTTTGCTAAAATAGCATATGCTCATGGACAAATGGAACCAAAGAAAATAGAAGATATAATGCTAAAGTTTATTAACCATGAAATTGATATCCTTGTATGTACTACAATTCTTGAAAATGGTATAGATATTCCAAATGCTAATACAATTATAATAGAGAATGCAGATAAATTAGGACTTGCTCAACTATATCAGATAAGAGGTAGAGTAGGGCGTTCAAGTAGACTTGCATATGCATATATAACATATAAAAAAGATAAGCAAATAAGTGAGCTATCAGAAAAGAGACTTAGGGCAATTAGAGATTTTACTGAGTTTGGTAGTGGATTTAAAATAGCACTTAGAGATTTAGAAATAAGGGGAGCTGGCAACCTTCTTGGAAAAGAACAACATCGGACATATGGCAAAAGTTGGATATGAGATGTATCTTGCAATGCTTGAAAGAGCTATAAAATACGAAAAAGAAGGATTAGATAAAAATAAAGCTAATTTATTTAATGAAAATGAAGTTAAGATAGATTTGCAAGTATCTGCATATATTAGTGATAGCTATATAAAAGATCCAATACAAAAGATAGTAATGTACCAAAAAATATCTGAAATACAAACAAATGAGGACTCTCTTGATGTAATAGATGAATTACTTGATAGATTTGGTAGTTTACCAAAAGAAACTGAAAATTTAATAAAGATAGTGGAAATTAGAAATCTTGCTAAGCAACTTGGTATAACAAAAATATTTCAATATGGAAATATATTAAAAATAGAACCTAATAATTTAAAAATTAGTTTGACAAACAAAGTAAATAATGATATACTTGTTCATGTACAGCAAGAACTTAAAAAATTAATTGAAGAAAAGGGGTAAATAAATGGATAAGGAAAATGAAAATGTAGTAAATAATGAAACTGAAGAAAAAGAAGTTCAAGAAGAAAATGTAAAAGTAGAAGAAGTTACAGAGACTACAACTGAAGAAAACTCTACTAAAGAGGCAGAAGAAGTAGAAAATCAAGCTGAAACTACTGAAGAAGAAAAAGTAGAAGAAGTAGAGAAAGAAAAAGACGTAGAAGCTGTAAGTGAAACTGAAGAAGAAACAAAGTCAGAAGAAAAGACTGAGGAAAAGAAAGAAGATAAAAAAGAAGCTAAAGAAGCAAAAAAAGAAGAAGCCGAAAAAACAGAAAAGAAAAAAGAAGAAAAGAAAGAAATCAAGGCATTAGAGAAAAAAGTAAAAAAAGTAAATTCTGAGAAGATTGTTATGGCATCAATAATAATTGGTATATTAGTAATTGCTTTTGGACTATTTGGTTTTTATTTCTATAATACTAACTTAAAACCAGTTGTTAGATTTGAAGGTGGCTCAGTAACAACTTCAGATTTTAATGTATATTACAAAACTTTTGCACCAATGCTTCAATATTATGGATATCCTGCAGATGAGATACCAAAACAAATCGCTCAAAAAGCTGGAATTGATATGATAATTTTAAAAAGAGCTAAAGATGCAGGAGTAACATTATCTGCTGAAGATAAGGCAAAAGTTGATGAGATATTTAATGATGAATCTCAAGTTGAACAATTTGTAAATGAAGGTATAGATGTTGCTAAGATGAAACAACTATATTATAACGATTATACAATTACTGCATATCTTGAAAAATTAGCTGATGAAGCAAAAGATGAAGATGTAATTAAATATATAAAAGAAAATTCTGGAGAAGATGCAGACCTTTATGGATATGATACAAGTCATATATTATTTAAAACTACTGATGATAGTACAGGATCTGAGCTTTCAGAGGATAAAGTAGCTGAGGTTAAAGCAAAAGCTGAAGCAGCACTAAAGAGAGCTCTTGCAGGTGAAGATTTTGCTGCTCTTGCTAAAGAGTTATCTGAAGATACAGGAACTAAAGAAAATGGTGGACAATATACAATGTATATGGATGGAAACACTTATACAGAGTATTCTGATGCAGTAAAGAACTTAAAAGAAGGCGAAATTACTGCAGCTCTTGTTAAATCTGAAGCAGGTTATCATATTATAAAATTAAATAAAAAAATAGAAAATGGTAGAGCTAAAAATAAAACTGAAAGAGAAGAATTTGTTGATGAAGATATAAATAAACTAAGTGAAGAATTAGATGTAGACGAAACATATCTAAAGAAATTAGTTGCAAAAATTTCAGGAACATCAGCAGAAGAAAGTGATACAGAAACAAATGTTGATACTACAACTGATGGAGAAACAACAGAAGATACACAGTCAACAGATGCTACAACAACTGACTCTACTGATGCAACACAAACAACAACAACTGAACAAAATGCACAGTAATATAAATAAATATGGAGAATAATATGGATACAATTATTAGTAAATCTAATGAAAAGGTAAAGTATATTAAAAGTTTAAATGAAAAGAAATTTAGACAAAAATACAATGCTTTTTATATAGAGGGAATTAAGGTTGTAGAAGAAATATTAGAGATAAAAAAAGCGATAGACATTATGTTTATCGCTTATTCTAAAGAGATTTTGCAAACCTTAAATGGTGGAAAAGAATTATTAAAAAAAATAGAGAAGTTAAATCAAATTGAAGTAATAAAGTTAAGTAAAGATGTGTTTGAGCATATAACTGATACTAAGACTCCACAAGGAATTCTTTCAGTAGTTAAAATTAATGAGAAAACAATAGACGATATTATATTAAGTGAAGATGTTATAATTTTAGATAGAATTCAAGATTTACGGAAATATAGGTACAATAATTAGAAGTGCAGAAGCATTTGATATTCCAAATGTTATATGTATACAAGGAACAGCAGATATATATTCTCAAAAAGGTGTAAGATCAACTATGGGCTCAATTTTAAGAGAAAATATAATGTATATAAAACAAGAAATGCAAGATGAGCTTGTTAAAAAATTAAAAGATAATGGATATGCTATATATGCAACTACTTTAGAGGAAAGTAATAGTATCGAAGAAACTTCACTAGATAAAAAATGTGCATTTATTTTTGGGAATGAAGCAAATGGAGTAAGTGAATATTTTAAAAATATATCAGATAAAAATATTAAAATTGAAATGAGTAAAAATATAGATTCTTTAAATGTATCTGTTGCTTCTGGAATTTTAATGTATAAAAAATATGTTAAAAAAAATCAAAAAAAATAAAAATAAATAATGTATAAAATATTTTATTTTTCACATAATAATATTAAGTATATCGATGGTGATATACGATTTATATAGTATGTTAAATTTTCTGTACTGATTTACAGGGAACTTTAACGAGAAGTATGGGTTATTTATCTTTATACCCATACTTTTTTATATCCTCAAATCAAAATTATGTTGACTTATTTGCAAAATTATGTTAATATATATGTTGATAATATAATCTAACTTAAAAAATAATTTTTAAAAGGGAGTGAATAAAATGTTTAATATATTTTTTAGTATGTTATTAGTTCAGGTATTAATTCTAGGTATAAGTTTTATATACTATATAGGTAAAATTACATATAGTGATTTAAATTATTTAAGTATAGTATTTAAATTATTTAAATTTGATGGAATAATATTTATAGTTTATTCTATTTTTTATCTAGTATATATTTATTATCAAAAAGATGGTATATATTCTTATATGAATACAAAAATCATTTTAACTATTTCTTTTATACTTATTATATTTATCAATTTACTAAAACTTTACGTTTTATTTGTAGTAAGAAAAAGAGAAGGAGATGGAATTTTAGTATTGCTTGGATTATCAAAATACATACATAAAAAATTTCAAAAAATATTATCAGGAATATATATTTTTGGAAATGCTATAATTTTCATATTACTTTTAATAGCTGTTACTTTTTGTCGCAAGACTTATATTGCAGAAAATAGCAACGAAATACTAGAAACCTACTCTTATGATAGGATTTTAATACTACCTAGTTTTGAAGAAAGTAATACAAGTATTATTATAAATGTTAATGACTATACTGACCAATTAAAGTTTACAGATGAGCAACTTGGAAATATAGAACTAATTAATGGAGATGGATATGTAGAAAAATACCAAGAAGTTGAAGTGTATGAAAGTTTAAATATTTGTACTTCTGAGTTAAAGGAAAAATACAATATTTATGCAGATAATATATCGGATTATAACAATTTACTTGATTTAAAAAAATAGAAAAATATTTAATTCGATAAAAAATCAGAACTAGTTTTACATAAGTATTGACTTTTACATAATATTGTGATAGAATTAATCTATAAAAATAATATAAACTTAAAAAAATTTTTGAGAGGAGTGTTTTTATGCAGTTCTTTATATTACTTTCTATTTTACTTGCTCAGCTTATATTCTTTTTCTTGGGTGGAGTCTTCAGTGAAGGTATAAGCCAAAAATCAAAAGGATTTGGGCGGATATTAAGTTTCCTTTATACTTTTGATAGCGTAGTTTTAATTGGATATTTGGTATATTATATTATATTCATGTATTCAAGTAAAACAGGGTTATATAGTATAGGATATAATCGCTTAATACTTACGATAGTCTTTGCAATAATAATATTTACAAATCTGTTTAAGCTCTACGTATTGCTTATAGTAAGAGGAAGGGAGAAAGATGGTTTCTCTGTACTTATGGGTACTTCTAGTATTATAAATCAGAAGTTTCAAACAGTACTTGGAGGCATATATACAGCTTTCCTTATACTTTCAGTATGTGGCATAGTTACTGCATGGATTACTACAATTAGTGATTATGAACCTGAGAATGGACATGTTTTAGTTGAAGATGTACCTTATCAGACACTAAACTTTAAAAAGATTGTATCCGAAGACGATGAAAATAAAGAGCAGTATGTCATTGCTATTATAAAGGACGATGGAGAAGAATATAACTTTGATGATTCAAAAGATTATAAAATCTCTGAAGTTAAAGATAGCTCAACTAAACATATTGAAAAATATGAAGTTAAAAAAGTAAAGCAAAATTTATTCTTTTCAAAAGAATTAAATAATTATGAGTATATAATTTATACTAATGATGCAAATGAGAAGAGTATTGCTGAGTATTATGTTGAATAGCAAATAAGAACAAAAGTACCTTGCAATGAACGTTACTTTAAAAAGTAGAGTTCATAAGCAAGGTGCTTTTTTGATATCTGATTAATTCCTAAATAGCTAGAATCATTTTTAATAATATTGACATAAAATAGGAACTATGATAAAATAAACTTAAAATTTATATATAGCTTGAAAAAATAATTTTACGCAAGGAGGGTTTTAAAAATGATATTTATTTTTTATCTAGTATTATTAGTATGTAATTTTATTTTATTTATGTTGAACTTATTGTTTTATAATAGAAATATAAAAATAATTGAACGGCTATACATATACATAACAATACCGGTATTAATCTATTCAGTTGTTTGTTTTATATATTTGATAGTAAAAGGTGAACAATTATGTCTTGATTTAAGTTATAGGGTGATTATGTTTGTATTGTTTGGGCTAGTAATTTTTAGTAATATAAACAAAATATATGTGATAATAACACTTTCTTCTCCTATTGAAAATGATATTAGTGCTATCCTTACGATTGCACTTGGTGCTCTTATAGCAGCTATTTCTTTATCATTAATAGCTATAAAATATGTTAAAAATAATAATGAAACAAAAGAAATACAAGTTGAACAATTTCAAATTGAGGAAATTGATTTTAAGCAAGTTTTAAATGGTGGAGAGATAAAATTTAAAGTAATAGATGAAAATCAAGAAGAAAGTGAACTTTCTTTATGGAGTTTTAATGTAGAAGAAATAAGTGATACAAAAAATGAAAAATATATAAAAAAGTATATGCAAAAAAATATAAAAAAGAAATTTTTTAATAATACTACAATAGAGGAGAATTGTACTTATACTGTATATACACCTGATATAGAAGAATATATATTACTATTAGAACATTGTAACCAATAATATAAAAAGGACTTGAATAATGAAGTGAACAAATTGAAGACTCACTTACTAATTTCAAGTTCTTTTAAATTATAAATTACATAATTATTGACTTTTGCAAATAAAAATGATATAATGACGAAGTATATAAGTTAAAACTTTAAGATAATTCTTTAAGGAGGGATATAAAATGTTATTTACAATTTTTTTAATTTTAAATATCATAAATCTTATAATATTTATTCTTGCTGCATTTGGAGAAAGGATAGAAGTATATAAGTTTATAGATAGACTATATAAATATATAACAGTTCCAATGTCTTTATATTCAGTATATTATTTATTATATGTGATATTTAATAGAGCAGGTATATATTTAAATATAGATGTATTCGTTGTTACAATAATTATGTGTAGTCTTAGTATAATAGGTAATATAGGTAAAATTATAAGGATATGTGTTAGAGATTATATGGAAACTATTGATATAGATGGATTTTTAGATATGTTAATGATAGCAACAGCTCTTTTCGTGGGTGTTTTTATTTTTTCTACTATAGTTGTTAGTTTTGCGGAAATTGATGAAAAAACAATTAATTTAGAAAAAATTCAATTTAAGGAGATAGTATATAATGATTTAAGTGATATAGATGATAATAATCAAATTACTGTTATATTAAATGAAAATAATGATAAAATGGTAATTGATTTAGATGACTATACGTTAGAAGAATTTGAGTATAACAGAACTGAAAAGTATATAAAAAAGAGTGCCAAATATTCTAAAGCTGGAAATATCTTTAATATAACAAATGAATCAGAAGAATATAAATATTCAATATATACAGGTGATAAAGAAGAATATGATATATTAAAAAAATATTGTGATTAGTAATATTAATAAAAGAGTTTAGCAACTGACTAGACTCTTTTTTATTGACTTTATTATACTTCTATGCTATAATATTAACATAAATTTACAAACCAAAAAAATAATTTTTAAAGGGGTGATATAAATGATGTTTATATTTTATGGTATATTATTATTTATAAATTTTATACTTTTTCTTCTAGTTCTTATAATTGATTTTGATGAGATAGATAATAGATTTGTACCTAACTTATATACATATATATCTATACCAATAATTATATATTCAATTATATATTTTATTTATATTTTTACTACAAATGATAAAATATATGATAGTTTATTTATAATTATTATGATGTCATTACTTTTATGTGTGGTGATTTTATCAAATATAGTTAAATTACTTTCTATTTATAGTTTTGGAATATTGGATGAAATGGTTTTTGAAGATAATATAAGTTTATCTATTATGATTATTGTTATATATATATTAATAATAATTATTACGGCTGTATCACCATATAAAATAAGTGATAAATCTGTTATAGTAGAAAAGTGTTATTTTGAACATATTGATTTTAATAATGTTGATATAGCAAACAATATAAATGAGGCTATTATAATAGATGAAAATAATGAAAAGCAAAAAATCGATTTAAATCAATATAATTTTGTAAAAGATGAGGAGACAGAAAATAGAAAGTATATAAGTAAAGAATTAACAAAAATTAAAAAAGAAAATATATTTGGAAAGATAATTGAAGAGGAAGAGTATGAGTATTACATATATACTACAGATATAGAAGAAAAATTAGCATTATTATTAATAATGGAATAAATCGTATATAGAGGGAATTGATAACAATATCAGTTCCTTTTATTTTACATAAATGTTGACAAGTGGAATTATATATGATAAAATGTAACCAAAATTAAGGTTAAACTTTGAAATAATTATTTAGGAGGGAATATAAATGGTTATTGGAGTATATTTGGTGTTATGTATAATAAATGCATTGATATTTTATGCTTATATAACAGTTGATGGAAGAAGAAATGATAATCCTAATTTAGAAATAGCTATTAATAAATTGTATTTATTAATTACATTTCCAATGTTAGCTTATACTGTATATTTACTTATATACATATATACACGGGAAAGTGGAATATATACAATTTTCGTTATAAAGGTTTTTGCAACATTAATATTAGGCTTAGTTTTATTAGGATCGATATTAAAGTTAATATACATTATTATAGAGAAAATATATAGTTATTGTTTTCCATTGTATATAGCTATGTTAATTATTTTAATGGTTGCATTTATTTTAACTGCAGTAATTTCTATAGGTAGTAGTTCTGAAGCTACTGAAAAAAAATTACTTGTTGATAAAATACCATTTAATAGTATAGAGTTTAAAGATGATTTAGCATATATTATTACGGATAAAGGCAAAGAAGAAGTTATTATAGGTGATTATGCATTGCATGAATTAGATAGAAATACAGAAGGAAAATATATTTTAAAATATTCTGTGAAAAGGTCAAGTGAAACATTACTTGAAGCAAAAATAAATAGAATTAAATATGAATATATAATATATACAGATGATGCAAATGAATATGCTGATTTATATATGTTATATAAAGATGAAGTAATTGATGATTTTATTAAGGGAAGCATTTAATTTAATGCTTCTCTTATTTTAAAAAAAAATTAATAAAAATTTAATAAAAAAATAATTTTTGCAAATAATATAAAAAAAGTTTATTTTTTCCTATTTAATTGTTAAAGTATAAATTAAATAAAATTACACAATATATAAATAGACAAATAATTTTATTTGTTAGGAGGTTTAATATGAAGGCTTTAAATAGTATAATTTTAGCTTTAGTTATTATAGGTGCCATTAACTGGGGATGCGTAGGAATCTTTGGTATAGATTTAGTAGGTGCTGTATTTGGTGGAATGACTTCAATGATAAGTAGAATTATATTTACTTTAGTAGGTCTTGCGGGTCTTTGGTCTTTCACTTTCTTTAACAAAGTTGACGACGAATCACAAAGCTAAAATAAACAAAAGCTCGGCTAGTTATTTTTAAATAACTAGCCTTAACTCTTATTTTAATTTTGTTTTAAATTCTTGAATATCTCAAATATTTTTAAACTATATGCAACATCTTGATTTTCTTCATTTTCTTCATTTGTTTCATCATTATATATATGATTTATTCCAGGTAGTATACTTTCTAATCCTTTTAGTTTTTTTAAGTTTTCTTTATTTGGCACAATTAAGGACCAAATATTTTTACCGTTTCCATCACCTAATATTACTTTAATACTATCATAATTCCCTTTTTCCATATCAAGTAGTGTACTTTCTTTTTTATCATAATATATTGTTCCTATATTTAATGATGCGTTATAGTCAAGATTATTTTCCTTAATTACACTATTTGCAATATTAATAATATCATATGAATTATTTTTTGCTAAATTTAAAATATCTGATTTAGTTAAATTTTCATTTTCTTGAAAACTAGCAAAATATTCTTTTATTTTTTCATTAACTTTTAGTTTAGTAATTTGATCGTTTAAATTATTACTATTTGCTACTACATGAAGTCTTAATATATCGTCTTTTTCTTCCTTTTTGAAATATAAATTAAATATTATTGTTACATTTAGTATAATAAATAGAAGTAGTACAAAAAAAGGAAGGATTTTATTTGTTACATTTTTTTCATCACTTAATTTAAAAAAAATTTTTTTAAACATTTTATCACCTAAAAATATTATTGGTAAAATTTTCTAATTAATACAAAATTTATAATAAAAAAATTGTAGATAAAAATTGCAATTTATCGTAATTTGAAAAAGTGCAAATTATGTCGTTTGATTTTATCAAAATTCTACAAAACTACACAAAATTGGATAAAAATCGAAATTGACTTTTTAAATTAGCGGTGTTAAAATAAAAATAGTTAAGGGGGAACAGAAGATGAAAAAAATAAGGTTATGTTGTTTTACTGTTAATTCAACACATGCATGTATAATTGCAAATAATTTTATAAATAATGAACTAAAAAACGTAAAAGTTATATATATTAATGAAAAGAGCGAAAAAATAAAATTAAAAAAGATAATTTCTAAATTTTACAAGAAAATGGATGATAAACTATTTTATACTGAATGGTTAAATGAAAAAATCACACATGACTACAAAAATGAGACATTTGTATTTGTAGTAAATGGAAAAGAAGAATTTATAGAAAAGGTAAATAGATACCTTGATATTAATGATTCAACTGGGTATGTGATAAACTGTTATGATATATTTGATATAAAAATGGATGCACAAGATATAATAAATGCACATGATTACTATATTAATACAACAGGATTAGTAAAAAACGAGCCTTCTAATTTATAATATATTTCCATAAATTTTTAAATGCTATTTAAAGATAAAAAAATCTTTAAGTAGCATTTTTGTGTGCCAGGCATGGCATATAGCTAGGTGGTGAAAGTCCACTGTACACGTAAGTATCTGCGAAGTATTAGAG
>CANPWO010000038.1 GCA_947584535.1 uncultured Clostridia bacterium
AGAACAGCCAAGAAGAAGTTCAATTTATACATTTCTTTCATTGACAAATTTTAATTTTGTAAAAATCTAATTGCCCCTATTTATATTATTTTTGGGCATTTAACTTTTTATTTAACATAATTTTACAAATGCCTCTTTTTAATATTATATAAATAGCTCAAAACTTGTATTTTTTTAATTATTCTATAGCATCCTATATCATTTTACCCCTCATATTATAAAATAAATGCTGTTGCACTATACCTGAATATTTACCAAACTTTTCATCCGCATATTTTAATATATCTTTCTTTTTCATTTTTCCATGGGTTTCATTAAAATATAGCACTGACATTACTCTTTCTACCCATACATCTATTGGAAATACTTCTCCTCTTTGGCATGAAAATAGTAAAATGCAGTCTGCTACTTTAGGTCCTACTCCTTTTAATTTAAGTAAAGTTTGCCTTAATATGTCAGTTGGCATCTCATTTATTTTATCCATATCTATGTTTCCAGCTAATATCTCATTTACAGTATCATATATATAACTATCTCTAAAACCTACGCCACATTTTCTATAATCTTCAATACTTACATCTTTTAACTGATTAGCTGTTGGAAATAAATAATATTCTTCATTTTCAAATATGACTTTAGTGCCATATTTTCTTGATATTTCATTTACTGATTTAGATATTCTTGGAATATTATTATTTGCTGATATAATATATGAAATAAGTGTTTCAAAAAAATCTTGATTTAGTATCCTTATTCCACTACTATTTTTTAATGCATTATTTATATGTTCGTCTATGTTTTTTATTTCATTTTCTATCTTCTCATAGTCTTGATTTAAATCAAAATAATATTTTACAACTTGTTCTAAGTTTTCCATTTTATTACTTGTTACATATATGTTACATTTATCCTGTTTTACCTTTAATACTCTGTCTTTTATTACACCAATATATGTGTTTTCCTCTACTTCATTCCATCTAAAACATTGTCCACATTCAAGTGTGTATTTTAAATTAAAACAGTTTGTTTTAATGCATATTCCATTTTTCATTTAACTCACCTTCACAGTAATTATATCATTATTTTTTTCTACATACAATACATATATTTTCAAATTTTTTTCAACTAAATTTCTTTTTTTATTCACATTTTCAACATATTTTTAATGTATCATATTTTAAGAAATGGAGGTATATTTTATGTACATTTTAAAAAATGCTTGTTTATCAATTATACGAAATAAGGGCAGAAATATTTTAATTGGTATTATTATTGTAATTATTGCTTGCGCTTGTTCTGTTACTCTTGCAATAAGAAGTTCTGCAAAAAATTTAATTACATCTTATGAAAATCAATACGATATCTCTGCTACTTTAGAAGTTAATAGAGACTCGCTTATGAAAAATTTTAATCCAAGTTCAGAAGACAAAGAACAAGGAAGAAAGGATATGATAGATCAATTTAACAATATAGAAAGCCTAACTATTGAAAATATAGAAAACTACTCAGATAGTGATTATCTAAAAAATTACTATTATACAAATAGTATAAATGTTAATTCATCTACAATAAATAAGGCTACATCAGAGATTACAGATAATGAAGAAAATAGAAAAAGACCTGATAATATGCAAATGCCTGATAATAATATTTCTCAAGCAGATTTTACTTTAACTGGCTATAGCTCATATGAAGCTATGAACGATTTTATTACAGGTTCATATACAATTTCTGAAGGTAGTATTGATAATGACTTTTCTAGTAATAGTTGTGTAATAAATAGTGAACTTGCTACTTTAAATAATATTAATGTTGGAGATACTATAACAATGACAAATCCTGATGATGAAAGCAAAACATATCAGCTAGTTGTTTCTGGTATTTTTACTGAAAATAACTCTGATAGTGAAAATAGTATGAATATGTTTAGTAAATCAGCTAATACAATTATTACAAATGCAAATTTTATTAATAATATAATATCTAATGATAACTCTGTTAAGTATAACATTACTCCTACTTTTATAATTAAAGATAAAGATTCTATTAGTAATTTTGAGTCTGAACTTAAAGAAAAAGGATTGAGTGAATATTTAACACTTAGAACAAATCTTGATGAAGTTGAGGGTGCTACAAGTTCTATATCAAATTTATCTACTTTTGCAACTACATTTTTAATTGTTACTTTTGCTATTGGCGCAGTTATTTTATTTGTTATTAATATGATTAATGTTAGAGAAAGAAAATATGAAATTGGTGTACTTAGGACTATCGGTATGAAAAAAAGTGCACTTACAACACAGTTTATTATTGAACTATTAATTATAACAATAATTGGACTTTTAATTGGTAGTTTAATTGGTGCTTTAATCAGTGTACCTACTGCAAATATGCTTCTTAAAAATGAAATAGAAGCTAGCCAAAATAATATGGAAAATGTTAATAAAAATTTTGGTGGTAAAATGTTTGATGGAAATAATCAGGGTAGACCGGATTTACAAAATAGAAATGGTATAAATGGTATTGTTAATGTTAAACAAGTTGATTCAATTGAAGCTGTAGTTGATTTTGGTGTGTTACTAAAACTTCTTGGAATTGGCATACTTTTAACATTAATAAGTAGTATTGCTTCAATGATTTCTATTCAAAGATTTTCTCCTCTTACAATACTTAAGGAAAGGTCGTGATGATTATGGCAATATTAAAACTAGATAATGTATGTTATAGATATAAAGATGCATTAAATGATGACTATGTTTTTAAAAATATTTCTTATGAATTTGAACTTAATAAAACTTATGCTATAAAAGGAAAAAGTGGTAGTGGTAAAACAACTTTGCTTTCATTAATTAGTGGACTTGAAAAATGCGTTGAAGGAAATATATATTATGAAGATAATAATTTAAAAGATATGAATTTAGATAAATATAGAAGTACAAATATTGGAATAGTTTTTCAGTCTTTTAATCTACTACCTCACTTAACTGCTCTTGAAAATGTAATACTTTCTATGGATATTAATAAAATATATAAAAAAGAGAAAAAGGAAAGGGCTTATAAATTACTAGAAAGTGTAGGTATAGATAAAGAAAAGGCAAATAGACGAGTTCTTAAACTTTCAGGTGGAGAACAACAAAGAGTGGCTATTGCAAGAAGCTTGTCATATAATCCAAAAGTTATACTTGCAGACGAACCTACTGGAAACTTAGATAAAGATACTGAAAATGATATACTTAATATATTTAAAAAACTAGCAAAAGAAGAAAACAAGTGCATTATTATTGTTACACATTCAGATAATGTTGCAAAAAATGTTGATGAAGTTTTTGAGTTAGCAAAAAAGGAGTAATAAAACTCCTTTTTTTATACTCTTCTTAGTGTTTCGTCTAGTTCAAATAGATCATCTTCATTTGGATGAGTATCTGATTTAATTGTATTATTTATAAATTTTTTAACATCTTCTAACTTTTTATTCTTCCTTATACTTTTTAAAAACTTATCTTTAGTTTCTTGTTGTACTTTTCCCTGACAATAATAATAACCTATTATTTCATTTGAACTTGATATGTGTTTTTTTACATTACTTAGTATTTCGTTATAATATTCTTTACCACTATCAAAGCCACAAGTTCCAAATATAAATAATTTTTTGTTTTTTAAAGATTTTAAAAATTCTTTTATTTTACTTGAACAATCTTTATTTTCTGTCCATGAACCAACAAATACTACATCTGCCTTTGATATATCTTGAGTTGTATCACCATAAGATATTACATCATTAAACTTACATGCTTTACTTATTTCCTGTGCTAATTTTTCAGTATTTCCAGTTATACTATCAAAAACAATAGATATTTTCATATTCTTACCTCCGCTTATATATTATAATTATATCATTTATATATAAAAATATAAAGTATTAAAAAGAAAAAACAAGTTATATAATGTAAATTTATACAACTTGTTTATTAATTACATCTTAAAATTTGGATTAAAATCCATTCCATATATAAATGATTGATTTGATATAGTTACAAATTTTATTGAAAAAATATCACAATAAAGCAAATTATTATCTTGAACTGCTCTTAGAACAATATAACTAGCTCCAACTTCAAGTAATATCCCTGTTCTATCTTCTAAATAATTAGAGCCAATTAAAAATTCTACTTTTACTAATCTTCCTATATATTTTTTTAAAAATGCTGGTGTATATATTGTGTTTTTTAAACTTTCAGGTATATCTTGGCTATTAGTTATATTTTCTTCATTTTCCATATAATTTCTCTCCTTCCTTATGTTGAATTATATTTTTCTGTTGGACGAAAAAAACAATGTTTATTTATCATAGTATGAAATATCCCTGATCCATTTGATGGAAAATACATAGCACACTGTTTATTACCTGGATTCATAAACCAAAGGCAAGTACCTACAGCATTTAGTTTATTTCCATTAATTGCCCAATCTGCTATTTCATAGTGTATTTGCTCAGGTAATACGTTATATATACTTCTTGGGTTAGTTTGATTATTTATTGTTTCAAATGCACAAGTAAACTGATTTTTTTGCAAGATTATGTTTCTAATATTACCGCCTTCTGATATTCTAAAATACTCGCCCGTTTGTACAGTTACACGGTTCATTACCACAGTTGCAACTGCTTGCATTCCAGTTTCTCCTTCTCCACCTGCTTCGCAAACTATAAGTCTAGCAAGTAATTCTCTATCTGAAAGTGCCAATTTATTCTTTCTCCCTTCATACATGATATTAATTGTTTTTATTAAATTATATTGAAATAACAAAAAAATATGTATCAATAAGGATAAGAAATGTTAGCCTTATTAAATATATAATAACAAACTTAAACGACTCAAAATAAATTGAGCCGTTTTTGTATACCTAAATTATATGTATTTATGCTGTTTTTAATTCTTGGTTTTCCTCTACATCTTTTTTACTATCATTTTGTTTAAAAATTGCCTTAAATATTTTTCTAGTTAGAGGTTGAATAAAAAATAATTGTGATAGTAATGCGAATGGGAAATTTAATACTACTTTTTGTAAAAAGTATGGAATAAAATTAATTAAAAAATCATTTAATGGCGCACCATTCATTCCTACTCCTATAATCCCATTATACAAGATAGTAGCTAAAAAACTCATTAATGGGCACATTATTCCAACTGTTGCACATATTATAGCTGTTTCTACTATCATAGGGTCATTTTTTTGAGGGTTAATAGCCTTTAACGCTAGTTTTATTGATAGTGGACTACCTACAAAAACCTCACATAGATATGCAAGTACAAATTCAATTGGAATAAAAATTAATGAATTTTTGATAACTTCAACATTAAATCCACCTGCTTCGTATGATGAACAATAAAATACAAAACAAGGCACTGTTATAATTACAGTAATTAAAGCAAACATTAATCTTTGAAATTTTGTTTGTGGCATTATATCATTTCTCCTTTCAATTAAAGCATAAAAAAAGCACATGTATCCAATTACATTTTTTTGTTCCGTAATCAGATTTACGAGCATAAAAGCTCTACATGTGTCGTTTCTTTTATTAATTAACAAATATAATATACAATTTTTTTAAATAAAAGTCAAGCAACTATTAGCAATATTTTATAATTTATTATATACATATCAAAAGATTAAATCTTATTTAAGTTTATATTAGTATAAAAAATATAATTTCACAACAACTAAACAAAAAAGTTACAAATATATATTTTTTTTTTATTTAATTAATTACTAAGTTATATTAGCTCATAATTTTTAGTAAATTTTCTCTATATTTTTTATCTTTGTGTAAGTTGAAATCTCTATAAAAATTCATCACTTTATCATATTCATATTGATTACATATTGGTAAAATAGTTGGCTTTCCACCATAATTTAACTGTCTATTTCCATACCAGCACAAATAAATTTTATCAATATAATCTTGAGGTATTAGTTTAAGTACTTTTATAAAGTCTTCATGTTTAACTGGGTTATATTCTCCTAGTTCATATAATTTATATAATAAAGTATATGGCTTTATATTCATTGGAAATAAATTTACTCTATCTATATTATTTTGAAAACACCATATAATGCTTTGAACAGTATCTTGTATTTGCTCTTCATTAGATAAAAAAGGCATACCAAAAATAACATTTGTTTCAACTGTAAATCCATAAGATTTTATTAAATTAACTTTTTCTATAAAAGCATCATTGTCAATTATTTTATTTAAATAATTCTTCCTATATTTAGGATTGGAGCTTTCAAATCCTAATTCAATTTCTATATACTTATTAGATAATTTTTGTTTTATTAATTGTAAAATATCTTCATTAACGCTAGAATAGTGAGTTTCAAATACTATTACATCTATGTCTACATTTGAAATCTCGTCTAATAAAGCTATAATATTTTCTTTTGGCATTTCAAATTCATCTAATATACTTCCCAAGCTATTTAGTAATAATACTTTAGGTTGTTTGTCTAAATTACTAAAAATTTTTTGCATAATTTTTTTTATATCATCTGGAGTTAAATTTTTTTTCCTTGATTTTCCATAATCACACATTATACAATTTCCATTTTTACTAAATCTGCAACCTACACTATAAAAACATATTTGTAGTACTTTTCCATCAAAAAATGTATCATACTTTTTATTAGTAAAAGCTTTCTTACTTTTTTCTTTAATATGATTTTGTATTAATTCTCTATTCATATTACTTTCCTTTCTTTATTGATTTATTATATATATCTGTAGATAAATAACTAAAATTTTCACATTTTATCTTTTCATTTATACTATCTAATTTTTCTATAGGCTCTACTTCAAATTTTCTATTTAATACTCCATATTCATTAATATAACTACTATAATTAACATCAAATGCTTTTAATTTTATGTTTTTATTTAAAAAACAATTATAATGTAGTTCCTGTAATGACGGTAAATTATTTTCTTGTAATGCTTTATTTAATAATATAGAAGAATTTTGAAATCTAGGATTTATCTCCATAAAATATACTTCGTCATCATATATAATACTATCTATTCCTAAGATTCCTCTATATCCCTTTTCTTGCATTAGTTTACCGACTGAAAAAGCATATTCTTTTAATTTTGAATTCATTTTGGGATTAACAATTTTTTTATATGCTATAAAGTCACTACCTTTATAAATTAGTTTATTAAATAATAATTCAATAATTTGTATAGAAGGTGGTAATAATGTAATATCATTTTGTGAAATTAGAATATGTATATTAACAGGGATATTATTTTCGCAATATTTAGTGACCATATATTTGCAATTATTTTCTAATTTAATATCTTTTTTATTATTTTCACTTAATACAATTGTACCAGCTCCTCCTGAGCCTTCCTCTGTTTGAATAACAAATTTAACATTTCCATATTTTTTTCTTAACTTATCAAAATTGTAGTCTTCGCCATTTATATAAATATAGTTTAATACAGGAACATAATCTTTCAAATATTCTTTTATTTTAAATTTATTATTAACAAATTCTATTAAATCTTGATTATTTAAACAAATTATATGATTTAATAGTCCTAATTTTTTCATACTATAAAAACTATAAATCTGGCTATAATACATAAATTTTATATTTGGATTTTTCTTTACTTGTTTAATAATTTCATTGTTATAAAACTCATCTATAAAATCATAGTTTTTTTCATTATTATGATTTATTCTCTTATTAACTTTATTCTGCAAAGAGTTAACATTATCTCCATATAGAACTATAGAATTATCTATAAAATTAGAATATTCTATTTCAGAATTTCGTATTCCAACCCAAACCAAATCTTTCATATTTTAATAATCTCCCTACTTATTTTTAACATATAAATCTTATATAAATTTTTACATACCTTTTTCTGCATTAAATTACTATTTATATTAACAATTATACTAAATATTATAAAAATTAACAATAATTTTAACTTGATTTAAGTGGTATTTAGTTGTATTTTAATTGCTATTGTACATTATATATTGCTAAAATCAATATATATGAGAAAATGACCAAATATAAGCAAAAATCACGACACTTCTTATATATAACTTTATATAAATAAAACTATCTAAGGTGTAAATGCTAAATTCATATCAAAGGATAAAATCTTATTTATATTGAAATTTTATGTAAAATATGTTATAATCTATTTATAATATTTTAGTAGGCTTCATAATTAATAATTTAAGAGGCAAAGTAATCCAAATACTAAAAAGGAGGAAAAATCATGAAAAAAAATTCAAATTATAATGGAGTTAAAGATAAAAATTTACCTATGGATATAAATACTTGGGTAGAGATAAATAAACCTAAAGAAGATTTAATTTTTGCAAAAAGTTTCTTTAATCACATAAATTTTGTATGTGATACACTTTATACTATGATTATTCCAAATTCTGAAGAAAGAAAAAATAACCAGCCAATGGTAATATCTACTATTAAGTCAAATTCTATAAAATTACCTGTAATTCAAATCAAACTTGAAAATTGTGGTATAGAAATTGTACTTAGCTATGATTTTTATAATTGGAAAGTTTCAATTAAGTCTAAAAATCCTATTAGTATTGAATCTACGACTTTACTTAATCAAGAAGAAGAACTAATACTTAATTACCCCAACGGATTTCCAAAGGACAAAATATACAATAGCTATAAAAATAATCATTCAAAATTTACAATAGAAATTTACTCTCATTATGATTTATATATTTTATTTTATATAATAAAAATGAATATCAACATTAATATGAAAATTAAAGAATAAAGTTTATTTTTACCACTATAACTATTATATAATAGTTATAGTGGTATTATATTTTTAAAATCTTAATTAAAATATAGAAAAAGCTATATAAATGTAGTATAATTTAGTTAATTAAAATACTAGGAGGTAACTATGTATACTATTAAAGAATTAGCAAATTACATTTCATTAGAAGTTATACCTAGTGCTTGGAATAATTGCTTTGAAAAAATAAAAAAATCATATAAGCCTGATTGGTTGAAAAAATATGACTTTACTTTAATTTTAAATTATTATGAGTTTGATAATAATTTTAAAGAAAGATTTATAGATGAACTAAATTTACTAAATAATGATAAGAAACTTAATTTTATATGTTATATAATGTATTATATTTTATTTATTGCAGATAACAATAATTATTATAGTATATGGTCTTGGAAATCAACATTAAAGATATTTAAAAATCATGGTAGTTATATGATTCCTGTTGTAGCATTATTATGTGGCTACAAATTTCACGTTAAAAACATGGAATATAGGAATTTTGATAATAATCAGATTACTCTACAAAAATATAACATTAACCTGCTTTGTACTAATGACAAAATAAAATATGATATAGATGGAATTAGATTTAGTCAAATGATGTGGGGTTCATATTTTATGAAAGGTAATTTGATTCAAATTGGGAGACTACAATATGAAGTAAATTCGAAAAATTTTAATAAATTAGATAAATATTTTAAAGAAAAACATCAATGTATTTATATTCATATTCCAAAAGATAAAGATTTAAATGAAAGAGAAGTAAATGAATCATTATGTTTGGCAGATAAATATATAAAAAAATATTATTCAGAACTAAAAAATGAGAAACTAGCATACTATACAAAAACTTGGTTATTAAGTCCTGAAGTTAAAGAAATATTATCAAATGATAGTAATATAGTAAAATTTCAAAGTATGTTTAATATTATAGAATTTGAAGAAAATATAGATGATTTTTTAAACTTTGTTTTTGATGTGGTCATGGGAGAAGAATATTATAAAAATTTACCCGAAAAAACAACTTTGCAAAAAGGATTAAAAAGGAAATTATTAAATAATGAAATACTACATTTAGGATTAGGATTTATTAAAAATATACCATAAAAAATTCACTTTAATTTACTATGTTAATTAAAGTGAATTTTTTTATTTGACAACTAATCATTTAAGATAGCGACTTTAAACAAACTAAAACCAACACAATATTATAAGTAATTATCACATTGGTAGGAGTATTCTTAGAGGAATTTTTAGCAAATGCTGGCCAAAAACATAATTGCACAATACAAAAAAATTATATTTATAGAAAAATTACAATTTCTTTTTAATTTTGCAAAATATATTTTTCATTATCTTTCTTAAACCCAAATTTTTCATATAATTTTATTGCAGGATACTCAGAAGCATCCAATTCTATTTTAGAACAATTTATTTCTTTTAGAAAATCTAAAACCATTTTCATTAATATATTTTGAATTCCTTTACATCTATAGTCTTCATCAGTGTATACACTTGTTATATATGATTTTTTTCCATTAAGACATGTATCAGAAGGTACCATTTGATGTACAACTACACCACTACAAGCAACAGTTTTATTATCATTTTTATCTACAGCTATAAAAAAGAAAATCGTTTTGTTTAATTCTTGTAATAATACTTTTCTTATACTTTCTCTAACTATTTTTTCGTCTTTCATTATTATTCCATCTATTTTATCATAAAATAAATTTTGTTTTATTTTTAAATCTATTAATGCTTCTATATCATTAACATCTGCTTTTCTATATATTAGTTCCATTTTAAATGTACCCCTTTCAAATAATATTAAGCTTTACAATTACTATCTATATCAATGATTATACTAGATTTTCTGAAAATTTACAATAATATGACGAATCAAAGTGGCAATCACGCTCCTCATATATAATACGAGAATAACTTAATATAAGAAAATCTATATAGTATAGATATATCAAGAAATATAGTAAAAATATCTCTAAAATACTTAAGATAAATTTTCAGTAATATAAAAAGTGTTCTTATAGGACTTTCCAAAAAAGTTGAAAAATCAATAACTACACAGAACACTAAAAAGTATATTTACATTTTATTTTCTGATTTAATATCAAAGTTTATAGCAATCGTAGAAATTATTGATAATATGAATATTATATAAAATACTTTTTCTCCAATAAATTTTGCCACGAGAGCTAATAACAAAAATACAAAAACTTCTGTAAAACATAAACTCATTTGTCCAACAGCTGATAATAATTCATTATCTTCTGTAGATTTTTTGATAATATTTTGAATTGATGTCTGTATAGAAGTTTCATATACTTTTTCAAAATTATCACTCAAGGTTTTATTAAAAGAAATTATAACTTTATTTTTTGTAAATAAATATATTGCTGTTATCACTATTCTTATGCTCGATACTACGTTGTTTGACTTTCTTAAATTTTTATCAGCATATTTTCCAATTAAAGTAATAGTTATAATTTGAAATAACAAAGATACTATAATTACTACTGAAAACATAGCAAAATCTTGTAATATTATATATAAATATAACGGTATAAAAAGTCTTTTTATTATATGATTTGTTCTTAATGCATAAATAATTTTGTATTTACTTTTGCTATGTACTAAATATTCTATACTTGCTTTAAATGTATTTGCCTTACTTTCTGGTTTATAATCAATTTTTATAGTAATAATATACTGTAATATAAAGAAAGCAATAATTAAACTAAATAGAATTATGTTGTTATCACTTATTACTCCCCATGCTACTAAACAACTTGCTAAAACTGTTCCTAATATTTTTGAAATAAAATAAAAACTATTAAACCTTCCTCTATGTTCATTCTCTACATATATCTACTAGATAATGCATCTGAAGATGGATTAGAAAGTCCCATGCATCCCATTGCAATTATAAATATTACGATATTTGCATATATACTTTCACTATTTAGCATAAAATAAGAATTTATTATACTAAATATATTTGAGATTAATATACATTTAGCTATTCAAATTTTATGTGATATTGTTATAAATAAAGGCGTTATTAATCCTGTTATTAAAAATCTAAATCCATAAATTAGTAATATCAAGTAAATTGGCAATCCTGCTTTATAAAGCATAACTGTTCCAAAAGTTTCAGATAAAGCATTAGCAAAATTATAAAAAAATATACTTAAGTACATATATTTGTATTCTTTTTTATAAAAATATTCTTTCATTAGTTACTCCAATTCCTTTCAATTTTTTATTTTAACATAAAAAATTCTATTCGTAAAGCTAATTTTTTGTTAGATTAGTTAAAGTAAATAATGATATGGAATAGCTAAGCTAAAACCACTATACTTTCTATGAACTTATATAATCTCTCGTCTTTAATAATAATATACTATGCTTTTAATTTTTATAAAATAAGTTTTATTTGTAAATAATTTATTGATTATTGAATAAAAAGTTATTTTGCTTTTTAATTTTATTAAATATCATATTTACGACTTTTTCTTGATTATATGACGTATCATAAAAATGAATATTATTTTCTTCACATAGTTTTTTATATTCTTTGCTTCTATTAATCCAATTTTTGCAATTTAACTTTAATTGGTCATCACTTAAAGCTCTGGTCCATTCGGAATACAAGTATTTACCTTCATAATATCTTATTTCATTAAAATATTCTTTTACACTAATACTGGCTTTGCCTAAAATGATTAATTCAATATCTTTATGCATATTTAATTCTAATAATTTATCAAATGATAATCCATCTCCCTCAAGTACATAGTATAAACCTATATTGTTATCTTTATCCATTGCTCCTAGCAAAAAATCGTTTATAAATTCTGGTAAAAATTCTTTGTTTCCTTTGCCTTCTTTAAAATTAATATCTACTTGCGGTAATGTATGTTCAAATGCACCAATCATATTATCAATACTTATTTTACTAAATCCATTTAATTCTTTTATAATTTTATTAGTTAGCATTGTTTTTCCACATCTACTTGTTCCAGCAATTATATAATTCATATATTATCACCTTTAAAATAAATTTTTATGATTTTAAAATATTTTTAAACTTTCTAATATATTTATGTCATTGTTTACTAATCTTTTTTCAAGGTGCCATTGTATAACTATTATATTTTCTTTTTTATTACCTAAATAATATTTTTCCAACTTTTCATCATTTTGGTCGAATTGTTTTTATAGAAATTTTTAGCAAATGTTAATAAAATCTATAATTACACAGTGCACCCAAAAGTATATTTATTTAAAAATTGTAATTTAACAATTACTTTATTTCTAATCTATATAATCTTTCTATTGGTGAATCATCCTTAAAAGTCTTTACTTTTTCAACAAACTCCCAACCAAATTTTTCATATAATCCTATATGTTTTGTATATAAAAATAATTCTGTTAAGTTTGCATTTTTAGCGTTTTCTTTAACTGTATTCATCAGCTTTCTACAAACATTTCTTCCCCTAAATTTCTCATCAACATATACATTTATAAGTCAAGGATAAATATCTGGTCTACTAATTAAATCATCAGACATTGACAATTGATACATACCTACTGGCTCTCCGTCAATTAAAGCCACAAAAGTTTGAGGCAATCTTTCTTTGCAAAGACAGTGTTCTAAATTGCATTTTACTGCTTCAAAACTATCATTATTTCTTATTCCCCACCAATTATAATTCCATTCACATATTATATCAAAAATATAATTATTACTATCTTCTAATCTTATAATTTCCATATAAACTCCATTCCATAAATTACAATTTATTTAATATATTATAATATTTTGAAATATAGTTATTCTTAATATAATTAAACTATTTTTAATTATTATGAAACACTATATATAACTAAAACCAATACATATACGAAAATATAGAGAATAAGCAAAAGCTTCAATACTCTACGAAATAAACTAAATATCGTATAGACATTAAATTCTCTAAGAACATTCAAATTAGTCAGAATGTTTTTATGGGATTCTTTAATAAATGTTTTTATTTTATAAAATTTATATTATTATCAAATGTCTTTCTTATCAAATATTTCATTATGGTAGAATTAGACATTCTATTATATCTATTTTGTAAAATTTCTTTTGTAATGTTATAGTCTTTTTTTGTACATAATATTTCATATTCAACTCTACTATCGAGGATAAATTTATTGGTTTCATTAAAGCCATTCCTTAGATAAAAATTTTTTCTATTTTTACTATTTTCTAAATTTTTTCTAGGCCTTTCGATACTTAAAATAATAGTTTTATATTTTTCTATTAAATCTTTTAATACTTTCGAACCATATCCTTTATTTCTTTGTTTTTCATCTATAGCGAAATACATCAAATAAGTAATGTTATCATAGTTAATTAAATATTCCATTCCTATTACTTTATCATTATCTAATATTACATCAAATACTACATTTTCTTCTTTTGCACAATTCTTTAACATCCAAAATGGAAAACGTTCACTCTTTGGAAAAGATTCTATATATATTCTTTTAATATCATCTTTATTATTGCTTTTAAAATAATCTACATATTCTAAATTCATTTTTACCTCACTATAAATTATTTAATTATATTGATGATTATACTAAATTTTCTAAAATGTTACAATAGTTTAGCATTTTTATTATTAGTTTAGGAACATGCTAATTAGAGTAATAGATAAGATACTTCCTATATGTAATATGAGAGTAACATATCCAAATTGCCAGTATAAAATAAAAAGGTGCCTTTATAGAACTATAAAATTCTATTAAAACACTTAAACTGGAGCGGACATCGTAGTTATCTACAACTTTTTCGCTCTTAGACATATCATAATTGGTATAAATTGCAATAATAAGATTTTAATTTTTTTAAATTTGTTCTGTTCGCTTGTATTTTATCAAATATGTTGTATATTGGTAAATATAAGAAATGAGAATAAGCAGATGTGGTTTCTCCATTTCCTATTTTTATTATACTTAATTTTATTGAAAAAGGCAAAAAATTTAATCAAATTTTTATTACTTCAACTGAATAATTTTTTATAAAGAAAAGGGCTATATGAAAATTATCATATAACCCATTCTTTTAATTGTCTGAGAATTAAACTAAACGATAGTCAGTACCATCAGGTAACTGGAATTTAAATCTTCTATCAAATGTTCTGTCTTCCTTCTCAATTGGATATTTTTTTGTTGTTAAACTATATGGACAAACATAAACGTACAAAGAGAAGTTATCGATTTTTTCTGCTTCTTCTTTTGAAAGAAATCGAATATCTTGAATTTTTGGTTCATCACAACCATATTCCCATACATCTCGAAACTTAAAATCATTTTCATATTCAAAAAGGTTAATAATTCCTACATACTTATTACCGCCTACAACTGCGAACTGAATAGGATGTTCTTCTCTTGTAAAAGCATCTTTGTCCTTTGTTGTACCAGTTGCAAGTAAACGAGCATCGTAGAAACTATATGTGCCTGAAAGCTTGAGATCCATCTCAATAATTTTTTTGTCCTTATTTTGTCCCATATACCTTTTACACTTATACCTTGAATCATAGATATAATCCATTTTTGCGATTGGTGCTTTAGTAGCAACAGCTTCTATACCATAAAAACCATATACAGTATAGTTACCTATGTTTTTTGCATCCTCATCAGAGTAAACTTTAAAATAATATTCACTTTCATCTTTTGATGTACCATATTCGTGAACATTATATTCAAAATACCCTGATGTAGTACAAAAGTACGGATTACCTACACCTATAAATGCAACAGGTCCAATTTCCTTGCAAAAACCAAAGCCACAATGATAACCAGTTAAATTGTTTAAAGCTACAACTTCATCGTAGCTATATTGCCCATCTAACATATAATCATTGCATCCAATAGTGTCATGTTCAAGTATAAAAAAACGTTTTCCATTTTTTTCTACACTCACATCCCGTTCAGGATTTGCTTTTTTTACAAGCATAGTCAAAATTTCTTCAAGCATATTTTTTTCCTCCTTAAAACTTTATTGTTGATAACTTACTATATATAAAACTAAAAGCTAGAGAAAATATTTCTCTCACTATTTAGTGAAAAAATATAATGATACAAAATTTAGTTATATTGTAACATATTTTACATAATTTTTCAATAAAAAATTTCATTTTCTATAAAATTCTTTGTTATGTTACAATAGATGTGAAACAAAATATATACAAAAAGTGATTCAACTGATATAATTGAAATAACGACAAATCAAAAAAGGAGTTGAATCACTATGTATATTATATCAAAAGATTTAAAAAGTACAAGATATTTACCACATAA
>CANPWO010000039.1 GCA_947584535.1 uncultured Clostridia bacterium
GCACCATATTTTGATTTTGCTTGCATACGGTCTGCAACACCTGCTGTATCAAGCACTCCTCTTACAATGTGGTAACGAACACCTGGTAAATCTTTTACCCTTCCACCACGAATTAAAACAACACTATGCTCTTGCAAGTTATGTCCAATTCCTGGTATATATGCTGTTACTTCCATTGTGTTAGATAATTTTACTCTGGCAACTTTTCTTAATGCAGAGTTTGGCTTTTTAGGTGTTTGTGTTTTAACAACTGTACAAACTCCTCTTTTTTGTGGAGAAGATTGATTTGTAGCTTTTTTCTTTCTTGAGTTATATCCTTTTTGTAATGCTGGTGATTTAGATTTTGTTACTTTATCTTCTCTACCTTTTCTAACTAATTGGCTAAATGTAGGCACTTAAACTTCACCCCTTTCTTTTATTTCCTATATAAAGGTACTTTTATATTATACATAATTTTTACGCAAAAGTCAATATTTTGCAAGCATTTTATTAAATAAGTTCTTACTAATTTTTTCAACTTTATTTTCGAACTTATTTAGTATATTTTTTTGATATATTACTAATACTATTTAATAACATATAATGTTACTAAATAGTAGTCTTTTGCACATTTTAAGATATTATTTTATGGAAACTATAGTGATATAATTGATTTAAATACTTTAGGTGGTGATTTATATGGATTTTAAAATTTATACAGGTAATAGAATAAGAGAATTTAGAGAAAATAAAAAATTTACGCAAGAAAAAATGGCAGATGATCTACATATTGTATTAAACCAATATGGTAGAATCGAAAGAGGTGAAAGTTCTTGTACTTTATCTAATCTTATACAAATATGTAATATCTTGGAAATCACACCAAATGATATATTAGCAGAACTTATAATTACAAAAGAACCTTCAATTGAAACAGAAATACACAAACTAAGTGAAAGTAATCAAAAAGAAGTTATGAATTATATTGAATTTCTAATAGAAAAAGAAAGAAAAAGTAAATAATATATAAAAAATTCTCAGAGCTTTAAAGTCCTGAGAATTAATTTTTTATTTATTTTTCATTAAAACATATACATCTGCTATAGTATAATAAGTTATTTTATTATTTGATATATAATCTTTATATTTATTTGCACTTAAGAAATCTACCATTTTAGAAGGTACGTCTGATACTCCTTCAGATGAAAATTCTAATAAATATTCATTTTCGTTATTATCAAGCATTAACTTAAATTTAGTATTAAAATTAGTTGAAGATTTAATCACTTTATTTGTTTGATTATAATAATTATATTTTTCTCCTGTTGCTTGAGGCATTATTTCCTCATTTTCATATGAATGTGTTGTTTTCATTTTACTTGTTGTTGCATTAAAATAAGTATGTAAAATAATATTTGAATCTACATCTTTTATAGCTTTATCAGAAGTTAAGTCAACATTGTACCATTCATCATCTAGTTTTACTAGGTTCCATGCGTGAGATTCATTTTCAAGAGTTCCAAGTACTAATATATTTTCAATTCCTTTTCTATCAAGTAGTATTTGTAATGCTTTTGAAAAACCGTCACATACCGCTTTGCCATCTATAAAAACACCATAAATTGAATGACATTCTTGTGGCACATCTTCTATTTTTTCATAATTATAATACTCTACTTTTTGACCTATTTTATCATGAAGTACAAGTTCTGCATTAAAGCCATTTTTTCCTTCTGCATCATTTAAATATTCATTTATCTTAGTATCGATTTCATTTATTTTTGCGTCTAATTCTTGTTTTGATTTAACAGTATACGTTATATTTAATTCAACATAGCTATCAAATAATGTTTTTTTTGTTGATATTGTATATTCATTATTTACATAGAATACTTCTGGATGGTCAGCAAAAAAAGCTTGCATACTCTTTTCTACATCTTTCATTGTTGTATCGCTATCTATTACTTCATAATTTTGCAATACAAAGTTAGATTCATAGTTCTTTACACCATTTGCTACACATGTATATATATTTTTTTGTATATCAGATAAATTACTATAATAAAAAGATTGATTGGATATTTTTAATTTATTTATTTCAAAATTATTATCATATGGCGTTAATTCTTCATAAAAAGCTTGACCAGTTAGACGACTTATTGATTTACTTACAGCAGGAATTTTTAAAAGAACAAAACAAATAATAATTATTATAGCTATTACAAATATAAAAACAACTACTTTTTTCATAATACACCTTTCCTTATACTATATATATTTTATTATAAATATATTCAAAAAACAATAAAAGAAGAAGAAGTTTTACAAAAACTTCTCCTTTTCTACAATATAAACAATTAATGTACTAATTTACTGTATCGCTTTTTATTGCTAAACTTCCATCACTAAATTCAATATCATCTGATATTTGATAACTATTAAGACTTTCTCTTGTATCAACTTGTATAGAATTATAATCTACTACACCTGTTCCTGCAGGTATAAGTCTACCAATTATAACATTCTCTTTTAGTCCTTGAAGTTTATCTACTTTTCCTTTTACTGCTGCATCAGTTAATACTCTTGCAGTTTCTTGGAATGACGCAGATGATAAGAATGAATCTGTAAGTAATGCTACCTTAGTAATACCTAAAAGTGTCTTTTTACCTTTAGCAAGTTTTAAACCTTCTTTTGCACATCTCTTATTTTCTGCATTAAATTCAGTCATATCGATTGTTGTTCCTGCAATTAAGTTTGTATCTCCTGCATCTTCAACATGTATTTTTCTTAACATTTGACGAGCAACAATTTCAATATGTTTATCATTAATGTGAACACCTTGAGTTCTATATACTTTTTGTACTTCCTCAATTAAATAATTTTCAACAGCAACGTCACCTTTAATACGAATGATATCATGTGGATCAAGTGAACCTTCAGTAATTCTATCACCAGCTTTTACAACATCGCCATCATTTACAACTAGTCTCATACCATATGCAATAATGTATTTTTCAACATGCTTATCATCTTTAGTTACAATTACTTCTTTGTTATTTCCATGTTCACCTATTGATACTACACCGTCAATTTCTGTTACCATTGCAACACCTTTTGGTTTTCTAGCTTCAAATAGTTCTTCAACACGTGGAAGACCTTGTGTTATATCACTTCCAGCAACACCACCACTATGAATTGTTCTCATAGTAAGCTGTGTTCCTGGCTCACCAATTGATTGTGCAGCTATAATACCAATTGCCTCACCTGTAGTAATTGGTTCACCTGTTGCAAGGTTTTTACCATAACATTTAGCACAAACACCTCTAACAGATTGACAAGTAAGTGCTGATCTTATTTTTACCTTTTCAATTCCCATTGATATTATTTCGTTTGCAATTTTATCATTTATATATGTATTTTTAGTATAAAGTACATTTCCGTCTTTATCTAAAATATCTTCTGCCAAATATCTTCCTTCAATTCTTTCATATAGTTTTTCTATAGGTTCTCCACTTTCCATTATGCTTGATACTTCAAAGCCATGGTCAGTTCCACAATCATCTTCCATAACTATTACATCTTGGTTAACATCAACTAATCTACGAGTTAAGTAACCAGAGTCGGCTGTTCTTAGCGCTGTATCAGCAAGTCCTTTTCTAGCGCCATGTGATGCTATAAAGAATTCAAGAACATCTAGGCCTTCTTTAAAGTTAGATTTAATTGGAAGCTCTATTGTTTGACCCATAGTATTAGCCATAAGTCCACGCATACCAGCAAGTTGTCTTATTTGAGTTGGGTTACCTCTCGCACCAGTATGTGCCATCATTTGAATTGGGTTAAATTTATTTGGGTTATTCATTATTTCAGCTTGAATTTCGTCAGTTGCATTTGACCAAATTTTTATAATTTGATTATATCTTTCATCATTTGATATAAGTCCACGTTTATAATTTTTTATTACTTTTTCTGCACTTTCTTCAGCTTTAGCAAGTATTTCAGGTTTATTCTTTGGTATTTCAATATCAGATACTGAAACTGTTACAGCTGCTTGTGTAGAATATTTATATCCGTTTGCTTTAATATCATCAAGTATAACTGATGTTTCTGTAATTCCATGAGTTGCTATACATTTATCAATAATTTGTCCTAGTTCTTTCTTTTTAACTGGGAAATCTATTTCAAGTTTTAATTTATTTTCTGCTTTACTTCTATCTACAAATCCAATATCTTGAGGTATATAACTATTAAATATAAGTCTACCTGGAGTAGCATCTATTATTCCTGTTACTACTTCTCCATCTATTTCTTTGCTTACTCTTACTCTAATAGGTGTGTGCATACCGATAACCTTCTCATCATAGGCCATCATTGCTTCATCAACATTAGAGTATACTCTTTTCTTATTTTCTTCTATATCATCTTCGTAGTCAGCTGTTAAATAGTAAGAACCAAGTATCATATCTTGTGATGGTACAGTAACTGGTTTACCATCTTGTAGTTTTAGTAAGTTGTTTGAAGCAAGCATTAATATTTTTGCTTCTGCAACAGCTTCTGGTGAAAGTGGCACGTGTACTGCCATTTGGTCTCCATCAAAGTCTGCGTTAAATGCTGTACATACAAGTGGATGTAACTTTATTGCTCTTCCTTCAACAAGTACAGGTTCAAAAGCTTGTATACCAAGTCTATGAAGTGTTGGGGCACGGTTAAGCATAACTGGTCTGTCTTTTATTACATCTTCAAGTACATCCCATACTTCAACTGCTGTTCTTTCTACCATTCTTTTTGCATTTTTTATATTAAATGCAAGTCCTCTTTTTACAAGTTCTTTCATAACAAATGGTTTGAATAACTCAAGAGCCATTTCTCTTGGAAGACCACATTGATATATTTTCAAATCTGGTCCAACAACGATAACTGAACGACCTGAGTAATCAACTCTTTTTCCAAGTAGGTTTTGTCTAAATCTACCTTGTTTACCTTTTAACATATCAGATAGTGATTTTAATGCTCTACCACCAGCTCCAGTTATAGGTCTACCACGTCTACCATTATCTATTAAAGCATCAACAGCTTCTTGTAACATTCTTTTTTCGTTTCTTACAATTATATCTGGTGCTTCAAGCTCAAGTAATCTTTTTAATCTGTTATTTCTGTTAATAACTCTTCTATATAAATCATTTAAGTCTGAAGTAGCAAATCTACCACCATCTAATTGTACCATTGGTCTAAGTTCTGGAGGTATTACAGGTAATACCTCTAGAATCATCCATTCTGGTCTATTACCAGATTCAATAAATGCATCAACTGTTTCTAATCTTTTTACTACTTTTGATCTTTTTGCTCCTGTTGATTTATCTAATTCTTTAAGTAATTTTTTCTTTAATTTTTCAAGGTCTACTTTAGCAAGTAATTCTCTTACTGCTTCTGCACCCATTCCTACTCTTATACTATCAGGACCATATTTTTCAATTGCTTCTCTATATTCTTTATCATTAATTATATCTCCTTCTTTAAGAGGTGTATCTTTTGCATCTAATACAATATATGAAGCAAAATATAAAACTTTTTCTAATGCTTTTGGTGAAATATCAAGTATAAGTCCCATTCTTCCTGGTATTCCTTTAAAGAACCATATATGAGATACAGGGCAAGCAAGTTCAATGTGACCAAGTCTTTCACGTCTTACTTTTTTCTTAGTAACTTCAACACCACATCTATCACAAATTATTCCTTTATACCTAACTTTTTTGTATTTACCACAGTAACATTCCCAGTCTTTAGTTGGTCCAAAAATTTTTTCACAGAAAAGTCCATCTCTTTCTGGTTTTAATGTTCTGTAGTTTATAGTTTCAGGTTTTTTTACTTCTCCTTTAGACCATTCTCTAATCTTTTCAGGAGATGCAAGTCCAATACTTAATCTATCAAACTTTTCTAAATCTTGCATTACAAATTTCCTCCTTATACTTTATTCTTCATCATCTGCATAAGTTTCGTTATCTTGAAAATCATCTTCGAAGTCATCATCTTCTCCTTCACCTTCAATAACTTCTCCATTCTCATCTTCGAGAGTCATTCCAGCAAAATCATTTTCATTTACAGTTGTCATATCAATGTCATCATCAAAGTTTGGTTCAACACCATCTGTATCATCTTCAATAGATTCCCTAAGTTCTAGTCTTTCATCTTCACGATACATCTTAAGGTCAAGACCTAAACTTTGTAATTCTTTTGTTAATACCCTAAATGATTCTGGTATACCAGGTGCTGGAACACTTTCACCTTTTACGATTGCTTCATAAGTTTTAAGTCTTCCTACAGTATCATCTGATTTTACAGTAAGCATTTCTTGTAGAGTATATGAAGCACCATAAGCTTCAAGAGCCCAAACTTCCATTTCACCAAATCTTTGTCCACCAAATTGTGCTTTACCACCAAGTGGTTGTTGTGTAACAAGTGAATATGGTCCAATAGAACGAGCATGTATTTTATCTTCAACCATATGATATAGTTTTAACATATACATATATCCTACTGTAACTTCTGCATCAAGTAATTCACCTGTTCTTCCATCATGAATTGGGAATTTACCAGTTTTATTTAAGCCTTGTTTTTCAAATAATTCTTCTATATCTGATTCTTTTGCACCGTCAAATACTGGTGTTGATATTTTCCATCCAAGCATTTTGGCAACATAGCCAAGATGTACCTCTAAAACCTGACCAACATTCATACGAGATGGAATACCAAGTGGGTTAAGTACTATTTGAAGTGGTGTACCATCTGGTAAATATGGCATATCTTCTCTTGGAAGTATTCTTGAAATAACACCTTTATTACCATGACGACCTGCAATCTTATCTCCAACAGATATTTTTCTTTTTTGTGCTATATATATTCTAACAACTTTATTTACACCTGCTGCAAGTTCATCTGATGTTTCTCTTGTATATATTTTTACATCTACAACTGTACCAGCTTCTCCGTGTGGAACTCTAAGTGAAGTATCTCTTACTTCTCTTGATTTCTCACCAAATATAGCTCTTAGAAGTTTTTCCTCAGCTGTAAGTTCTGTTTCTCCCTTTGGTGTAACCTTACCAACAAGGATATCTCCAGGTCTAACTTCTGCACCAATTCTTATAATACCATTTTCATCTAAGTCTTTAAGTGCATCATCACCTACATTTGGTACTTCTCTTGTTATTTCTTCAGGTCCAAGTTTTGTATCTCTTGATTCACAATCATAATCTTCTATATGTATTGTTGTAAGTACATCATCTCTTACTAAATCTTCAGAAATTAGTATGGCATCCTCATAGTTATATCCTTCCCAAGTCATAAAGCCAACTAATATATTTTTACCAAGTGCCAATTCTCCATTATCAGTTGAAGGTCCATCAGCAATAACATCACCTTTTTTAACCTTTTCACCTTTTCTAACAATTGGCTTTTGATTTATACAAGTACCTTGATTTGATCTTTGATATTTTATTAAATGATACTCATCTTTTCCAGTTTTTGTATCAATTATAATCTTATTTGCACTTACATAAGAAACTACACCATCATTTTTAGCTATTATAACGATACCTGAGTCAACTGCAGCTTTATACTCTATTCCTGTACCAACTATTGGGCTATCTGTTTTTATCAAAGGTACTGCTTGACGTTGCATGTTTGCACCCATAAGAGCACGCTTTGCATCATCATTTTCAAGGAATGGTATCATTGCTGTTGCAACAGAAACAAGTTGTTTTGGTGATACATCCATTAAGTCAACGTTTTCTTTTTCTGTTTCAATGATTTCATCCTTATGTCTAACTTTAACTCTTTTATTTACGAATTTATTTTTCTTATCAAGTGGCTCATTTGCTTGAGCAACAATATATTTATCTTCTTCATCAGCAGTTAAATATATTACTTCATCAGTTACTACACCTGTTTTTTTATCAATTACTCTATATGGTGTTTCTATAAAACCATATCTATTAATTTTTGCAAATGTAGAAAGTGATGATATAAGTCCTATATTTGGTCCTTCTGGTGATTCAATTGGACAAAGTCTACCATAGTGAGTATGATGAACATCACGTACTTCAAATCCTGCTCTTTCTCTTGTTAAACCACCAGGTCCAAGAGCAGATATTCTTCTTTTATGTGTAAGTTCAGCTAGTGGATTAATTTGATCCATGAATTGTGATAATTGTGAACTACCAAAGAACTCTCTTAAAGCTCCAACAACTGGCTTTATATTTATTAATGTTTGAGGAGTTGCTACATCTAAATCTTGTGTTGCCATTCTTTCACGAACAACTCTTTCTAAACGTGCTAAACCTATTCTAAATTGATTTTGTAATAATTCTCCTACGCATCTAACACGTCTATTTCCTAAATGATCAATATCGTCTGTTTCTCCAAGTCCAAATCTAAAGTTTAAGAAATAGTTAATTGATGCCATTATATCATCTATAGTTGCACATTTTACAACTAGTTTTTCCCTATTTGCTTTTATCTTCTTTCTTAAAGTTTTTTCATCAGCATCTCCAGCTTTTTCAAGTAATTCTTTTAATGCTGGTAAATAAACTTCTTCTTTAATAACTTCTTTATCAATTTCTATACCTAAATATTTAGAAATATCTACAGTGTTATTACCAATAATTTTTACTTTCTTTCCTTCAACATCTATATATACTACATTGATACCTGCATTCTTTATTTCATAAGCTTTTTCCTTATCAATAGTTTCTCCTGCATTTACAAGTATTTCACCTGTTTCAGTATTAATTACATTTTCTGCAGCAACTTTTCCTATTATTCTTTCAGCAACACTTAATTTTTTGTTATATTTATATCTTCCAACTCTTGCAAGATCATATCTTCTTGGTTCAAATAATAGTCCAAATAATAAACTTTTAGCTGCATCTACATGTAGTGGTTCACCTGGTCTAATTTTTTTATATATTTCAAGCAATGCATCATCTTGAGTTTTTACTGGATCTTTATATATAATAGCATTTAAAACATCATCTTCAAATAAATCCATTATTTGTTGATCTGTTTCAACACCTAAAGCTCTAATTAAAGTAGTTATTGGAACTTTTCTAGTTCTATCTACTCTTGCAAAGATCATATCAGATGCATCTGATTCATATTCAAGCCAAGTACCACGAATTGGCATAACTGTTGCATTATATAATAATTTACCAGTCTTGTCTCTTTCTGAGGCATAATAAACCCCTGGTGAACGAACAAGTTGAGATATAATAACTCTTTCGGCACCATTAATTAAAAATGTTCCACTATCTGTCATTACAGGTAAATCACCTAAGAATATTTCTTGTTCTTTTATTTCACCTGTTTCACGATTTATAAGACGAACTTGTACTTGTAATCTTGAAGAATAGCTTGTATTTCTTTCTTTAGCTTCTTCAATAGTGTACTTTGTTTCTTCTTCTAAATGATAGTCTACAAACTCTAAGAATAAGTTTCCAGAGAAGTCTACTATTGGAGATGCATCAGAAAGTACATCTTTAAGACCTGATTTTAAAAACCATTCATATGATTGCTTTTGAATGTCTATTAAATCTGGCATATCTATTACTTCTTTGATATTTGAAAAACTCATTCTTGTAGCTTTTCCATTTTTAATTTCATGAACCATTTTTTTACCCCCAAAATCCTACACTTAAAAAGACAACAAAAAGCCAAACTAGTTTACATAAACTAATTTGCTTTTTATATTATTCTTTTTTTAACTAAATTTTATCATATTTTTTTTCAACTATTTCAACCATCCTTTTACGCCATAGTTTACATAGTAATAATCGTTAAGAAACAATGTTTTTATTATTATAACATACTATTATATATAAGTCAATATATTTTATAATTTTTTCATCGATATTTTGTAAAAAAAATAAATTTATATAATAATAAATATTATTTCACATATATATTTATTGACTTTCCTAATAGTTATATTGTATAATTTGTATATATAAAAGGAGGATATTTTTATGGAATATAATATAATTGGAAAAACTGTTCCTGCAGTTGAATTTAAGCTAAATACTGGTGATAGTGTTTATACACAATCTGGCTCTATGTCATGGAGAAGTAATAATGTTAAAATGGAAACAAACACTAAAGGTGGGCTTATGAAAGGATTAGGTAGAATGTTCTCTGGCGATTCTTTATTTATGAACACTTATACAGCAGAAAGTGATAATCAAACAGTTGCATTTTCTTCTACTGTTCCTGGTACTATTGTTCCTTATGATTTAACTAATACAGATGGTATTATTGGGCAAAAAGGTGCTTTTTTGTGTGCTGAAAATACAGTTTCATTAAATATTACTTTTACAAAAAGATTTTCAGCTGGTTTATTTGGTGGAGAAGGATTTATTTTGCAAGAAATGACTGGCTCTGGAAATGTTTTCTTAGAAGTTGATGGAGATGAAATTATTAGAGAACTTGGCGAAGGCGAAAGTATTTTAGTTGATACTGGTAATGTAGTAGCTTTTGAAAAATCTGTTAAATACGAAATTGAAACAGTAAAAGGATTTAAAAATATTTTCTTTGGTGGAGAGGGATTATTCTTAACTAGACTTACTGGACCAGGTAAAATAATCTTACAAACAATGAATTTCCACGATTTAGCTGGTAGAGTTATAAATATGATGCCTTCAAAAAATTAATAATTTGATATAAATAATAAACCACCTTTAAAAATTAATTAAAGATGGTTTATTTTTGTTTAATAATTCATTAAAAAAATACTATCATACTTTAAAATTTATTATTAAAATATATTTTATTTGCTTATAATTTATTTTTATGATATAAATTCTTTATATAAGGGGGAATTAGTTTGGCTTCTAAATTATATATTGATACTAATTGTATTAAAGATAATATTAATTATATAAAAAGTAAATTAGATAAAGATACAAATATTATAGCAATGGTTAAAGCTAATGGCTATGGATGTTCAGCTATTAAAATATCTAAGTTTTTGGAAAAAATAGGTATAAAAGATTTTGGAGTTGCACTTGTAAAAGAAGGATGCACTTTAAGAAAATCTGGAATAAAAGGTAATATTATAGTTACATCACAATTTTTAGTTGATGATTTTAAAGATATAATAGATAACAACTTAACTGTTTCAGTTTCAGATATTCAAATGATCAAATTGTTAAATGATTATGCCAAAAAAGCAAATAAAAATGTTAATGTGCATATAAAAATAGACAGTGGTATGGGTAGACTTGGTTTTGATGAATCTAATATTTATGATAGTATTAAATATATATCTAATAATTTAAAAAATGTTATAATACAAGGAATTTATACTCATCTATCTTGCGCAGATACAGATGAAGATTATACATATTATCAGTTGCAAAGATTTGATGATATTATTTCTAATCTTAAAAAGCAAAATTATTTTTTTGAATATATTCATGTTTTAAATAGTGCTGGTATAATTAAATATTCTAAATATCAATATACACATGTAAGAGCTGGAATATTAATATATGGTCTTGCACCTGATAAAAGTCTTGTTAATAAAAATGTAAAATGTTGTTTAACATTAAAAAGTCAGATTATACGAGTACATGAAATTAATGAAGATTGTAAAATTAGTTATGGTGGGACTTATATAGCTAAAAAAGGGCAAAAAATAGCTACATTACAAATTGGTTATGCAGATGGGCTTTCTAGATGTTGTTCAAATAAATATTCTGTATATGTACATGGAAAAAAATGTAAAATTGTAGGAAATATTTGTATGGATATGTGTATGATTGATATTTCAGACATTAATGAAGATATTAATATAGGAGATGAAGTAACTATATTTAAAGATGGAGATGATATTCAAGAAATTGCAGATATTAATAATACAATAAATTATGAAATTATATCAAGATTAAGCGAAAGAATAGAAAGAGTATTTATATAAAAAATTAGGAATAGAATTTTAATTTCTATTCCTAATTTTTTGATTTATTTAACTAATTTTTTTACTGTATATATTCCTCCAAGTGCGATTACTGAGCAAATTAAAGAAGCATATAAAACAGTATCAACTGAGCCTGTCTTTGGTGTAGAATCTTTTTTATCAGTTGTTTTTTCTTCTACTTTTTCAAATACAGTTTTTAAAGTGATATGACCATTTACAATTGTATTTCCATCATAGTTTTTGATCCCATCAGTGAAATACTTAAATGTATAACCATCTCTATTTGTTATAGAATCATAACCTTCGATATCTTTTAATTGTTTTCCTTCTTCTAAGTTATAAACTATGTCGTCAATAACAACCTGATAAAGATTTTTAACTTTTTCTTTTGGTAGTTCACTCTTTCCAGTAATAGCACTTTCTAGTATTTTTGCAGAATAAATATCATCTGATAAATCTGCACTACCATTTTTTCCTTTTTTTATGTTGTTAACTTTTGCATCATAACCTACTTCTATAGAGATTTGACCTTCAATTTTAGCAGCAGTAACCGTATTATCATCTGTTCCAAGTATTATTTCATTAACTTCTCCGCCATAAACTTTTATATCTGAAGATGTTAAAAAGCCTCTATTAGCAGATTGAATTGTTGCAATATTTCCACCTGTAACAAGTATTTTAGCATTATCAGTATTTCCATTTGAACCAGATCCCATAACAGCTCCTGTAATTGTACCATTACTAATATTTATACTAACATTATCAGTATCAGAATATGATTCTCCACCACCTAATACATTTGTTACTTTACCACCTGTAACATTAATTTCCACATTACCAGTTTTACAATCCGATTTTTTAGAGTCTTCAACATTTTTAGGAAAAGTACACTCACCTCCACAATCTGTTATAAGATAGGCAGCTCCTCCGCCCATAATATAGTCAACTTCTCCAGATTGCATAGTTATCTTAGCTGATGTAGTATTACTTTTATGCATACCACCGCCAAATACATTTGCTACTTTACCACCTTTTATAATTATAGATGATGTAACAGCTTCATCAGAATTATGCTTTCCTCCAAATATTGTAGCATTTTCTGGTACAATGATACTTCCACCTGCCCATACTACTTTAGCACCTGCTTGATTATCATCTCTTGCTTCAATTGTTATAGGTGTTCCATTAGCAAATACTACATTTTTGCCAGATAGTTGACATGGAGTGTTAGAAGTAGCGTTAACGCCATTAGATAAGCTATATGCAAAAGCTACTCCAAGAGCTAATACAAAAGTTTTTATAAAAGTTTTTTTCACTTTTTCCCCTCCTTACTTTTATAGTAAAATATAAAATATAGTTTGATACTTTACTTCTTATAATATAGTAACATAAAAACTTTTTTATTTCAATATATTTATTTATTATTTGTTATAAAAAATAATAAGTTGTTAAATAAGTATAATTAAACTTAACAACTTATTATTTATCATCTATATATTACCTTCTTTTAATCTTTCAGCTCTATCTGCAGTAATTAATGCTTCTATCATTTCGTCCATATTACCATTTAAGAAGCTTTCTAGCTGGTATATAGTAAAATTAATTCTATGATCTGTAACTCTACTTTGTGGATAGTTATATGTTCTTATTTTCTCACTTCTATCTCCACTTCCAACTTGTAATCTTCTAGTATTGGCTAATTCCGAATTTTGTTTTTCTTGTTCAATTTCGTAAAGCTTTGATCTTAACATTTTCATTGCTGTTTCTTTATTTTGAAGTTGTGAACGCTCATTTTGACATGATACAACTATACCAGTTGGAATATGTGTAATTCTTATAGCAGATGATGTCTTATTTACATGTTGTCCACCTGCTCCACTTGATCTATATGTATCAATTCTTAAATCATTTTGATTTATTTCAACTTCTACATCTTCTACTTCTGGAAGAACTGCAACTGTAACTGTTGAAGTATGTATTCTACCACTTGCCTCTGTTTCCGGAACACGCTGAACTCTATGAACACCACTTTCAAACTTTAGTCTACTATATGCTCCTTTTCCTTTTATCATAAATGATACTTCCTTTATTCCACCTATTTCAGTTTCATTTATATCTATTATTTCTATTTGCCATCTTTTAAGTTCAGCATACATAGTGTACATTCTATATAAATTATATGCAAAAAGTGCTGCTTCTTCACCACCTGCTCCTCCACGTATTTCTATGATTACATTATTGTCATCATTTACATCTTTGGGAAGTAACAATATTTTTAATTCCTCTTCAAGGGCTGGTAGTTTTTCTTTATTAGAATAATATTCTTCTTCAGCCATTTCTTTCATATCTGGATCTTCCATTAATTCTTTTGCTTCATCCATATCCTGTTTTATTTTTTTATATTCAAGATATTTATCTACTACATCTTTTATAGCAGATTGTTCTTTCATATATTTTCTCCATATATTTTGATCAGCTATAATTTCTGGATTAGATATTTTCTCTGTTAAATCATTATATTTTTGTAATAATTCTTCTAATTTATCAAACATATTCTTTTCTCCTTGTTATATTATATACAGTTAATATAGATTTTAACATATTTTATTCACACTTTCAATACTTTTATAATTATTAATTTTTTAGTGTGTGTCTAAATTTCTACTCTCGTTTTGAATTTGATTTTTAGCATTAAAAAGAAATGTAAATAAATCACATTTCTTTTTTTAACAATTATCTTAAGGTAATTGTTATAATAATTTTTTGTTGAACTATTCCTGACTGTGAAAAGCCAAAGTCATCTTCATCTTCTGTAATACACTCTCTATAAACTACATCAGCATCAATAATACTATTTAATTCATTATCTTTCATTATATCGTCTAATTTGTTTTTTATCTTTTTTACAAGCATCTTTGATGCATCACTCTCTAAAGATTCTCGCAAATAAAGTGTTATAATACAACTCTTCGTATATAAAATAGTTTTTGTATCATTTGCTTTTTTAATTTCATTAGTTAAGTTTTGTATTGCTTCTAGAAAAGAACTGTATAGTTTACCTATAATTTCATTATAATGTCTTTCTGCAATATTTTCAGGTAAATTAGCTATTCGTTCTCTTTCTTTTTCTTGTTTTTCATAAATTTCTTTTCTAACCTTAACTGCTTCTTTCAAATTTGAATAAATTTCTTTTTCATTCATTTTAAATTCCTCCTTAAATAATTATTTATAGATTATATTATTTGATATAACTTTGCATAATTATATCAAATATTTATAGTTATGTCAAATTAATTTGTATAAAAAAAGCAGTATATATTATATATACCACTTTCTATTACTTATACATCTCTATCATCATTAATTATATTAAGCTGTGCTTGAAGCATTGAGCTAACTCTTATTTTATATATTTGCATTTGTTTTCTCTTATCTTCAAGTTCTGATTCAGCTTTTACTATTTCTTGTTTTAAATTTTCAAGTTCATTTTTTGAATCAGCTTCAGCTTCTTTTCTAATTGATTCTGCCTCTCTCATAGCTACTTCTTTTATATTATCAGCTTGAGATTGTGCATTTTCGATTGTTTTATTTATTCCTTCTTCTATTGATTTATAATATTTAACTGATTCTTGCATATTATTAACTTTATCTTTTAG
>CANPWO010000040.1 GCA_947584535.1 uncultured Clostridia bacterium
AGTGGATCTTCTATATATTTTTGTATAGCTCGTCTTAAAGGTCTTGCACCAAATTTTTCATTGTATCCTTTTTCTACGATAAATTCTACTACTTTATCTGTATAATCAAATAAAACTTTCTTTTCTTTTGTTTCTTTTTGCAATTCATTAATCATTAATTTAGCAATTTTTAAAATATCACTATGTGATAATTTCTTAAATGTTATAATATCATCTATCCTATTTAAAAATTCAGGTGAGAAGAATTCTTTTAAAGCTTCAGAAGTCTTGTTTTCTAGTAAATCTTCTTCAATTTTTGTATTTGCAAAGCCATAGCCATCACTTTTAAAGTTTGTACCAAGATTTGAAGTAAGAATTATTACTGTATGTTTAAATGAAACTGTTTTTCCTTGTGAGTCTGTAAGTTTTCCATCATCTAATATTTGAAGTAATATGTTATATACGCTTTGGTGTGCTTTTTCAATTTCATCAAATAGTATAATGCTATATGGATTACGTCTAACTTTTTCAGTAAGTTGTCCTGCTTCATCATATCCAACATATCCTGGAGGCGCACCAATTAATTTTGATGTACTATGTGCTTCCATATATTCAGACATATCAAGCTTTATAACAGCCTCTTCACTATCAAACATTTCATAAGCTAAAGCTTTAACAAGAGCAGTTTTACCAACACCAGTTGGGCCAACAAATATAAATGAAGGTGGACGATTAATATTTCTAATATTTGCACGTTTTCTAAGTATTGCATTTGAAAGTGAGGCAATAGCATGATTTTGTCCAATTATCTTTTTTTCTAAGTTATCTTTTAAATTTAGTAGTTTTGTTGTTTCAGCTGTCTTTATTCTCATAACTGGTATTTTAGTCCAAAGTTCAACAACTTGTGCTAAATCATCAAATGTTACGGCTTTTGGCTTAATTGTCTTTTTAAGTTTTTCTATTTCAGTTTCTATTTTACATTGTTTTTCTTTTAATTTAGCTGTTTTTTCAAATGTAGAAATATCGTCACTTTCTTTATATTCTTCTTGTGTATTATTAGAATTTTCTTCAAGAGTTTGTTCAAGTTCTTCTTTTTCTTCAAGAATGTTATTTAATTCTATTTCTAATTTTTCAAGTTTAGCAAGGTTTATATCTTCAAGATTTACTCTTGCACAAGCTTCGTCTATTAAGTCAATAGCTTTATCTGGCAAAAATCTATCATGTATATATTTATCAGCAAGATTTACAGCATCTTTAATAATTTCGTCAGATATTTTTACTTTATGATAATCTTCATAATATTTTTTTATACCTTTAAGTATTTTTGCACAATCTTCTGCATTTGGTTCATCAACAATTACTGGTTGAAAACGTCTTTCAAGAGCACTATCTTTTTCAATGTATTTTCTATATTCTTTTAAAGTGGTAGCACCAATTATTTGTACAGTACCATTTGCAAGAGCTGGTTTCAACATATTTGCTGCATTCATTGAATTATCGTGTTCAAGTCCACCTACAATGTTATGTACTTCATCAATAGCAAGTATTATATTACCAAGAGATTTACATTCATCTATTAATCCTTTTATTCTAGCTTCAAATTGTCCTCTAAATTGTGTACCTGCAACAAGTGATGTCATATCAATTAAATATACTTCCTTATTAACTAGTTTACTTGGTACTTCGCCTTTAGCAATTGCAATAGCAAGAGCATTTACAATAGCTGTTTTACCAACACCTGGCTCACCAATTAATGCAGGGTTATTTTTACTTCTACGATTTAGAATTTGTATCATTCTTTCAAGTTCTATTTTTCTACCAATTACTTCATCTAACTGATTATTTCTAGCCTTTTCAGTTAAGTTTTCACCAAAGGTATCAAGATATTTTGTTTTTTTCTTCTTTTTCTTATCCTTTTTTGATTCTTTAGAACTTGTTTCTTTTTCCTGTTCTTTTTCTCTTTTTGGGATAAGATTACTAAATATATTAGGGAAAGAAAAACCTTGGTTTTCATTTAAGTTATCGTCATCTTCATCATCATCAGAAAAACCATTAAACATAGAGTCAAATTGTGCTGACATATTTTCTATATCTTCTTCAGACATATTAGTCATTTCTTTCATAATATTTGCAAGTGGATCTATTCCTTGTTTTTTTGCACATTGTACACATAGCCCTGTTGTTTCATTGGTTTGTTTTCCATTTTTATCTAATTTATTTATAAATATGACTGCCATATTTTTTTTGCATACTGAACATAGCATAAAATTTAATCATCTCCATTTGTTAGTTAAATATAAACATATACAGTATAACATATTTTGCGTTATTTTACAAATATTATTTGAAAATACTTGTAATTTGTTTTTTCATTATTAACACATTATTAACATATAGTTATATTTCTCATATAGTACTATTATGGAAGGTGATATTAATTGTATAGATTAAATAAGCGGTAGATGTTTTTTTAGTATTAATAATATAAATTACTTAAGAAGAAAAAGAATTGCTTTAACATTAGAGCGAATATCAAATAATATAGCATTTTTACATAGAAGATAATATATAACAAAAGTAGCTTAAGTTTGAAACTTAGGCTATTTTGCTATATAAATTGTTTGAGTATTATATGCAAGATCTACTTTTTCTTGTTTTAAAATTTGCATTATCTTGTAATTTACATTTTCTTTAATAGCAAGATATGAACTATAGTCAGTTCTATCTATATAGAAATATATTAAAATATTTTGTCCATTATCTGAAATATCACTAAAATTAACATATATAGGCTCTTTATGTATATTAGGATGATTTCCTAGCATTTCTTTTGTTTTTTTAGTTGTTATTACTTTATAAAATATAGAGAAAGTATTCAGAGAAAAATTTGGAATTTGAAAATATTTTAAAGCATTTTAGATTATTTTATTGGTATATGATTTTATTCTGTTGAAAAAATATAATATATGTGCTAAAATGAAAATCAGTAAGCATGGGGAGAAAAAATAAAATATGAAAAAGAGAAAATTGTTTTGTGAGTACGGTAAAATTCCTTATCAATTATCTTTTTATAAAGAATGTATGTTAAGAGATATTAAGGATAAATTCTTAAAAGAGAAAATAGCAGTAAATAAACAGGAAGAAAATTTAAATTATATATTAAAAGGAGATGCTAAATTATTAAGGAGAAAACTTTATGGCGTAAATATGAAACTACAAGAAAATAAAATTCAAAATTTAAAAATAGCTTGTAAAAAGATAGATGGTATAATTGTTAAACCAGGAGAGATTTTCTCTTTTTGGAAATTAGTTGGAAGACCAACTAGTAAAAAAGGATATCTTAATGGTTTATTTATTAGAAATGGAAGATTAGATGAAGGAATTGGAGGAGGAATTTGTCAATTAGCTAATTTAATACATTATTTAGTATTAAATACACCACTTGAGGTGGTTGAATTACATCATCATACTGATGCTCTTTTTCCTGATTTTAAAAGAACTGTTCCCTTTGGTACAGGTACTTCTATTGTATATAAAAATTTAGATTATAGATTTAAAAATACTTTGGAGAATCCTATTCAAATAAGAGTTTGGCTTGATGAGGTTATGTTATACGGAGAAATAAGAGCAAATGTTGAACTAGAATATAAATATAAATTAGAGGAAGAAGATAGTTATTTTTCAAATGAAAATGGAATTTATTATAGAAATAGTAAAGTATATAAACTAATTTATGATAAAAAGAATAATAAATTATTAAATAAGGAATTAATACTAAAAAACCATTCTAAAGTTATGTATGATTATAATTTAATTCCTAAAGAACAAATTATGGTGAAATAATGTTATTAGATGATATTTTAAAAGTTTTTGAAGAAAATAAAAATAATATTGCATATAGAAATGAAAAATATGAGGTAAGTTATAGTACACTTTATAAATATGTATGTAATTTATATAATTATCTTAATGCTATAAATTTAGAAAAAAAAATTGCAAAAATTATTGTTTATGGTAATAAAGATGTTACAATGATAACTTCTTTTCTTGCATGTTCTTTTGCTGGAATTACATATATTCCAGTCGATTCTTCTATTTCTAAAGAAAGACTTAATAATATTATTAAATTATCGAATGCAGATCTTATTATTTCAACAATCGATGAAGAAATTTGTAATGTTAATAATATTGATGTGATATCTTTTAGTGTGTTAAAAAATATTATAAAAAAAACAGAAAATATACAATTAATACCATTAATGAAAGAAGATGATGTTTACTATATAATATTTACTTCTGGAACAACAGGTGTGCCTAAAGGAGTTGAAGTAACATATAAAAATTTAAATTCATTTATTTATTGGTTTGTAGATATTATTAAACATAAGTATGATAATGTTTTAAATCAAGCTCCTTTTTCATTTGATTTATCTGTTGCTGATATATATTATTCTTTAAGTGTTGGCTCTACACTTGTGACCTATGGGTCTAGTATATATGAAGGCTTATATAAATATTTTATATATTTAAAAAATTCTCATATTAATATGATTGTATGTACTCCTACATTTATAGAATTATTATTATGTGATAAATATTTTAATAATGAAAACTTTAGTGACTTAAAAATATTGTTTTTTTGTGGAGAAGTTTTAAGAAATGATATAGTAAAAAAAATATATGAAAGATTTAGAAACATAAGAATAATAAATTCCTATGGACCAACAGAGTGTACAGTTGCCGTTACATCGATAGAATTAAACAAAAATATTATAACGAAAGATATACCAATTGGAAAAGAGAAAACTAATACTAATATTCATATAGTAGATAAAGAAAATAATATTTTAAAAGATGGACAAGTGGGTGAAATTTTAATTGTAGGAGATAGTGTAGCAAAAGATTATATTAATTTTAATAGTAATAATTTTATAGATTTTTGCGGACGTCACGGATATCTTACAGGAGATATAGGGTATAAATTAGATAATGAAATATACTATGTTTCTAGAAAAGATGAACAAATAAAATATAAAGGTTATAGAATTGAATTAAAAGATATTGAAAAAAATTTATATAATTTAAAATATATAAATAAAGCAATAGTAAAGGCTAATAAAGATAAATATGGTAAAGTGGTAAATATAAATGCCTATATAGTTTTAAATGATAAAAATATAATAAAAAAAGATATTGAAAAAAGATTATTGGATGTGTTGCCTAAATATATGATACCTAAAATATTTATATTAGATGAAATTCCAATAAATAAAAATGGAAAAAGTTTTATATTATAAAAGGGTTAATTTTATGGAAAAAGAAATTGAAAATATTATACAACAAGCTATTGGTAGTGATATTGATTTAAACGAATATATAAATTGTGATTTAATTGAAGAAGGAATTATGGATTCACTTAGTTTTATTATTCTTATTCAAAATATAGAAGATAAGTTTAATATAGAAATAAGTCCTACTCAAGTTCCTCCTGATGTATGGAGAAGTGTCAAAAAAATTAAAGAATTGATATATAAAAGAATGGAGGAAGCAAATGAAAAATAATTTTAATATTAAAAGCTTTCTAAATATAGTGACTCAATTATATATAATCGTTATTATATTAGTATTTCCTTTATTAGTTGATTCAACAGGATTTTTTAAGATTTTAGAATGTAAATATAGATACTTTTTAAATATATCTATAACTTATTTAGCTATTATATTTTTAACAATATTATATTGTATTATTATGAAAAAAAATACAATTTTAAAAGATATCAAATTTGAAAGAGTACAAATATTTGCTTTAATTTTTTTAGGTATAAATATAATAGCATGTATTTTTTCACCATTTAATAAGGACTATAATTTAATCATAGGGGTAGGTAGAGGTGAAGGACTATTAATCATATCGCTATATGTATTAAGTTTCATAGCTATTACTTTATTTGGAAAATTTAATAAAAATCATATTTTGTACTTTTCTATAGCTTCTATATTAATTAATTTAGTTTGTATATTACAATATATTGGATTTAATCCATTTAATATGTATCAAGATGGAATAGGTACTCATAATGTAAGTTTTATGGGAACAATTGGTAATGTTGATTTTATATCAGCTGTGTTTTGCATTTTAATTACTATTTCATTTACAGCTTTTATACTACTTGACGAAAATATTAAATTTAAGATAGTACATGCTTTATCAGTATTTATGGGAGCAGTAATTTTTCAAGCTATAAATATAAGGATTACTGTAGTGGCTTTTGGAGTTATGTTATTATTTGCTTTCCCATATATTGTTACGAATAGTAAAAGATTATATAGATTTTTAATATTAATAGCGACGATATTGTTATCTTATCTTTTAAATGTAATTATTAATCCACAATATCACTATGACGTAGCAAAGATTAGATTTCATTTCCAATTTAATTATATAACAATGATTTTTATACTAATAATTATAGCATTATTGATTTTAGCATATATATTAAAAAATAAAGTAGAGTATAATTTTTTAGAAAATAAGAAAGTTATTATAGCAATTTATATATGTTATATTGTTTTATTTGCAGGGGGTATCGGAGTATTATATTTTAAAACATTTAATATAGGGACTTTAAATGAAATACATAATATGTTACATGGAAAATTTGAAGATGAATATGGTACTTTTAGAGTATTTTTATGGAAAAGAGCTATTACACTTGTAAAAGATTATCCTTTATTTGGAACAGGCCCAGACACGTTTGCAGTACGATTTATGAGTAAATATACAAATGATGTAATAAAAATAGGTGAATTATCAATCAATGATACCGCTTCAAATGTTTATCTAACTATGTTAGTTAATATTGGTATTTTTGGATTACTATCTTATTTGATATTTATCACATATCAAATAAAAATAGGAATGAAAAATAAAAATAAATATTCAATTATTTTATTAATGGGAATAATATGTTATTTAATACAAGATTTTTTTAATTTATGGGTTGTTATAGTAACTCCAATATTTTGGGTACTATTAGCACTTCATTATATAAGTTTGAAATGTAATGTAAAATAATTTGACAATTTTTGTCAATATATTATATAATAAATAGAAATAGGAGGTTGTTATGAATAATAAAAAGAAACAAAAAATATTTACTTGGAGAATAAATTTGTTTTTATTAAGTATTCTTGGACTTGGCATTTGTATTGGAATTGGAATAAATAGAATAAATTTTAACTCTTTAGAGGGGTATAATTTTAGTTTTAATAATTTAAGAGATGTTGAAACAAATAGTTTAGTTAATATTTATGGTGATAATGACGAGAGTTGTGATGATGCTACAAGTAGCAATGCTACATCATGTAATGCAACATCATCAAATGCTACAAGTAGTAATGCCACTTCATCTGATGTTTCTAAATTAGAAAATGCAATTTATTTAACAAGATTTTCTTTAAAAACAAATGAAACAAAAGCAGGGCAAAAGGTATATATAGATTTTGGAGTAAAAGGCAATTGTTTGCAAAATGCCTCTATTGTACTTAAAAATGTAGACTTATCTTTAACATATACAATCGAACTTCAATTTTCTGGTAATGATGTATATTTTGAATTACCACAAGATATGATTGATGCAAAATATGATATAACAGATGTTTTACTTGTGGCAAAGGGATATGATTGTAAAACATTTAGTAAATTATATACAACAAGAGAATCTGTATCTAATTCATATAAATTAGAATTTAAAAATTCTATAACTTTAAAATCAGATAAAGTAAAAACAAAATTAAAATTAAATTCTATTACTTTAGGAGCAACTCAAACATATGTTAATCAAAAAGTGCCAGTTAATATATCAACCGATGCACAAGTAAATAATGTTAAAATTGTCTTTGTAAATAATAGTAATGAAAAAATTACAACATATATAAAATCTTTGGGTACAGGAAGTGACTATATTTCATTCCCTTCTAATACAAAAGAAGGAGAGTATAAAATATATTCTATTATATTAGCTACAAGTGATAATACTACAATTTATTGTAAAGATAGGGTTAGTGGAACTGAATATTTTGATTTTAAAAATACTATATCAATTCAAAAACAAGAGGATACTGAACAAAATAATGTTTTTGAATATAACAATGAAGATATGACTGATAGTATTTTATCAAGTATTTCTTCTAGTCCAAATAATGCTGTAATAAATATAAATGCAGATGTTAGTCCAATTATAAGTGCGGAATTATTTAAAATAATAAAAGGCACTAATAAAAAGTTAATAATAAACTATAAAGAAAATCTTATTATATTCAATGGAGTAGATATTGAGAATATAAAAGATATAGATGTTACTTTAGATACAAAAAATAATAACGAGGATACAGATATAAAAAAATTAGTATCTAATTATCAATTGTTAAAATTTGCTTCAAATGGTGAATTGCCTGGAAATGCTACTATAAATGTAAAAGCATTAGATTCAATGAAAACAATATTAAATGATACAGGAATTTATATGTATTATTTTAATGAAACATATAATAAATTTGAATTAATAGATTCAAATATATGTCTAAATGAAGATGGATATTATGAAATCAATTTGAGACATAATTCAAGCTATATTTTAGTTAATAGTAAATTAGATCAATCTTTAATTGCAACAAGAGAACAAATGGAAACAGGAGATGTAATATTTTTAAACAGTAATTATGTATATATTTTAATTGCAGGCATTGCAACTATACTAATAATAGTAGTTATAATCATTATTGTTGTTGTAAAGAAAAAAAATAAAAAATTAAAAGCAAATTTAAAAGAAGAAAAGACAACAGTTAATCAACTGCATAATAACGAGTATAAGTCTTTAGAAGAAAGTAATGAAGACAATGAAAAGTATGATAATTAATAAAGAAAAAAGTAGCTTAAGTTTGAAACTTAGGCTATTTTGCTATATAAATTGTTTGAGTATTATATGCAAGATCTACTTTTTCTTGTTTTAAAATTTGCATTATCTTGTAATTTACATTTTCTTTAATAGCAAGATATGAACTATAGTCAGTTCTATCTATATAGAAATATATTAAAATATTTTGTCCATTATCTGAAATATCACTAAAATTAACATATATAGGCTCTTTATGTATATTAGGATGATTTTCTAACATTTCTTTTATCTTATTTATTGCATTGCAGATATTTTTAAGTGGTGTATCAAATGTAGCTACAAGTTCAAAATTGATTCTTCTTTTTTCCATTTTACTCCAATTTGTTAGCATATCATTTGAAATAGTTGAATTTGGGACTGTAATTATAGAGTCTTTAAATGTTCTAATTCTTGTACTTCTAAATGTTATATCTTCAACAATTCCTTCAATATTTGGAGTTTCTATCCAATCACCTACAATAAATGGTTTATCGAAAATCATTACTATTCCTGCAATTAAATTTTTTAAAGTATCTTGGGCTGCAAGAGATATTGCAAGGCCACCAACACCTAAACCTGCAATTAAGCCATTAATATCATAACCAAGCTCTGCAATAATGATTACTATTGCAACTAAATATATAAGGCCTCTTATAATTTTGTATAATAGTGTAGTTGCTTTATCCTTTTTTGTAAATTTTACATTTTTGTTAATTTTTGCAAATATTTGTGAGTTTGGAGTAATCATATTAGCAATAGCTAAAGCAATAAACCAGATGATAGATACTCTAAATAACTTTGATACTATATCAAAAATATCCTGTGGTATACCTAAATTAATTATAGCAAGATATATACCAAGACATATAAAAAAATATCTAACTGGTGTATATAAAGGATGTTCACATATTTTTTTCTTAGACATTCCTTTATCTTGTCTATTAAATATTTTTACAATTATTCTTGAAAATATAGAACTACCTATGTAAAAGAAAGCAAAAATTATAGCAGATAGTAATAATTTTTCAAGGAATTCAATACTTAAATTAAGATTTTTTATATACGAAATGATTTCACTCAATTTAATCAACCTCTGATTATTATTGTATAATTAAATATATTTAAAGTCAATAGAAAAAATAACAAGTTATCTTAAAAATAAGTTGGTATTGCTAAAAATATTGACATACAATATATATTAATATATAATTTAAGTAATTAATTTAGTATATATACAAAAGTTAATACTAAAAGTAGGAAGTGGAGGAATTGATATGAATACTTGTTATAATACCGTAGATTTTAAAGTATTAGACAGAAAAAAACTACGGAAAGTATCAAAATATAGAGATTATAACCATAAAATAGCAAAAGAAAAAACAGAGTGTTTACATTGGGCTGAAAATATTGAAAATAAGAAGAAATACTTAAAACGTGTTTGTAAAAGAGAATTGGTGAGATATTTTGAAACTTTAGATGGTGACAAATATATTCATAAAATTTACGATACAAAAAATGGTAGGTATACTAAGTGTATGACTGAAAGTGTATTTAAAGAAAATAAGTTCCATTTAGATAAAATTTTTAAAGATAAAGATGTTTGTTATTTTGATAAGTATGATGTTTATAAATTTATGCTTGTTTTAATTTATGTTATAGAGAGAAATAAATTAGAACAATTTATAGATATTCCAGATGTGTTTTATATAATAAGGCAACTTAAACAAACTAATCTTAAATTTTATTTTGAAAACTTAAATGAATAATATTAAATATAAAAGAGGATTTTTTATCCTCTTTTAATTATTGAATAATACTATTATTTTTTAGTAATAATAATAATGGTGAAATTATATGTATGATGATATTTCTTTCTTAGAATATATTTATGAAAAAGCAAAAATTGAGCAGGAACTTATTGGTGGAACATTAAAGAAAATAATAGAATTAAGGAATATTGAATTAGAGAATGTTAATATTATTATAAAAGAACAGCTATATAATTATAGAAAAATAGCTTCATCAGCTAAAACTATGCTTGAAAGAAGAAATAAGAAGATAAAAGAAATTAGTATATTTAGTAAAATGATGAAACATATGAGTGTAAAAATAAATATAACAGCTGAAAGTGAGACTAAAGATATTATAAATATTCTAATACAAGAAAGCAAAATTAATATTGATGAAATAATAAAAAATAGTAAAGAAGCCAAAATAAAGAGTAAGAGTATTAGAAATTTATCAGATAGATTTATTATATATGAACAAGAATTTATTAGTAAATTAAAAATTATTAAAATTAGGGAATCAAAAAACATATAAAACAATTAATATTTTATAAAAAATAATAGTATAATGTTGACAAAATGTATATTTTAGTATAAAATATTAAGGTAGGCTGTCGGTGGATATAGCACAGTTGGTTAGCGCGCCAGTTTGTGGCACTGGAGGTCATGGGTTCGAATCCCATTTTCCACCCCACTACTTTATATATTATATATTGGGCTGTAGCCAAGCGGTAAGGCACCAGACTTTGACTCTGGCATTTCGCTGGTTCGAATCCAGCCAGCCCAGCCAAAAATTGAGGTTTTAGGGTATCCTAGAACCTCATTTTATATAGTGTTATGGATTATCACGGTATATCACTAAGTGTTGATATGACTGTAATACAAGGCAGTCAATATTTTTTTGATTTATAAGTTAGTGTTACAGAGTATTGTAGAGTGTTATGGTCTAGAGGTTCAATAATTAGGTTCCAACTTTTTTTGAAAAGCCTTGTTATAGCTTAAACACAGAATGATAAATTATAAAAATAGGTTCTTTTAAAAAGATATAAACATATAAACATATAAATATAAAAATATATTAAGTATGAAATTAGAGTATATAAAATGAAAGAGCTACTTATTTCTTGACTTAAGTTATCCAAAATAAATAGCTCTTATTTTATTATAAATTGTTATATTTAATTTTTCTTAACTGAATATCCAAATTTACCTATATTTTCACCAAGTGTATAATACTGACCATGAGAGTATGCTATTAAATTACACTTTTCCATATCAAACTTTCCAGTTTCATCCATATATTTATCGTCAATATTAATAGATACCACTTCTGCTAAAAACATATCGTGACTTCCAAGCTCTTTTATTTCTTTTACTTTACATTCAATTGTAACAGGACTATTTTTTAACATAGGAGCATTAATCTTTGTACATTCTTCTTTTTCAAGATTTAGACTATTAAATTTATTTTCATTTCTACCTGATTTTACACCACAGTAATCAGTAGCAAAAGCTAAATCTTTAGTAGTAAGATTTATACAAAATTCCTTAGATTGCCTTATCATATTATATGAATGTCTTTCTTTCCTAACAGAAATATATGTCATTGCTGGATCAGAGCATATTGTTCCAGTCCAAGCAACAGTAAAAATATTATCTTCGTTCATATTTCTACAAGTTATAAGTACAGCAGGTACTGGATAAACCAATGTGCCAGGTTTCCATATTTGCCTTGACATCTTATCACCTCCAAAATAGTATATAGACAATTATATGAATTAATTAATCTTTTTATTCTGATTTTGTTTTTCTAAATTTTCTTTTTATTTTCTTTAATATAGGTAAAATTGTATTATAACAAAAATAAATTAGTTTGTTATATACTTTATCTATTTCACCAATATAGTGCAAAATACCTTCTTCTTTACAAAAACCAGTCTTAAATTTATATAATCCATTATTTTTTTCTAAATGTAATATACCGCCAAAATTATATATTTTACATTTCTTTTCAAGTCCCCATTTAATCATTTCCCATTGCATAGCATAGTTTGGCATTAAGTTCCTTTTTTCATTTGAGCTTGCACCGTATAGATAGAACATTTCTTCACCATAATTTATAGCAATAGCTGCAGAAAGTTTATCTTGCTCGTGTTTTGTAATATATATTCTTAAATGTTCTTCATCGAAAGCATCAAGCATTCTTTTAAAGTATTCATAGGCTCTACAACCAATTTTATCTCTAACACAAGTTATTTTATATAACTCGTAAAAAGTTTTTAAGTCTTCTTCATCTCTTGAGTAATATACTTCAACACCTTTTCTCTTTGATAATCTTATATTATATCTTGTCTTTTCAGCAAAGCTTTTTAAAAGCTCATCTTCTGTTTTTCCCTCAATATTTAAAACAGCTTCATGTAAAGGTTGTATAAGTTTATCATGATCTGCATTTTTCTTAGATACTTTAAATCCATTTTGCAAAAACGTATTATATAGCTTATCACTATATTCTACTTGAGGATCGAATTTTAAACAGAACGCATGATATTTTTTAGCTATAGTATCAGCTTCACTTACAAGTTTTTTTATTGTCTCTATATCGGTTTGGTTACAAACAGGTCCTCTTGAGCAATACATTAAGTGGCTATTTAATTTAGGTACTTTTTCTAAAAGTAATGTCATACCTGCAGTAATTTTCCCATCTTCTTCTAAATAAACAGCTTCCTGTTTCCAATCACTTTTTACTTTTCCCCATTCTAAACTTTGAGTAAGTCTTGTATAGGGGGAGTTTCTTAAAAATTCATTATATTTTTCTACTTGTTCTTTGTTTTCCTTGTCTAATATTGGCATAAGTTTACCTACACTTTCTTTACCTTTTGTCCTTCTTTTGAATCTATTACAATATATCCGTTTTCTTTTATCTCATCTCTTAATTTATCTGATAAATCATAGTCTTTATTTTCTCTTGCTAGTTTTCTTTTATTTAATAAATCTTGGATTAATTTAGGTATTTGTTCTTCTTGAATATCTTGTGTATTTTCATCTATTTTATTTAAATCAAGAGATAATACTCTATCAAATTTCTTAATTAGTTCAAAATAATCATTTGATTTTTCCTTTTGCTTAGCAATATCAAATATAACAGACATTGCGACAGGCATATTCATATCTTCATTTATAGCATTTAAAAATTCTTCTTCATATTTATCTAAAATTTCCTTATCAATCTTGTTTTTTACTCCTTTATGAGTAGCAATTTGCTCTTTTAATTTTACAAGAGAGTTTTGTGCTGATTTTATAGCATCCCATGTAAAATTTAATTTGTTCCTATAATGTGAACTATATGAAAAATATCTATATGTAAGAGGTGATATACCTTCTTTTTCAAGATCTGTTAAAGTATATACATTACCTAAACTTTTTGACATTTTACCACTATCAATTAATAAAAATTCTACATGACACCAAAATTTTGCAGGAAGCTTATTTGTAGCTCCTTTAGCTTGTGCAATTTCATTCTCATGATGAATTGGAATATGGTCTACACCACCAGTATGTATATCAAATTGTTCACCTAAATATTTTCTAGATAAAGTACTACATTCTAAGTGCCAACCTGGATAGCATTTACCATATTTACTGTCCCATTTCATAATATGTTCTTTTGGTGCTTTAATCCATAATGCAAAATCAAGAGGATTTTTTTTCTCACTATCAACTTCAATTCTTGCACCAGCTAACTGATTTTTTAAGTCGATTTTAGAAAGTTCACCATAGCTTTTAAGTTTTGAAGTATCAAAATATATACCTTTAGATGTTTCGTATGCATAACCATTCTTTAAAATTTCATCTACATATTCTTCCATTTCTTTTATATGGTCTGTTGCTTTAACAATATGCTCAGGTAGTTTTATATTTAAACTAGTTATATCTTTCATAAAAGCATCAGTATATATTTTTGCTATTTCTTGTACTGATTTATTTAATGCTTTTGCACTTTTTTCCATTTTATCTTCGCCTTCATCAGCATCTGAAGTCATGTGCCCAACATCAGTAATATTCATCACATGCTTAACTTTATATCCGTTATATTCTAATACTTTTCTTAAAGTATCCATAAAAATATATGCTCTCATATTACCGATATGTGCATAGTTATATACTGTTGGACCACA